>JBBSHM010000025.1:0-32028 GCA_038253125.1 Acidimicrobiales bacterium
ACGATCCGCTATCCGAAGGCAGCGTAACCATGTCAAGACGACCGTCGGTAAGCCGTGTGCGGGAGAACCGCATGCACGGATTGAAAGGGGGATGGGGAAACGGACCGGCCACGGCACCGCGCCCCTGACTACCAATGGCTCTGAAGATCGGCGTTCAGCTCCAGCCCCAGGCGACGACCACCGACGACATGCGGGCGGCGTGGCGGGCCGCCGACCAGGCGGGCGCCGACTCGATCTGGGTGTGGGACCACTTCTACCCGCTTCACGGCGACCCTGATGCCGCCCACTTCGAGGGGTACAGCCTGCTGGCGGCCATGGCCGTGGAGACGGGCCGGGCCGCCATTGGCGCCATGGTCACCTGCAACAGCTACCGCAACCCCGAGCTGCTGGCCGACATGGCCCGCACCATCGACCACCTCTCCGGCGGCCGCTTCATCCTCGGGATCGGCAGCGGCTGGTTCGAGCGTGACTACGTCGAGTACGGCTACGACTTCGGCACCGGCCCGAGCCGCCTGGGCGACCTGGCCGCCGCCCTGCCCCGCATCCAGGCCCGGATGGCCAAGCTGAACCCACCGCCGCTTCAGACGCCGCTGCCGCTGCTGATCGGAGGCTCGGGTGAGAAGGTCACCCTCAAGCTGGTGGCCCGACACGCCACGATGTGGAACGCCTTCGGCGACCCGCCCGAGTACCAGCGCAAGAGCCGGGTCCTGGATGACTGGTGCGCCAAGGAGGGCCGGGACCCGAGTGAGATCGAGCGCACCCTCCTCCTCCAGCCAGCAGACGTCGGCCGCCTGGATGAGTACGAGGCCGTCGGCGTGCGGCACGTGATCCTTTCGCTCGGCCACCCCTTCGACCTCGCCCCGCTGCACGTCGCCCTCAAGCGCAATGGATGACAACTCCAACGACGACGGCTCCAACGACGAGGAGCGGGCGCCCATCTGCTCCACCTGTGGGGTGACGGCGCTGCCGTCGGAGCGGGGCGACGGCTTCGTCTGCGAGAACCCCGACTGCGCGGCCTACGGAGAAACCGTCTGAGCGCCGGTCGGTGGTCGGGTTGCCGGTGCCGGCCGGACACAGAGTCAGGGGGAGCGGTAGGTCACGTCGGCCTCGGCGGCGGCGAGCGACGCCGCCTCGATGCGCCGCCGGGCCTCGACCACCGGGGTGGCGTGGTCGAGCTTCAGCGGCTCACGCAGGGCGTGCACCCTGAAGCGGTAGTGGTGCTCCTCGCCGTTTGGGGGGCACGGGCCCACATAGCCCTGCTGGCCCGAAGACGTGAGCCCGATCAGCGCTCCCGCCGGCAGCTCGGCTCCGACCGAGCGGGTTGAGCGGCTCAGCCCGGTGACCACCCAGTGGGTGAAGGTGCCGCTCGGGGCGTCGGGATCCTCGACCACCACCGCCCAGCCCTGGACGCCGGCCGGCCCGCCGCTCCAGCGCAGCGTCGGCGGCACGTTGTCCCCGGTGCAGGTGAACCGTTCGGCCAGGGGCCTGCCGTCGCGCAGGTCCGGGCTCTCGACGCGCAGGGCGGTGGTGCCGCCGGCAGAACAGCCCGAAAGGGCGAGCGAGGCGACGACGAGGCCGATGACCACCAGGTCGTAGCCCAGGTGGGCCCGGGTCGATTCGGCCAGCGCCTCCTGCGCAGATCCGGTGCTGCGATAGGCCCGCAGGTAGACCCGGGTGAACCACCAGCCGGCGAGGGTGATGGCCAGGGCGGCGGCCACGGGGATGCCCACGACGAGGTGCAGCAGGCCGAACTGCAGGCCCCGAATCGCCCGACGCCTGGTCGTCCAGCTTTCGGCCCCGAGGCGGAACCGCCGCTCCTCGCTCTCGACCAGCAGGGGCAGGGCGGGCAGGAGGAGCAGGACGAAGACGACCGGCACGACCACCTCCCACACGGTGCCCTGGGTCTGCTCGGTCGAGCCGAAGACCACGTTGCCCTGGCCGCCCAGCAGGGTCCACCAACCGAAGCGCAGGGGCGGCACCAGCCAGGCGAGGCCGAAAGCGGCCAGGACCGACGCCAGGACGAACGGGGCCGGCCACATGTGGCGAAAGCGCAGCCCCCGGAGCAGCGCCGCGGTCTGGGAGCGCCGTCTGACGGCCCGCCGGGCGCTGACCACCAGGTTGGAGCCGACCCAGCCCAGCACGGCCACCGTGACGACGGCGACCAGCGCACCTCGCACTAGGTTCGCCTCCACTCCGGGGCCGGGCGCCTCGGTCCGGCGGCCGGCACGAGGGGGACACCGATGGCCTGCGACTTCGAAGAAGACGGCACGACGCGATGATGGCCCGCTGGGACGAGGAAGGTGGCGCCCTGCGCCGTGACTTCGGTTTCGCCGACTTCGCCGAGGCGCTGGCCTTTGTGAACCAGGTGGGGGCGCTGGCCGAGGAGGCCAACCACCACCCCGACATCGACATCCGATGGAACGTCGTCACGCTCCGGCTCAGCACCCACAGCGAGGGGAACGTCGTCACCGGCCGCGACCGTGATCTGGCCGCCCGCATCGACGGGCTCGCCTCCTGATGGCGACCTCGGTCGAGCAGATCCGGCGCCAGCTGGAGCTGGCGCGCCACAAGGGCGTGCTGCCGGGGACGGTGATCGAGGTCGACTGGGCGACCGTTCCGCCCGAGACCCTCAGCCAGTCGCCGTTGCAGCTGGCGGCGGCCGGGTTCCAGAAGCCGCTCACCCTGCGCCAGACCGTCGCCGCCCTCGACCGGGCCGCCCACGACGACCGGGTGACCGGCCTGCTGGCCCGGGTCCAGCCGACCCTGGTGCCCCTGGCCGTCCTCCAGGAGCTGCGTGACGCGGTGATCGCCTTCCGTGCCGCCGGCAAGCGGGCGACGGCGTGGGCCGAGGCCTTCCCCGGCAACGGTTCCTACTACCTCGCCTCGGCGTTCGAGCGTGTCCTGCTGCAGCCGGCGGGCAGCGTCGGCCTCGTCGGGGTGTCCACCACCGCCACCTTCCTGGGTGAGACGCTGCCCTGGATAGGCCTGCAGCCCGACTTCGCCCGCCGTCACGAGTACAAGAACGCCGTCGACGTCTTCACCGAGACCGGGTTCACAGGGCCCCACCACCAGGCCACCGAGCGCCTCCTCGAAAGCCAGCTCGAGCAGATCGTGGCCGGCATCGCCGAGGGCCGCCACCTGTCGGCCGAGCAGGTCAGGGCGCTGGTCGACCAGGGCCCCTACGAGGCCGAGGATGCCCTGGCCGCCGGGCTGATCGACGCCCTCGCCTTCCGGGACGAGGTGTACGGCGGCGAGCTGCACGACGCCGGACCCCACGGAGGAGCCGGCTGTGACAAGGGACCGCTGCTCTACCTGGCCCGCTTTGCCAAGCGGTCCCGCCCGAGGGGTCTGAAGAAGCTGCCGCGGTTGGCCGTCGTGCAGGTCCACGGCGGCATCGCCCCGGGGCGCAACGGTGTGAAGCCCGGCCTGCCCCCCGGCCCGGGCACGGGCTCCGACACCGCCACGGCGGCGATCCGTGACGCCGTGGCCGACCCGAAGGTCAAGGCCATCGTGCTGCGGGTGGACAGCCCCGGTGGAGCCGTCGGCGCCTCCGAGGCCATCTGGCGTGAGGCTCGTCAGGCCCAGGCGGCCGGCCGGCCGGTGGTCGCCTCGATGGGCGCGGTGGCGGCGAGCGGCGGCTACTACGTCGCCATGGGCGCCGACCGCATCGTGGCCAGCCCCGGCACGATCACCGGCTCCATCGGGGTGTTCAGCGGCAAGTTCATCACCGCCGGCGTACGGCGCAGGCTGCGCCTGGCCACCGAGGTGCTGCGGTCCAGCCCGAACGCCGACATGTACGGCACCCAGACGCCGTTCACGCCGGCCCAGCGGGCCAAGCTCGACGCCTCGCTCGACAAGGTGTACGACACCTTCACAGCCAGGGTGGCCGATGGCCGGAGCCTGTCGCCCGAGGCGGTGGGGGCGGCGGCCCGAGGCCGGGTGTGGACGGGAGCCGACGCCGCCGAGCACGGCCTGGTCGATGTGCTCGGCGGGTTCTCGGTCGCCCTGCGGGAGGCGAAGGTGCTGGCCGGCCTGGCTCCCGACGCCGCCGTCGCCGTGGTGCCGTTCCCGAAGACCGGCCCCTTCGACCGGTTCCGCCCCAAGGAGTCGAGCGAGCCGCCGACGGCTCGGCTCGTGGCCTGGCTGGCCTGGGCGGTCCTGTGCGGCCTCGAACAGCTGGAGCACCGGGCCGCCGGATCCGGCGCCCTGGCCACGCTGCCCGGCGACTGGCGGATCAGCTAGCCCGGCTCGTCTGCAGATCGGCCGCGGAGGTGTCGACCTGAGGGGTTTGGGAGCATTGGGTCCCCGCGGAGGTTTGACCGCCGGCCGACGGCTGGGTGGCATGCTCCAGAGGTGGCCACCACCCACCCGACGACGACGGCCTACCTCAGCCGCCTCCAGCGCCTGCCGTTGCTCGACGGCGACGGGGGCGTGGTCGGCCAGGTTGAGGACGTGGTCATCGCACCGTCCTCGCCGGGCGAGCCACCGCCGGTCATCGGGTTCGTGGTGGGAACCCCAGGGCGCCGGCGCATCTTCGTGAACGGCAACAAGGTGGCCGACATCGACCCGAGCGGGGTGCGGCTGGTACAGGGCACCGTCGACTCCCGGGCGTTCCGCAAGCGTGACGGCGAGCTCCTGGCCCGGGCCGACATCATCGGCCGGACCGTCGACAGCGAGGTCGTAGGCGACCTGTCGATCATCCCGACGCCCCTGGGCGCCCGGGCCTGGCAGGTCAACGACGTCGCCCTGGTGGTGCCCGGTGTACTCCGCCGCCGCAGGGTGGGGCGCACCGTCAGCTGGAGCGAGCTGCCCGAGCTGTTCGACACCGGCCGCCAGGTCGACCGCCAGGTGGCCGCCCTGCGCGACCTCCACCCCTCCGAGGTGGCGACGCGGGTGGCGCGCCTTCCGCTGGCCCAGCGCCGGCAGCTGGCCGAGGCCATGGACGACCCGGAGCTGGCCGACCTGCTGGAGGAGCTGCCCGAGGACGAGCAGGTGCGTCTCATCCAAGACCTCGGGGTGGAGCGGGTCGCCATCGTGCTGGCCGAGATGGAGGCCGATGACGCCGCCGACCTGCTGGCCGAGATGTCCGAAGGTGATCGCGAGGAGGTCCTCGAGGCGATGGAGGACGAGGAGCAGGCCGACGACCTGCGCCGCCTCCTGACCTATGACTCCCGTTCGGCCGGGGGACTGATGAACCCCGAGCCCCTGATCCTGCTCCCCGAGGTGTCGGTGGGCGAGGCCCTGGCCCGCCTGCGCGAGTTCGACCTGCCCCAGGTGCTGGCCTGCAACGTCTTCGTCTGCGAGTCGCCGACCGAGGCGCCCACCGGCCGCTACCTGGGCATGGTCGGCTTCCAGCGCCTGCTGCGGATCCCGCCGGGCGAGCCGATCGGCCGGGTGCTGGACGACGAGGCCCCCGAGCCCGTGGCCCCCGAGGCCGCCGAGGGTGAGGTGGCCCGCCGCCTGGCCGCCTACGACGGTGTGGCCCTGCCGGTGGTCGACCGGGCCGGGCGCCTGCTGGGTGCCGTCACCGTCGACGACGTGCTCGACCGGATCCTCCCCGTCGGATGGCGGCGATGACCGGCCCGTCCGGGCGAAGGAGGCCCCCAGGTGGCCCACCGGCGCGACCCGGCGGAGCGGCTCGCCACCCCGGCGGCGGGTGACCGGCGCACGCTCCACCTCCCGGGCGGCGGGGACACCTTCGGCCGGCTGGCCGAAGCCGTGGCCCGCAACCTCGGCACCTCCCGCTTCCTCATCGTCCAGACCGTCCTGGTCGTGGTGTGGATCACCTTCAACGTGGTGGCCATCAAGGCCCTGAAGTTCGACCCCTATCCGTTCATCCTGCTTAACCTGGCCTTCTCGACCCAGGCCAGCTACGCCGCCCCGTTGATCCTGCTGGCCCAGAACCGCCAGGAGGACCGCGACCGGGCCCAGCTGGAGCGTGATCGTGACGAGGCCCGCCGCACCCAGCAGGACACCGAGTACCTGGCCCGCGAGCTGGCGTCGATCCGCATCGCCCTGGCCGACGTGGCCACCGCCGAGGATCTCGAGCGCACCCTGGAAAGGGTGCTGGACGCCAACGGGTCCGCCCGGAAGAAGGCCAAGAAGAAGAAGCGGCTCGACGACATGGGATCAGCAGCGGCATCCGATGCGGGGCCGATCGAGACCTCGGGCGTCGGCGACGGCCTCGAGCCCCTGCACGAGGACGACGACCGGGACGACTCGTCGGAGCCGGCGTCGCCCTCATGACGTCGAAGGCCGGCGCGCCAAGGTGCTGTCCGCCCAGGAACCGGCCGCGGGGTGCTTGTAGCGTCGGCCGGCCTATGGAGACCGGGGAACGGATCACGTTGACCACCGTGGGGGTAGCGGCCGGCGGGGATGCGTTGGCCCGGGCCGACGACGGGCGGGTGGTCTTCGTGGCGGGCGCTCTGCCCGGCGAGCGGGTGGTGGCCGAGGTCCTGTCGACCAAGGCCGACTTCCTGCGGGCCTCCACCGTCGAGGTGCTCGATCCCTCGGCGCGGCGGACGGTTCCGCCCTGCGCCCACTTCTTCGCCGGGTGCGGCGGATGTGACCTGCAGCACGCCGACCTCGCGGGTCAGCGCGAGCTGAAGCGGGCGATCGTGGTCGATGCCCTGCGCCGCATCGGCAGGGTCGCCGAGCCGCCGGTCCTGGAGGCGGTGCACGGCGTGGCCCCCGATGGCTACCGCACCACGGTGCGGGCCACGGTGGATCGGGAGGGGGTGCCCGGCCTGCGCCGCCGGGGCGGGCACGATCACGTCGCCATCCCGGGCTGCGTCATCGCCGCCCCGCTCGTGCAGCAGGTGCTGGCATCAGCCCGCTTCCCCGGAGCCAAGGAGGTGCTCATCCGCGCCTCGCTCGCCGCCGGCCGCGTCGTGTGCGTGCCCGCCCCCCGAGTGGGTGCGGGCGTGAAGGTCCCGGCCGGCGTGAAGGTCATCCCGGCCCACGCCCTCGGGCACCGCAACGCCGCGGTCACCGAGGTCGTTCACGGACGGCGCTTCCGGGTGTCAGCCCGGTCGTTCTTCCAGTCGGGGCCGGCGGCCGCCGAGCTGGTGGTCGACGCCGTCGACAACGCCCTCGGCAAGGACCTCGACGGCGGCGGGCTGCTGGTCGACGCCTACGCCGGCGTCGGCGTGGTGGGCGCCCTTCTCTGCGAGCGCCACCCGGGCCTGCGCCTGGAGTGCGTCGAGTCGAACCGTCCGGCGGTCGAGGACGCCCTCCACAACCTGAAGGGCTTCGACGCCGAGGTGCTGGAGGGCGACGTGGCCGCCTGGTCCACCGACGAGGAGCCGGCGGCCATCGTCGCCGACCCGGCCCGGACCGGCCTCGGTCCCACCGCCGTCGATGCCCTGGCGGCCGCTGGTGCCCCCACGCTCGTGCTCGTGAGCTGCGACCCGGCCGCTTTGGGGCGCGACACCCGCCTCCTCTCCGCCCGGGGCTATGCCCTGGAGCGCGTGCGGGTCCTCGACCTGTTCCCCCACACCAGCCACGTTGAGGCGGTGGCCCGCTTCGCCCGAGCCACACAGGACAACCCGCCGCCCGGCTGACGAGCTTCCCAGCCTCCGTCCCTCCGAAGGTCCGGCCGACCTCGGCTCCGAGAGCAGCACCGACGGCTGGCGGCCTTCGCCAGCAGGCACGGGCCTCCCGTCAGGCCCAGGAGACGGTCCCTTTCGAGCCCTCGGGCCGCAGCCAGGACAACAGGTGCCGGGCCTCCTCGACCACCGCCGTGCGGTCACGCTTCGAGATGTTGACGAGCGGCATCAGTACCAGCGCCGGCGGGGCGGCTCGGGGTGAGACCTTCCAGGTTCCGGCCACAAAGCCGTCGACCAGGAAGGTGGGGGCGACGTCGCCGTTCTTGGCGATCACCAGCTTGCGGTGCCCGTCGCCGAGTACCCGCTCGCGGCGGGCATGAGCCAGCAGGAGGCTGTCCCACACCGGTAGGAGCCGAGCCGGTGCGGGCGTCTCCGCCGCTGGCCGGGGGGCGCGGGCCAGGTCCAGGAGGGTTCGACCGTCGGCACCTCGGAAGCGGACCAGGTCGAGGCTGGCCAGCGCCTCGGTGAAGTGGCGGGCGGGGCGACCCGACCACGAGGCCAGGTCGGCCGTGGTGGCCGGGCCGTAGGCGCCCAGGTAGTCCGAGGCGACCTGGCGGGCGGCATCTGACGGGTTCGCCACCTCGGTGCGCAACGCGTCGTAGCGGCTCTTGCCCACGGCGCTGAACAGCGCGTCGTCGACGGAGTTGACGAGGTCGGTGGTGACCGACAACGCGGCAACCGCGCTCGGACGGTCCACCAGCCACTGCGGGTGGGGCTCGGGGATCTGCCCGGCCACGAGCCGGTAGACCTCGGTCCGTGACCTGGCCCGTTGCTGGACAGCGTCAGCCACATGGCTCCGGATGGCGTCGAGGTCGATCCCCAGCTCGTCCATCAGGCGGCGGGTGCTGTCGTAGTAGCTGCTGCCCGTCGCCGCCCGGAAGCTGGCCAGGTGGGCGGTGGCGATCAGGTGCAGGGTGCCCCGCATCACCGTCGTCTTCACCACGGTCCGCTCTCGCAGGGCGTCCTCCAGGTCGCCCACCCTGAAGCCGTCGAGTCGTGACCACAAACCGATGTAGGGAGCGTGGGGAGCCTGGGCCTGCATGCCGGCCAGGCCGGCGACGGCTGAGGCCGGGTCGGTCCTGACCCGGCTCAGCAGGTGCTGGCGGGCCAGGGTCCAGCGGTTCAGCTCTCTCGTCGTCACCGGTTCCACCACGCCTGCTTAGCCGGGAGCGCCTCTGACACGCCCGCATCTGAGGGAGGATCACCCCTCATGCGCCGCTGTCTCCTCGCCGTCCACGCTCATCCCGACGACGAGTCGTCGAAGGGGGCCGGCACCGTGGCCCGCTACTCGGCCGACGGTGTGCACTGCGTGCTCGTGTGCTGCACCGGAGGGGAGGAGGGCTCGATCCTCAACCCGGCGATGGAGCGACCCGAGGTGGCCGAGCGCCTTCACGAGGTGCGGCTGGAGGAGCTGGCTGACGCCGCCCGGATCATCGGCTACGACGAGGTGGTGATGCTTGGCTACCGGGACTCCGGGATGCCCGAGACCGAGGCGAACGCCCGACCCGAGAACTTCGCCAACGCCCCGCTGGACGAGGCGGTGGGCCGGCTGGTGGGAATCCTGCGCCAGTCGAAGCCGGAGGTCGTGCTCACCTACGGCGACGACCAGAAGGGCTACCCCCACCCCGATCACCTGCGGGTGCACGAGGTGACCATGGCGGCCGTCGACGCCGCCGCCGACCCGGACCGCTACCCCGGGACAGGGGCGCCCTGGGCGGTGGCGAAGGTCTACTGGTCGGTGTGGTCCCGGGCCCGGGTGGTGGGCATGCACGAGAAGTTCCTGGAGCTGGGGCTGGAGTCGCCCTACAGCGCCGAGTGGCTGGAGCGGCCCAGCCAGGACGACAAGATCACCACGGCCGTGCCCATCCACGGGTTCGAGGACGTTCGTCGCGACGCCCTCCTGGCTCACACCACCCAGGTCGACCCGACCAGCCCGTTCTGGTTCGGGCTGCCGTGGGACGTGGCCCGCACCGTGCACCCCTACGACGACTGGGTGCTGGCCCGTTCCCGCGTCGCCGCCGAGCTGCCGGAGTCCGACCTCTTCGCCGGTCTCTAGGATCGGCGCCTTCCGCGCAGATGACCGAAGGGGAAGCGATGGCCAAGTTCTTGTCGCAGGAGTACATGGACCTGCAGAAGAAGCTGGGCGAGGACCAGCCCGAGCGGCCCGGCAGCTCGGCCCGGATGCAGTACGTCGTCACCGGCGCTCCCGACGGCGACATCAGGTACCACTGGGTCCTGGAGAACGGCAAGCTGCTATCGGCCGAGCTCGGAACCGCGGACGACTCCGAGGTGACCCTCACCCAGACCTACGACGACGCCGTGAAGATCGCCAAGGGCGAGCTCGACCCGAACGCCGCGTTCATGCAGGGCCGCATCAAGGTCACCGGCAACATGCAGAAGCTGATGCAGCTGATGCCGCTGACCAACGCCCCCGAGTACAAAGAGCTGCAGAAGCAGCTGCGCACCCAGACCGAGTTCTAGGTCTCCCGGCGTTCTAGATGCCAACCGGGGCCAGCGCCTCGGCTGTCGTCAGGAACCCCTCCTTGGTGGAGGCGATGGGCTTGCCGTTGACGAAGGCCAGCAGCGCGGCGTGGCGGTACTCGGTGCCGCCGATCGACATGGTGACCGAGCCCAGCTTGGGGTCCTTCAGGTCGGCGACGGTCGAGAAGTAGGTGGAAGCCGCTTTCAGCTCGAGGTCCTGGGCGAAGGCGAGCACGTCGGCCTCGGAGGCCAGCGCGTCGATCTGCGGCTTCATCATGGCCAGCAGGGCGCTGTTGGGCTCGGTGAAGGGCTTCTCGCCGTTGGCCGTCAGCTGGCTGTTGAACAGCTTGGCGTGCTCCTTGTGGTGGTCCTGGAACAGCTTGGCGGCGGTGAGCAGGGCCGGCGTCTTGATCAGCCCCACCCCGGTGTCGTAAGCCGCCACGGCCAGGTTCTCCAGGCTGGCCGAGAACCGGAAGATCCGCAGGTCGGCCGGGTCCCCCTTGGTCTCCTCGGGGGTGGTGGTGCTGGCGCCCGATGCCGACGGCGGCGCGGCCGAGGATCCACCGCCCCCGCAGGCGGCCAGCACGGCGCTGGTCAGCACGGCGACGCCGCCCACCTTCATCCACTTGGTGCGGTTGGCGCCCCCGGTGATGACGTCCCACCTCGTGGCGCTCGGCGTCTCGGCCTGGTAGAGGCGGTCGATCGTCTCGGCGGTCGACGCCAGATCCTGGCGGTGGGCGGCGTCGATCTCCCGTAGGGCCCGTCGGACGGAGTCGTTGCTCAGTTCCATGTGTGCTCCTAGTCCGGTGGTGATCTCAGGCCACAGGGTGCTTGGTGGGGTCGACGAAACCGGCCTCGGTCTGGAAGCTGGGGAGCCAGGCCTTCTCCAGGTCCTTCTTGGTGTCGCCCATGAACAGGACCTGCCCCAGGACGGCGGCGTGGCCGGCCTCGATCGGCAGGATCGAGGCCGTCAGCTGCTTGTAGGTGGCGCCCTCGAGGGCTCCCAGAGCGAACTGGTAGGTGGCGGCGGCCGCGTTCTCGACCCCGAAGGCCAGCCTGACGACGTCCATCTCGGTGCCAGTCTGGCTGAGCTGGGTCGACAGAGCGGTCAGGAGGGTCTTGTTCGTGGTGTCGGGGGCGATCTTGCCGGTGGACATGGCGGCGAAGGCGTCGCCGTGGGCCTTGTGCTGGGCGGCGAAGGAGGCGGCGGCGTCGGTGACCGCCTTGGTGGTGAGCTTGCCGGTGCCCTGGGCCGCGGCGTAGATGGCCACCGCGGTGTACTCGAGCGACGCGGCAAAGGCGGCGATGTCGGCATCGGTCAGGGTCTGGGCGCCGGCCACCCCGCTGAACAGGCTGCCCATCGGCAGGACCTGGCTCCCGATGGTCAACGCGGTGGTGGCGACGGCGGAGCGGATCAGGAAGTCCCGGCGGCTGGCACCCCCAAGCACCTTGCGGGTCTCGGCGTGCAGGTCACGAACATCGCCGTCAAGGGTGCGCATCGACTCGTGGTGCTGCTCATCGTTGGCGGCGACGGCTTCGTTGAAGCGCTCGACGTCGAAGTCGAGGGTCATGGCTCTCCCAGTTCGTGGCGGGCTCAGGCGGTGACGTTGATAGTGCCGGTCATGTAGTTGTGGATCCCGCAGCGGTAGCTCACCATGCCAGGCTTGGTGGGTGTGAACGAGTAGGTGCCGCCGCTCTTCAGGTCCGGGCTCTTCTTCAGCTC
Source organism: Acidimicrobiales bacterium (assembly GCA_038253125.1). Lineage (GTDB taxonomy): Bacteria > Actinomycetota > Acidimicrobiia > Acidimicrobiales > JAUJNH01 > JAUJNH01. The sequence goes on from JBBSHM010000025.1 coordinate 11,812, forward strand.
GGAGCTGCTGTCGACTGGCTCGACGTTGTGGTCGGAGTCGTCCTTGAAGGTCCAGGTGACCTTGGTCCCGACCTTCACCGTGGCCGTGGCGGGCTTGAAGGCGAAGTCCTTCACCTCGATCTGGCCGCTGCCGGCCGACGGGGCGGCGCCCTTGCCGGCCGATGTGCTCGTCTTGGAGCTGCCGCCTCCGCAGGCGGTCACGGCCACGGCGAGCAGGCCGGCAACGGCAGCGGATCTGATCAGGCTGGTCGTCGTCATATGGTCACTCTACGGAGCGACGAAGACCGCAGATGAGCCGGGTCTCATGATCGTCCTCCACGCCCGGTTCGGCCGTCATCCGACGCAGCCTTCGGCGACGAACAGGTACTCAGATGTCGAGCATGATCCTGGGGGAGATGGGCGACGCCGCGTTGGTGGTGGCGATCGGCCGCTGGCGGCAGGACGCGCTGGCCGAGGCCTTTCGACGCCACGCCGGAGCCGTGCACGCCCTGGCCCGCCGGGTGCTGATCGACGACACCGCGGCCGAGGAGGTCGTGCAGGAGATATTCCTCCGGCTCTGGAACTCCCCCGACCGCTTCGACCCGGATCGGGGCACCCTCCGGTCGTTCCTGCTGGCCCAGGCCCACGGACGGGCCGTCGACATCCTCCGATCGAACGTGTCACGCCGTCGTCGTGAGGAGCGGGACGCCCGCAGCACCGCGGAGGCGGGCTACGACATAGAGCACGAGGTCTGGGACATGGCCGTCGCCGACCACGTGAAGGACGCGGTGGCCGACCTGCCCGTTGACGAGCGGCGGGCCATCGAGCTCGCCTACTTCGGCGGCCACTCCTACCGTGAGGTGGCCGAGCTCCTCGGCGCCCCCGAGGGCACGGTCAAGTCACGAATCCGCTCGGGTCTGCGCCGCATGCGCAGCCCGCTCACGGCGTCGGGGATCGGGGTCCCGTGAGCAGTCTTCTGTCGCACGGAGAGATCCGCGAGCTGTTGGGCGCTTACGCCCTTGACGCCGTCGATCCCGATGAGGTCTCGACCGTCGAAGCCCATCTCGCCACCTGCCCCCGATGCCGTGACGAGGTGCGCGAGCACCGCGAGGTGGCGTCGCTCCTGGCCTACGCCGGCACCACGGCGCCGGAGGGGATGTGGGACCGGCTGGCCGCCACCCTCGAAGATGCCCCCCCGGCCGCCTCCGCCCCGGCCCTCGGCTTCGACCGGCCCCTGGGCGACCTGGCCGGTGGACGGCGTCGGCGCCGCGGCGCCCGCATCGTCGCCGCCGTGGCCAGCGTGGCGCTGATCGCCGGTATCGCCGCCAGCGGCCTAGAGGTCCGTGCCGCCCTGCGCAGGCAGGACGACCGGATCGGCAGCGTGGCCCAGGCCATGACCGAGCGTGACGCCCGCGCCCGGCTCCTGCGCGAGGCGTCGGCCGCCGCCCTGGCCGGCGGGGCCCGCCAGGTCCACCTGCTCACCCCCGACCGGACACCGATGGCTGACGCCGTGGTCGCCGCCGACGGCACCGGCTACCTCCTGGACATCGGCGCGCCCGGCCTGCCGCCCGGCCGCACCTATCAGCTGTGGGCGGTGACGGGCGGCCAGAAGCTGTCGCTCGGGATGCCGGGCCAGAACATCGACGTCCTCACCTTCCGGCTGCCCGAGGCCACCGACGCCCTGGCCCTGACGGTCGAGCAGGCCCCGGGGGCCGTCACGCCCCAGAACCAGGCCGTCGGCTACGGCCTGGTGAAGCGCTGAGCGCGAGGCGTTCCCGACACCTCCTGAGCCCGCCGCCGACAGGCCGCCGCTTCGTAGCCGCCGCCTCGTGGACCGCCGCCTCAGGAGCGCATGGCCTCGCGCAGGGCGCGGTAGCCGGTGACGACGACGTTCGCCCGGGCGAGGAGGCCGGCGACGGTGGCGTCGTTGGTCATCAGGTCATGGTCGTCGACTCGTTCGGCCCATCCCGGGTCCATGGCCCGCAGCTCGGGCGTGTCGTGGGCGGGCCGGACCACGATCTCGGTGACACCCGGCGGGGGCTCGCGCAGGAAGCCTTCGAGGAGGGCACGGGCCGGGCGCCCGGCTCTGGCCCTCAGCACCCGGTCCGGCACCACGACCCGTTCCTCGGCACACAGCTGGCGCAGCGGGAAGCCGAGCAGGGCCAGCTGGTGGTCGGGTGGGAGCCGCATCGGGAGGCGCTCGTCGACCGCCATCTCCAGGATGACGTCGAAGAACTCGGGGCGCAGGAGCAGGGCGTCGAGGTGGACCGACAGGTGGGTGACGTCGAAGCCCCACAGCACGGCCCGTTCGAGCTGGGCCCGGGCCTCTCGGCGGACCTCGTCGACGTCGGCGTGGTCCCACAGGTCCTCGACCGTGCGGGGGAAGCCGCCGTCGCCGTCGAGCAGGGACGGGGCGTGGGTGATCGGCCCCCACCGCACGGCGTCGATCGTGGCGTTGAACACCAGGTGGACGCCCACGTCCTCGCCTCGGAAGTCGCGGGCCGCGGCCCGGGCCCACGGGTAGGGCATGCCCAGGCCGGCGCTTGAGGCCAGGCCCCGGCGCAAGCCGTCATAGGCCCCGGCGTTGGCCGCCTGGCTGCAGCCGAGGTCGTCGGCGGTCAGCACCAGCACCGACGCACCGGGACGGTGGCCCAGCCGCTCGACCAGCGGGCGGGTCGGCGCCGGGTGGGTCGGCGCCGGGTGGGTCACGGAGGAAGGCTAGCGGCGGCCGGACACCTTCCCCACAGGCCGCGAGCGCGGCTTGCGGCCTCCTGCACAGCCTGCTGCAGCGCATCCACGTGGGCCACGTTCGGGGCGTAGGTCAGGAGGCGGGCGTAGCCGCCTCTGGCCAGGTCGAGGTTCACGAAAAGCCCGTCGGGCTGGCGGTAGACGTAGGCCAGAAGGCGGCCGTAGCGGTCCCGTTCCTCGACATCGCGGACGAGCCGGACCGCGGTGTTGGGGGGCAGCAGGTCGTGCAGGCGGGCGGACGCCTCCTTGGCGTAGCACTGGACCGGCGTGTTGGGCTTCACCGACTCCGGCGTGTCGATGCCGAGGAGCCGCACATGCTCGCTCCGACCGCCGAGACGCACGGCGAGAGTGTCGCCGTCAACGACGCGCTCGACGGCCGCCGCTCCGACCCCGGACGAGCTGGGTCGTCCGGCTCGGGCGCGGCAGCCGCTGGCCACGACCATGAGCGAGAGGAGCGAGACGAGAAGCACCCGGATGGGTTGAGAAGCCATGGAAGGAGCATGCCACGCCGCCGTGACGGCGAAGTGCGATCGGTCACGGCGCAGACGCCCGTGCCCGCCGGTCAGGCGGCCCGGCTGTGGTCCGGGCTGACTGACGACCGGCGGCCCGCCGCCTCGGCCAGGGCGCGCCGGGCGGCGGCCACACCCTGCCGGCCCCGCCGGCGCGTGGCCTCGTCCAGGCGCCAGGCGGCACTCCCGGCGACTGCCTCATCCGGCAGAAGGGCCAGCTGCTCGGCGCGGTCGATGTCCATGTGCATCATCCTCCCGTTGGGTGTGACAACGAGATGGGGCCGCCTCGGCTTCCCGAACACGGCCCGTACGGCACACTTGTGACGATGGCTGCCTGCGGCGGGTGCGGATTCGACGTCGAGGGCCTTGCGCTCGAGCGGGTCGCCGACGCTCTGCGGGGTGCCGCTCCCCGGTACCGGGATCGTTTGACCTCGGCCTCGGATGAGCGGCTCGGTCAGCGGCCCGACGCCACGACGTGGTCGGCGCTCGAATACTCGTGCCACGTCCGAGACGTCATGCTCGTGCAGCGGGACCGGATGCTGCGGGCGTTGGTCGAGGATGTGCCGACCTTCCCGCCGATGTACCGCGAGGAGCGGGTGACGCTGGCCGGCTACGCCACCGAGCCGCCGGCGCTGGTGGCCGACGAGCTGGGCTTCGCCACCGGTCTCCTGGCCCGGCTGTTCGACGGCCTGACGGCTGCGCAGCTGACCCGGCGGTGCGTGTACGGCGCCGTCCAGCGGGCCGAGGTCGACCTCGGCTGGGTCGGGCGTCACACTGTCCACGAGGCCGAGCACCACCTCCACGACATCGACCGGGTGCTACTGGCCCTGCCCTGAGCAACCAGATGGCTCAGGAGGCTCAGGCGGTCCTCAGCTGTCCCGGAGGAGCACCTCGATCGTCTCCGGCGGCCGGCCCAGGCGGGCCCAGGCGCTCGGCCTCCTCGCCCAGGAGGCCGGGCTGGCGCTGCCACCGCTGCTGGCCCGCTGCGGTCGTCGGGGACAGGGTGTGCACGTCCACCAGCCGCACCGGCCCGGCCGCTGTTCGGATCACGGTGCGGACCATGGGCAGGCCGCCGACGTCGACCTCCTCGGCACCGCAGGTCGTCCAGTGTTGGAGCGGCCCGTTCCGTAAACTTCGGCGCCGAGATGCGGTGGAGGCCCAGCTGAACGAGGACGAGGCCTACGACGTGCTGGGGCTCGCTCCCCGCGCCGAGCCCGAGCGGGTGGACGCCGTGCACCGCCGCCTGGCCTCCCGGGCTCACCCTGACCGGTGGCTCGACGCACCGGTCGATGAGCGTGAAACGGTGCGGGCCCGCTTCGAGGAGGTGAACGAGGCCTACCGGGTGCTGAAGGCCGCCCGTCGGGCCGGTCTCGGCTCGTCGAACGGCGCCGCCTCCGGGGCTCCCCGTCGGCGGTCGGGATGGCAGCCCGAGCCGGTCCCGGAGCCGGGGGTCAGCTCTGCCCGGACCGCCTCCACGGGCGGCGCCGCCACCGTCCAGGCGCCGGTCGTGGACATCGAGGATGATCCCATCCACAAGATCCCGCCCAGGATGGTGGCGGCCGCCGTCGCCGTCGCCGTCGTCGTCGCCCTGCTGGCGGTCATCGGGCTGTCCTCGCCCTCCGCTGACGGCACCCGTCAGCGCCAGGTGCTCGGCCCTCTCGCCCACCAGCTCCTGGAGGCCGAGCGCACCGGCGACCACGGGACCATGTGGGAGCTGGCCGAGGACTCCTTCAAGGCGAGGTTCCCCCGCGACGGCTTCGTCGCCCGCCTGGACGCCTGCCCCCGTCGGCGTCCGCCCCGCCAGGTCAGCGGCATCGAGAGCACCGGAGGTGGGGTGTGGGAGGTGCAGTGGGTCGACCCCGCCGGCACGCCCGGCCTGGCCTACTTTCGCCAGGAGGACACCTACCGCTTCGGCGCCATCCTCGACGACGGCGACCTCACGGCTCTGCTGGAGGCCCCGGTCGAGGCGGCTCGCACTCAGCGCTGGTGCCAGCTGCGGTGACGCCACCCCCGCCTGCGGTGACGGGCGGCGACGGCCCTAGCCTCGGGAGGATGACGGGTCCGGCTGAGCTCATGGAGGACACCGACGTCACCGTGCGGGTCCACAGGGTGCCCAGGCTGCGCTGGTGGATCATCGCCGGCATCGTCGCCGCCTTCGCCGTGAGCTTCCAGCAGATCACCCAGCCCGACTACAACACCCACCACCGCGCCACAGCCGACGAGTGGTCGTGGTTCGTGGTGCCCGGGCTGGCCATGCTCGGCTACGGCGCCTGGCGGGTGTGGCGCAGCCGGATCGAGACCGGGCCCGACGGTCTGCGGGTCGTGCGGGCGGTGGACAGCGACGATGTGCCCTGGGAGCGCCTGGCCCGCCTCGAGATGCGCCCCACGCCCAACCGGGGCGGCACGCTGATCAGCGCTCGCCTCGTCGACCAGCGGGTGGTGCGGCTAGGAACGGTGCCCGGCCGCAAGGCGAAGCACCGGGCTCAGGCCGAGGCGTTCGTCGCCGCCCTCGAAGCTGACCGCGCCCACTTCGCGGTCGCCGTTTGCCCCAAACCTGACTGATGTGGTCAACTTTTGGCCGTGACCGCCACGGAACAGCTCCTCAAGAACAACGAGGCCTACGCCTCGGCCTTCACCAAGGGTGACCTGCCGATGCCCCCCGGCACGAAGGTGGCCGTGCTGGCCTGCATGGACGCCCGCCTCGATGTGGCCCGGGTGCTCGGCCTCCAAGAGGGCGACGCCCACGTGATCCGCAACGCGGGCGGCATCGTCACCGACGACGCCATCCGCAGCCTGGCCATCAGCCAGCGCCTGCTCGGCACCGGGGAGATCATCCTCATCCACCACACCGACTGCGGCATGCTCACCTTCACCGACGACGCCTTCAAGCAGCAGATACTGGAGGAGACCGGGCAGAAGCCCGGATGGGCGGCAGAATCCTTCTCAGACATCGACGCCGACGTCAAGCAGAACATCGCCCGCCTCCAGTCCAGTCCGTTCCTCCCGAACAAGGACAACGTCCGCGGCTTCGTCTACGAGGTCGAGACTGGAAAGCTGCGCGAGGTCAGCTGACCTCGGCTCAGCTGGTGCGGGGCGGCGCCCAGTCCTGGTCGGGCGGGGTCCTGAACTTGTAGGCCGTTCCGCACGATCCGCACGTGTAGGTGTCGGTGCCGAAGGGCCCGCCCTGCTCGGTCATCTCCAGGGCCACCTTGCAGGGGGGGCAGACCGCTTCGCTCAGCTCGGTGTCTTCAGCCATGGCCCCAACCTAGGACGTGGCTGGGACGAGCACTGGCGCTCCTGGCATGATCGGCACCAGCATGCAAGACCAGCTGCACGAGGAGGTCGGGCGCCGCCTCATCTCGCACGACCAGCGCTACACCAGCGGCCGGCGGGCCCTGGTGGGAGTGCTGGCTGAGGCCGGTCGGCCGCTCACCATCCCCGAGGTCCTGGACCGCAGCGAGGGGGTGCCCCAGTCGACCGCCTACCGCAACCTGACGGTGCTCATCGACGCTGGCGTGGCCCGGCGCGTGGCCGGGTCCGCCGATCACGGCCACTTCGAGCTGGCCGAGGACCTCACCGGCCACCACCACCACGTCATCTGCACCACCTGCGGCACCGTCACCGACGTCCACGTCGCCCCCCGCCTCGAAACCGCCCTGGAGGCGGCCGCTGAGGCCGCCACCGCCGATCTCGGCTTCGAGGTCAGCGGCCACACCATTGACCTGCTCGGCACCTGCTTCTCCTGTCGCACCTGACCTCACCAACCTCATGCGGCTCCGCATGCCTTGATGCAGCGGCGCATGTAGGCTCCGTGCCGATGCCCAAGACGATCCAGATCCGTGATCTCGACGATGACGTCTATGAGGCTCTCCGGCGACGTGCGGCCCAAAGCGGCCTCACCGTGCCCGAGGTTCTGCGAAGGGAGGCGACACGACTGGCGGCGCGCCCGACGGTCGAGGAGTGGCTGGCCCGAACGAGCCGCCGACCGTCGTCCATCGGCCGGGATGACGTGATCACCGCTTTGGATGAGTCCCGAGGCGAGTGGCCTTGAAGTGCTGATCGTCGACGCGTCCTGCCTCTACCACGTCGTGGCCGACACGGCTCGGGCTGACACGGTTCGCCGCCGGCTGGCCGGTGATGTTGACCACGCCGCCCCCTCGATCATCGACGCCGAGGTGGTGGGCGTGATCCGCCGCGACCACCTGATGGGCCGCCTCGACGCCACCTCGGCGGCCCAGGCCGTAGCCGACCTGCGGGACTGGCCGGGCGAGCGCTTCGCCCATCAACACCTCCTGGACCGCGTGTGGGAGCTCCGGTCGACGGTCCGGTCCTGGGACGGGTTCTACGTGGCTCTGGCCGAGGTGTTCTGCGCCACACTGGTCACCTCCGACACCAGGCTCGCCGCCGCCTCGGGCCCCAGGTGCGCAATCGAGGTCGTCTAGCATCAGCCGAGCTGTTTCCGATGAAGGGCAACTGGACGTTGGCTCGCGCCGCCGCTGTCGCGAAGAACCCTTGCTGGACCTGCTCGTGCTGGGGAGGGTCAGGACGAACGACACGGCGAAGACGGCGGCAGCGGTTAGGGCGATGGCGCCGCCGGCGGCGATGTCGTAGGTGGCGCTGACGGCCAGGCCCACGATCCCTGAGCCGGCGCCGACGGCAGCGGCGACGGCCATGGCGGTGCGGATGTCGTCGGTCCACAACCGGGCGGTGAGGGCGGGCACGGTGAGCACGGCGACGGCGAGGAGGGTGCCGACCACCGGGACGGTGGTGACGAGAGCGACGGTGACGGCGGCCAGGATGCCGAGCTCGACCAGCCTGAGCCGGTAGCCGCCGGCCGCCGCTGCGCCCGGGTCGAAGGCGGTGAGCACCAGCTCCTTGTGGGTGAGGGCCAGGCCGAGGAGCAGGATCGCGCCCACCACGGCCGTGGTCGCCAGGTCGGCTGAGGTGACGGTCAGCACCGAGCCGACCAGGAACGACGACAGCTCCTTCGAGCCGCCCGACCGGGCCGACTGGAGCACGATGCCGACGGCGAAGGAGCCGGCCAGCAACACCCCGATCAGGCTGGTGTCGTCCAACGCCCGGTTGGTGCCGAGCACCACCAGCAACACGACCACCACCAGGCCGAAGGCCGATCCCCCGAGGAACAGGCTGGTGCCGAGCATCGACGCCAGAACCACGCCGGGGAAGGTGGCGTGGCTCATGGCCACCACGAAGAACGGGAGCCGGCGCAGGAGCACGTGGACCCCGACCACGCCGGCCAGGGCCCCGACCAGGACGGCCTCGAGCAGGGCGCGGCGGAAGAACGGCTGAGCGAGGCTGTCAAGGATGGGGCGGATCACCGAGCCCCCTCGGCGGCCACGGCCCCGGCGGCCATGGCGGTGGCGCGGCGGCGCCCGAGGAGGCGAACGGCGGCGGCGGCGGCCACCACCACGAGGAACCCAGCGGTCATCACCAGGACCACCGTGGCCCCCGACGCCAGGTCCACTCCGTTGTCCACCGAGAGCTTGAAGCTGAGGGCCAGGCCGAGCCATCCGCAGGCGGCGGAGAAGGCCACGGCCACGGCCATCGCCCCGCTCACCGACCGGGTCACCGAGCGGGCGGCGGCGGCCGGCGTGACCACGAAGGCCACGACCAGGACGGTGCCGACCGAGCGGATGGCGGCCACCACCACCAGGGCGACCAGGACGTTCAGCACCACCTCGAGCACGGCGGGTCGGTAGCCGAGGGCGGCCGCCCCGGCTTCGTCAAAGGCGAGCAGCACCAGCTCCTTGTGAAGCCCGAGCACCGCAGCGACGACGACCACGGCCAGCACCGCCGTCTGCACAAGCTGGTGGTCGTCGACGGTCAGGATGCGGCCGAAGAGCAGCGCGGTCAGGTCGTGCTGAAAGCTGCGGCCCCGGCTGACCAGCACCACGCCGAGGGCGAAGGCGGTGGCGGTGAGCAGGGCCAGCACGCCGTCGGCGTCGAGGCGGCGGGCCCGGGTGGTGGCCACCAGCAGGCCGACCGTGGCCACCGCCGCGACCAGTGCCCCGAGGAGCAGGCTCTGGCCCAGCAGGAACGCAGCGGCGATCCCCGGGAACACCGTGTGCTGCAGGGCCTCGGTGACGAAGGCCAGGCGGCGCAGGAGCACGTGCACCCCGACCAGGCCCCCGAGCACGGCCAGGAGCAGGACCTGGACCAGGGCCCTCAGCATGTAGGGCGACCGGAACGGACCGACCAGCACCTCGAACATCGGCGTCGGCCCCTAGCCGGCGGTGATGATGGTGGACCCGCCGGCCAGCACCAGAGCCGTGCCGCCGTAGGTCTGCTTCAGGGTTTCGGCGGTCAGGGCCTGGGCGATCGGCCCGAAGGCGACCTGGTGGCGGTTCAGGAGGCAGGCGGCACCGCAGGCCAGGTGGGCGATCGACAGGTCGTGGGTGGCCATCACCAGGGCAACCCCGTCGGCCCTCAGCTCGGCCAGCACGTCGAGCACCACCTCGGTGGTGGTGGAGTCGAGGCCGTTGAACGGCTCGTCGAGCAGCAGCAGGCGGGCCTCCTGGGCGATGGCCCGGGCCAGCAGCACCCGTTGGCGCTGGCCTCCCGAGAGCGTGCCGAAGCGGTCTGCCGCCCGGGAGCTGAGCCCCACCCGGTCCAGGGCGGATGCGGCCGCCTGCCTGTCCCGCCGGCCCGGCCGCCGCAGCCAGCCCACCTGGCGGTAACGCCCCATCAGCACCACCTGCATGGCGTCGACCGGGAACCGGGGATCGAGGGTGTCGGCCTGGGGGACGTAGGCCACGCTGCCGCGGGCCCGCTCGGGGGTGGTGCCCAGCACCTCGACGGTCCCGGCGACCACCGGGACCAGGCCGAGGATCGACCTGATCAGCGTCGACTTGCCGGCGCCGTTCGGGCCGATGAGAGCCAGCGAGCCTCCGGGCTCGACCGACCCGGTGACGCCCTCCAGCACCGGCTGTCGGCCGTAGGCGGCCGACAGCCCCTGCAGGCGGAGGGCGGCGTCAGGCGAGGTGGGCAACGAGCTGCCTGGTGTTGTGGCGGACCATCTTCAGGTAGGTGTCGCCGTCGGAGCCCGGTGGCCCCATGGAGTCGGCGTACAGTGCGTCGGCGCCGGCGATGATCGTGACGCCGGCATCGCGGGCCACCGTACCGGCGGTCTTCGGGGGCAGCGAGGACTCGGTGAAGATGGCCTTCACCCCCTGCGCCCGGATGGTGGACACCAGGTTGGCGAGCTGGCTGCTAGACAGCTCCGCCTGGCTGTCGAAGCTCGGGATCACCGAGCCGACCACGGTGATGCCGTAGCGGTCGGCGTAGTAGCCGAGGGCGTCGTGGTTGGTGACGAGCTTGCGCTGCTGCGGCGGGATGGTCTCGATCTGGGCCTGCACCTCGGCGTCGAGGACGTCCAGCTGGGCCGAGTACGCCGCCGCTCTCGCCGAGAAGCCGGCGGCCTGGCCGGGCACGGCGACGGCCAGGGCCGTGGCGATGTTGGCCACCATGACCTTGGCGTTGCGGGGGTCCTGCCAGATGTGAGGGTCACGCTCCTGGCTCTCCGCCGACGCCTTGCGCACCGAGATGCCGGCGCTGGTGTCGACCACGGGGGCCTTGGCTCCGGCCGAGCGCACCGTGGCCGACAGCCAGCCCTCAAGCCCGAGCCCGTTCTCGAAGACGGCCTTCGCCGAGCGGATGGCCTCCTGGTCGGCCGGCGAGGGCTCGTACTCGTGCGGGTCGACCCCGGGCTTCACCACCTGGTGCACCACCACGGCGTCGCCGGCCACGTTGCGGACCATGTCGGCCACCTGCGGGGTGGTGGCCACCACCGTTGCCTCATTTGAAGCCCGTTGGGCGCTCCCCCCGCAGCCGGCCAGCACCAGTCCGGCGCTGCCGAGGAGCAGAAGAGGCCAGCTGGTCACACGGTGAAAACTAGACTCATTCTCATCGGCTGTCAAGAGCCGCGTGGCTCAGGCGGGCTGCAGGTCCCGGGTGGCGCCCTCGGCCACGGCCACGGTGGCGGGCACGGCCGGCCAGCCCAGCACCACCTGGGGATCGAGGTCGAGCCCCTCGAGGAAGGCTGCGGTCCTGGCCTCGCGCTTGGCCCGCCGCACCGAGGGCGGCTCCCGCCGCAGGCCGAAGCGGTCTAGCACCCGGCTGGCGCACGTGCCGGCCCCGGCGCTGAGGGCTGCCGCGCTCCCGGTGGCGAACTCGAGCCCTGACTGGACGCACCCCGCGCACATGCCGCCAGGGTACCGGCGATCGTTCCCGGCTACGGGCGCGTCGTCAGATCTCGAGCTCGAAGACGTGGTCGAGGCGCAGCAGGCGCAGCTGCTGGAGCAGCGGCGCCGAGGCGTTGCGCAGCACCAGCGAGCCGGACCTCTCCTCCTGCAGGCGCTTCGCCGAGCGCGCCAGCACCCCGAGGCCATCCGAGCCAGGGAACTCGGCCCTACCGACATCGACCACCAGCACCTGGGTGCCGACGGCGATGCGACCCTGCAGCTCGGCATCCATGCGTTCCGCGCTCACCAGGTCAATCGGCCCCTGCAACACCATGACGGCCTGGGAGGGCGCCGTGGGCGACGGTTCTGTCAGCGTCATGGCCGAGCCGCTACCCATGTGGTCCGAGCGCAAAACCGGAGTTCAGGCATGAGTGCGAAACTAGCCCATCTCGACGCCGGTGCCAAGGGGTCTCCGACAAGAACGGTCATATCGCCCGGACCGGTGGACAGCAAAGGGCGAGATCAGGGCGGTGATCGCCTACCCCGTCAAGGGATACCCAGGGGTCGGACCACGGCAGGGCCGGACGTGGTGGACTGGCGGGGATGGCTCTTGACCTGACGCCGGTCGAGGTGCGGGTGGTGGGCAGCCTCATGGAGAAGGAGGTGACGACCCCCGACACCTATCCCCTGACCCTCAACGCCCTGGTGGCGGCGTGCAACCAGGCAACAGGCCGGGCGCCGGTCCTCAAGCTCGAGCACCGCGAGGTCGACGCCGCCGTTCACAGCCTGAAGGAGCGGGGGCTGGTGCGCTTCGTCCACCCCTCGCACGGCGGTCGCAGCGAGAAGTACCGCCACGTCGTCCCCGACGCCCTCCAGCTGGGGGTGCCCGAGCGGGCTGTCCTGTGCCTCCTGGCTCTGCGGGGCCCGCAGACGCCGGGCGAGCTGAAGGCCCGAGCCGACCGGGGCCACAGCTTCGCCTACCTCGAAGACGTCCAGCGGGCCCTGGAGGCGCTGGCCGAGCGCCCCGAGCCGCTGGCCGCCCGGCTGCCCCGGCGCCTCGGCCAGAAGGAGCTGCGCTGGGCCCACCTTTTCAGCGGCGAGGCCCAGGAGGTCGAGGAGGCTGATCGGCCCATGGCGCCGCCGCCCCAGGCATCACGGCTGGCCGAGCTCGAGGACCGGGTGGCGGCACTCGAGGCCCTGGTCGCCGAGATCCAGGACGGGCTCGGCCTGTAGCATCGAACTGCCGCTAGCAGGGTCCGCGCGTCGTGCCACGGTCGTGCCAACACCCGGCTGAGGCCGGCCGGTAGCGTGCTGCTCGCCATGCGCCCGATCGTCAGATTCGCCCTGGTCGTCGGCGTGGCCTCGGCCCTGCTGGCTATGGGTCTGTCGGCGCTGGCCGTCCCCTACGACGAGGTGACGACGAACCTGTGGCTGGCCAAGTCGGCCAAGCTCGGCGACCTGGCCGAGCTCAGCCAGCCGTCTGTGGTCTACGACCGCAACGGCGGCTTCCTCACGCTGCTGAAGGCCGAGGAGAACCGCAAGCCGGTGGCCCTCGCCGCCGTTCCGCCCATCGTGAAGGACGCCGTCCTCGACGTCGAGGACGCCACGTTCTACGAGCACGCGGGCTTCGACCTGAAGAGCACGGCCCGGGCCTTGCTCAGCAACGCCAACGCCGGCACCATCCGCCAGGGCGGGTCCACCATCACCCAGCAGCTGGTGAAGAAGACCCTGCTCACCGACGAGCGCTCGGTCAACCGCAAGGTGAAGGAGGCGGTGCTGGCCACCCGCCTGGAGAAGGAGATGACCAAGGACCAGATCCTGGAGCACTACCTGAACCTCGTCTACTTCGGCAACGGCGCCTACGGCGTGGGGGCGGCGGCCGAGACCTACTTCAACGTTCCGCTGGCCGAGCTCGGCCCGGGTCAGGCGGCGCTGCTGGCCGGGCTCATCCGCAACCCGCTGGCCAACGACCCCTTCCGCAACCCTGACCAGGCCAAGGCCAGGCGGGCGACGGCGCTGTCACAGATGGTGGAGCGGGGCCACCTGTCGGCCGAGGAGGCTGACCGCCTGAAGGAGTCGCCGCTCCCGGCGGCGCCCACCAAGCCGCAGGAGCGGCAGAGCTACTTCCTGGAGGCGTTGAAGCAGCGGCTGCTGGACGACCCCCGCCTGGGCGAGACCCCGCCGGACCGTTACGACCGGCTGTTCCGGGGCGGGCTCAAGATCTTCACGACGTTCGACCCCAGGGCCCAGCAGCTGGCCGACGAGGCCACCCGGGCCGGGGTGCCGCCGCCGGGCCGCTCGAACACCATGGGCGCCAGCTCGGCCCTGGTCAGCATCGACCCGGCCGACGGCGCCGTGCGGGCCGTGGTGGGCGGCCCCGGCTTCAGCGACCAGAACAAGTTCGACATCGCCACCCAGGGCTACCGCCAACCCGGTTCGACCTTCAAGCTGTTCACGCTGCTGGCCGCGCTCGAGGCCGGCTACGGGCCGAGCTCGACCGTTGACGGCAGCGGGCCCTGTCTGGTGAACGAGGGCCGCAGCAATCGCAGCCGGCGTTCGGTGCTCAACCAGGACAACATCATCAACAACGCAGGCGACGGCGTCGGCGGCGGGACCATGACGATGGCTGCGGCCACGGCCGGCTCGGTCAACTGCGCCTACGAGCGGATGGCGGCCACCGTCGGGTTCACAAAGGTCATAGACATGGCCAAGCGGCTCGGCCTGGGTCAGAACCCCCGCTATCCGATCGAGAACGTGCCGACGATGCCCATCGGGGTCGAGGAGGCCACCCCGCTCGAGATGGCCGCCGCCTACGCCACCGTGGCCAACGACGGCGTGTTCCACGCCCCCACCTTCGTCGACCGGGTCGAGGACAGCTCCGGCAAGGTGGTGTTCCGGGGCGCCACCGAGGGCAAGAGGGTGATGTCGCAGGTGGTGGCCCGAACTGCGGCCAGCATCCAAAAGGGTGTGTTCGGCGGCACCGCCGCCTGCTGCCGGCCGAGCGGGAACCGGCCAGCCGCCGGCAAGACCGGTACGACTGACGCCTCGAAGAACACCTGGTTCGCCGGCTACACCCCGAACAACACCACCGTCGTCTGGGTCGGGGTGCCCAGGGGGAACGTCTCCATGCAGGGCCTGGGCGGCAGGGGAGTGGTCTACGGGGCCACGTTCGCCGCCCCCATCTGGAAGAAGTTCGCCGACGCCTACCTGGCCGACCAGCCGGCTCCCGACTTCCAGGGCGTGCCAGCCAAGCAGGCCATCGGCAGCCGTCCCTTCGTGATCCCGGCGGGCGCGCCGATCCTGCCCGGCAGCGGCGCCTTCTCCAAGAAGGCAACGACGGCGACGAGCCGGAAGAGCTCCTCCAAGGCCACCACCACGGGCCCGTGACGGGGCGCTGATGGCGGTTGTGGATCAGGAGGCGCTTCTCGCGGTGCAGGCGGCGGACACCAGTGCCGACCAGCTCCGCCACCGCCGTACGGCCCTGACCGAGCGGGCCGGGGTGGCCGCGGCCGAGGCCGGGGCGGTGGCCGCCAAGCGCTCACACGAGGAGATGGCGGCCCGGCTGGCCGAGCTGGCTGCGGCCCAGGCCGAGCTCGAAGCCCAGCTGGCCGCGACCGAGGCCCGGGCCGCCGCTGTCCTGGCCCGGCTGCGCAGCGGAGAGATCACCGCCGCCCGCGACCTCGTTCGCTTCGGTGAGGAGGCGGACCACCTGGGTGAGCGGGCGTCGGCCCTCGAGGACCAGGCCTTCGAGGCGCTCGTGCAGCGCGAGGCGGCCGAGGCCGACCTGGCGGCCCGGGCCGAGGCCCTGGCCGCCGCGGTGGGCGGGGTGCGGCGGCACCGGGCCGAGCTGGCCGGCGCCGAGGAGGAGGTGGACACCGAGCTGGCCCGGGTGCTGGCGGCCCGCTCGGCCCGGGCGCAAGCCGTACCCGCCGCCCTGCTGGCCCGCTACGACCAGCTGCGGGCCCACCTGCATGGCACCGGGGCCGCCCGCCTCGAGGACGGCCGATGCACCGGCTGCCACCTGGCGCTGTCGCCCCGCGACCTGGACGATGCCCGGCGGGCGCCGGCCGACGAGGTGCTGACCTGCCAGGCCTGCGGTCGGATCCTCGTGCGTAGCTGAGCCTGCGGTGCTCCTCTGGTTCGCCGGCCTGTCGTTCGTCCTGGTGGTCGCCGTCTTCCGTGATGCCGCCCTGGACGAACGGCTGGTGATGGCCGCCGCCACCATCCCGGCCGTGCTCGATCTGGCCGTCGGCGGGATCCGCCTGCTGCACACCCTGGCCTTTCCGATCGCCCTGCTGGGCGTTGTCATGGTCGGCACCGTCGGTCGCCGCAGCCTGCGCCGACACCTCCTCGCCCTGCCCATCGGCTTCTTCATGAACCTGGTGCTCGACGGCATGTGGTCGTCGACCCGGCTCATCGTGTGGCCCCTGGGCGGCCTGTCGTTCGGCGGCGAGCAGCTCCCGACCCTGGGACGGCCGTGGCCCGTGCGTCTCCTCATGGAGCTGGCCGGCCTCGTGGCCCTCGGGTGGAGCATCCGCCGCTACCGGCTCACCGAGCCCGAGAACTGGCGGCGCTTCCTCCACTCGGGCCGCCTCGACCGCACCCTGATCGGACCTCCAGGCCGAAGCTGACGGCTGCTCCGACCGGGCCGGCCTGAGGGCGGCAGAGGTGGGGAACCGGTCACCAGCGCACGAGACCGGTGCTCCGGAGCACGTCCGCCACGTCCTCAGCCCAGGGAGACCCAGCCATAGGTGCTGCACAGCCCGGCCGCGTCGATGACGAGGAAGGCGGCCACCACCAACCCGATGATCAGCCGAGCCCAGGGGCTCGACGAGCGCCGCATCGGTGCCGGCATGTACCAGGCGGGCAGCAACTCGGTCTCACCCGGTCGCTCAAGGTCCCACAGGCTCACGGCATCGGGGGGAAGGCCCGCTTCGGGATCGGCGGCCAGGGCGAGCGCGGTCAGCTCTTCGTCGGAGAAGGGCCGGTCGGCTTCGGCTGGTCCTGCTGTCGCTCTCGGCACCGCATCTGCCTCCCTGGGGGCGGGCGTGGCGTGGCGCACCGCCCACTCGACCGTACCGCCAGGCCCGCAGATGTCCGTACCCGCAGGCGCAGCCTCCGGACCGACGGTGCCAGGCCGGCTGGATCGGCGGCGAAGCGGTCGGGATTAGTGTGCCAGGAAGTTGCTTTGCCACCAGGGGGCAGCGGGTGTCGTCGCCGGCTCGCCGGTACGAGGGATGGGGGACTCCAGGGGCCATGCGCGTCGCCGAGATGATGCAGCGGGAGGTGGCCACGGTCGAACCCGAGGCCACCCTGCGGGACGCGGCCACCACGCTGCGCAAGTGGAAGGCGTCGGCCGTGATGGTGATGGAGGGCGAGCGGCCCGTCGGGATCCTCACCGAGACCGACCTGGTGCAGGTGGTGGTGGACGGGGACAACCCGTCGTGGTACCGGGTGAGCACTCACATGGCCACCGAGCTCGTCACCGTTGGCCCCGCCGCCGACTGCGGCGACGCTCTGGCCCTCATGTCCGAGCACAAGATCCGCCACCTGCCGGTGGTGGACGGCGACCGGCTGGTCGGCCTGGTCTCACTCGACGACCAGCTAGAGCGCACCGACGACGCCCGACCCACCGAGGCCGGACCGCCGGTCGAGGTACCCAGGTCGGCGACGAGGCCAGGTTCGGTGACGAGCCCAGCGTCGGCCGCCAGGCCAGGGTCGGTCGAGGCTCCCCAACCGGTCACGAGCCGCACAGAGGTGCCGGTGCCCTCCGCCGGAGCCAGGGGAGTGCCCCGGTTCCGGGGCCCCTACGCCGACGGCCCGCCGCCCGCCGCGCTGGTCGTGGACCCCCCGAGCCTCACCTCGTTCGGCCTCGGCGAGCTCAAGCGGATGATGGTCGTCGGCTTCATCGTGACCCTCACCGTGCTGCGCCGGGTGATCCCGAGCCTCCTGCACATCCGCCGCAAGCCTCCGGCGGCGGCAGCCTGCAAGGGACTGATAGAGGGCTTCGAGCTCCTCGGACCCACCTACGTGAAGCTGGGTCAGCTGATCGCGTCGTCGCCCGGCATCTTCCCGAAGGTGCTGTCCGACGAGGCCATGCACTGCCTCGACGAGGTTCCCCCCTTCGACGCCAAGACGGCGAAGGAGCTGATCCGCAAGGACTTGGGGCGTTCGGTGGCCGAGCTGTTCTCAAGCTTCGACCAGGCGCCGCTGGCCGCCGCCTCGGTCGGCCAGGTCCACGCCTGTGTCCTGCCCGACGGCCGGGAGGCGGTCGTGAAGCTTCAGCGGCCCAACATCCGCCACCGCATGGGGACCGACCTGCGGATCATGTACCGCCTGGCCCGCATCCTGGCCCGCTTCAGCAACATGGCTCGCAGCTCGAACGTGGTCGGCATCGTCGAGGACCTGCACGCCGTGACGTTCATGGAGCTGAACCCGGTGGTCGAGGCCGACCGCCAGACCCGCTTCCGCCACGGCATCTCGGCCTTCGGCGACAACAAGTGGGTGACGGCCCCCGAGGTCTACTGGGACTACTGCGGCCCCAACATGATCTGCATGGAGCGGATGTACGGCATCCCGGTGGACGAGTTCGACACCCTCCGGGCCCGCGGCATCGACTGCGAGCTGGTGCTGCGCCGGGGCGTGAAGGTGTGGATGGAGGCGGCGCTGGTCCACGGGCCCTTCCACGGCGACGTCCACTCCGGCAACCTGTGGATGCTCGAGGACGGGCGCCTGGCCTTCCTCGACTTCGGGATCATGGGCGAGCTCACCGAGGACTGGAAGCAGCTCCTACGAGACCAGTTCACAACGACGATGCTCGACAACGACTTCAGCCGGGTGGCCCGGGCCTTCAAGCGGGTGGGCGCCTTCCCCGAGGACAGCGGCACCGACGAGGAGGTGGGCCTGCGGATGCAGATGGTCTTCGGCGCCATGCTCGACTCGGGCCTGTCGGATGTGAACCTGGGCGAGCTGCTCTCGTCGATCGTCGGCCTGATGGACCAGTACTCAAAGGACGGCACCCCCCGCGAGCTGGTGCTCGTCATCAAGCAGCTGCTGTACTTCGAGCGCTACGCCAAGGAGCTGGCCCCCAAGTGGCTGATGTTCCGCGACCTGTTCCTGATGAAGAACGTGTTGGGAGAGCCGGTGGCGGCGGCCATAGCCGAGCGGGGGATCACCCTGCCGGAATGACGCCCTGCGGGGGCGTGCTGAGCGTGAGGTTTGCCGTCGCTCATCGGCAGGGCATCTGCATGACCTGGCCCGGGAAGATGAGGTCGGGGTCGTCGGGCACGACCAAGCGGTGGCGGTTCAGCGCCACCAGCTCCTGCCAGCACGCCCCCACCTCGAACTCGCTCGGCCGTCGCCCCAGCCGCTCCGCCTCGTGATGCTCGGCCAGGCGCCAGAAGGAGTCGCCGGGGGCGACGACCACCTCCCGTCGAGCCGGCGCCGACGGTGACGTGGCGGACCCGCCCGTTGAGGCCGGATTGCCGGAGACCGCAGCGCTGGCAACTGGAGCGCTGGCAACTGGAGCACTGAAGGCCGGAGTGGCTGAGGAGGGGGCAGCTGACGGAACGGCCTCGTCGGGGAGCCGGCGGAGCGTGGTGGTCGGGTCGTTCTGCTTCGTCCCTGGTGGGGGAGCGTCAGCCAGCCGGCGCAGAACAGGTGCCGGCCGGGCTGCGGACCCCCCCGCCGTCGTAACGGGGCCGGCCGGGCCGACCGGCGGCTCGGCCACGGCTGGGAGGGCGCCCAGGCCGATGCTGGCGGCCAGGCCGACACCCAGCGCACCATCCAGGAGGTGGCGAAGGCCGGTCGGTGTCCAGCGGTCGACCCCAGCGACGAGCCGGACCATCCCGCAGGCGCGGGCGACACCACCGACGAGCGTCACCACCACCAGGGCCAGCCCCACGGCCAGGGCGGCCAGGCGCAGGACGCTCATGGTGAGGGCCAGCGGCTCGGCGTCAACGAAGGCCTGCACCAGCCGCTCCGGTTCGAGGGGGAGCGCCGGCAGCGTTCGGCCGGCCCGCCACAGCACCGCTTCGCCGGCGATCAGCACGGCCGTGCTGGCGGCCAGGCGGGCGGCTCCGACCAGCCGTCGACCGGCCGTCACGGCTTCGCCCTGGCGTCAACCACGACGTCAGCTGCGCCCGGACGGTGGATCGACGGGCGGTCGCAGCCGTCCGGCCCGGGCACGGCCGAGAGGCTTAGGGCGCCTGCGACCGTGACTGCCGGGCGTCCCGCAAGCTCGCCACCAGGACCGGGCCAGGCGTCGAACAGGACGAGCGACCCGTCCTGCAGGAGGGCGGGCGTGCGTCGGCCGTCGCAGCTCCAGTCGCCCAGGGCCCAGGCGTCGCCGGGGGCGCCGAGGGCGAAGCGGGCCGTTCCGGCCGTCAGCACGCCGTCAGCCCACCGCACCGATTCCTCACAGCCGTCACCGTCGATGTCGGCCGAAGGCCCGGCGGCAGGCGGGCACACCTGAGGCGGCGCGGCCGTCTTCGGGCTGGCCGGCGAGCCGACCGGGTGACGACCGCGGGCGGCGAGACCACCGCTCACCATGAGAACGATGGCGGCGGCCAGGGCGATGGCCAACCGAGCGGGCGTCGCCGCTGGCGGCATCGTCGGGCGCCGGGGCGGCTCTCCTGGCTGGGCCCCGCCGCCACTGAAGGCGGCGACCGACGATCCCTGCCCGCCACGGGAGGAGGCGGCGGCGGCCGCCGATGCCTCGTCACCATGGAGGTGATCGGCGAGGAGCCCCGTCGTCAACGGCTGTGCACCGTCCTCGGCCG
>JBBSHM010000026.1:0-32020 GCA_038253125.1 Acidimicrobiales bacterium
CTGGGCTTGCCACCGAGGACCTCCCCGGCATCGAGGCCGGACTGGGCGCTGTCAATGACCGAGACGATCTCGTATCGCTCGGAGTGGCGGACGAGCCCGTTGGCCGTCTTGCCGTCGGGCTTGCCGAAGTTCCCTTCGCAGTAGACGACCGCTGTCGCCCGACCCGTCGCCGGAATGAGCCGGTTGCGCCGGAACGGTGGCGGGGGGTGGTCTGCGGGTGACACTCGTGCTCCTCGAGTCGGCTCAGAGGAGGCGACGGGATGGTCCCGGCCTGAATCGGCCGGGGGCTCACGCAGGGGTCTCCGCCAAGTGAAGTCTGGCTGAACCGTACCGCGCCGGGCTCGGTTTCGTTCGGCAGCAGCTCGACGTGGCGGCCGCTTGCCGGGTCAGCCCTCTTGCCTCGCGCCCGGCCTCGGGCGCATCCCGCCGTCGAAGATCGGCGATAGGTCCAGCAGCCGGGACACATCGGACCCGTCTTCGAAGGTGTCGCACCCGCTGCGCTGGAAGAGCCGACCCCGTCCGGTGACCGTTGCGTTCCTCCCGGAGACCCGCATCCACGACCCCTCGTGCAACGCCAGGACGGGGCAGTGGTTCTCCTCCAGGAACTCCTCGATCCGCTCCTCCCGGGTCTCGCCCATGAAGGTCGAGGCGGGATCGGCATCGACGTAGTGCAGGTTGATCTGGAAAGGCACCAGCCCGAGGGCGGCGAGGCTGGGCGGCACGCAGATTGGCATGTCGTTGGTCGTGCGGATCGACGGGCAGGCGACGTTGGTGCCGGCCGACGCGCCCATGTACCTGATCGAGCCGTCCCGCACCCGGGCCCCAAGGCCGTCGAGCACGTCGAGGCCGTAGAGCGATTCGAGCAGCCGGAAGCTGTTGCCGGCCCCCATCAGCACCACCCGGGCGCCGAGGATCATCTCCTCGGGATGACTCGACCGGTGCGCCGACGCCACCTCGATGTCGAAGGTGCCCAGCGCGTTCGCCACCCGGTCGGCGTAGCCGTCCCAGTCGGCGAGGGCATAGGGGACGAAGGTCACCGGTTCCCGACCCACCAGCTCGACCAGCGCCTCAGCGGCGTGGGAGAACATCGTGCTGCCATAGTTCGTGGAGTTCGAGAGCAGCAGCAGTTGCACGGCTCCATGATGACCGCCATCGGGGCCTTAGGAACCGATCAGACGACAGCTGACACCAGCCGGGCGACATAGCCGCCCATGACCCCCCAGAACAGGCGCCGGTAGCCGCGCTCGACCGATCGTGTCGTTGAACCGCCGGCCGCCGTAGGTGGCACCGGTGGCTGGTGGCCGCCATGGCCGACGGGCATGGCGTGGTCGACGCCGCGCTGGAGCTGGTCACCGCTCTGGCGCAGGCAACGGTCGCCGGGACCGATGGGTGCCAGCGTGTCGCTTGCTCGTCATGGCCGGATGGGGACCGTCAAGAGCGGCATCCGCGCCGGGCTGACACGACTCGGCGCCGGGCTGTCCGACGACGATCGGCAGGCGGCTCAGCGACCGAACACTCTCTAAAGTCCGAGGTACTTCGATGCCGGGTCGGAGAACAGTTCGCCGTCGTCGATGTAGCCACGGACGGTGTGGGTGGAGGTGTGGCCGGTGGTGCGCATGATGGTTCGTTCGCTGGCGCCGTTGCGGACGGTGGTGGTGGCGTGGCCTCGGCGGAGGCTGTGGCCGGCGAAGTCGCCGGTGGTCAGTGGAACGAGGCCGGTCACCCGGCTCCAAGGCCTCCTCGCTGACCTGCGGGTCGGAGCCACCGAGGCCGAGGGGCAGGATGGTGGGGCTGTCCAGGGGGCGGATCACCCGACGGCGGCGCAGCAGCAGCGGATGCAGATGTCCGGCGTTCACCCAGCGCAGCCGGCCGGAGGCGACGTCGAGGTGGGCCATCTGCACGGTGACGACGTGGTCCTCGTCGAACTGCCCGGCGATGGCCCGGTCCATGGCCGAGTACAGGTCGGGCAGCTCGGCATCGTGCCGTCGGGCGTGCCGGTAGGCGGCGATGGCAACGGTCGCCATCACCGCCGCGTGCAAGCCGTGGCCCATGGCGTCGATGATCGCCACGTGCAGGGCGTCGTCGTTGAGGGCGTAGTCGAAGCTGTCGCCGACCACGTCGTAGGCCGGTTCCAAGATGCCGGCCACTGCAACCTGCGGGTTCGTCATGCTCAGCGGCGGCAGCAGGTCCAGTCGTAGGTGAGCTCGACCCGGGTGGTGCCGTGCGCCACCCGGAAGGGGAGCACCCGGCAGAGCCTTGGCGTCGGCCGGCGCCACTGACCCCGAGACCGGTGTCATCATCGACGCCGGCCGTTGGATCAGGAACGCTCAAACTTCTCGTCAGAGCTGCCCGCCCTGAGGCGGCGTTCCCTGGGCAGCCAGAGGAACAGGCCGATGCCCGCCGTCACCAGGAGCAGGCCGACGGCGAACCATGGCCAGGGACTCCACTCGGTGCTGCATCCGCCACCGGTGGGCGTCTCGTGGCACACCTCACCGGGCCCTTTGCGGTTCAGGTAGCTGACGTAAAGCGGAATGGCGCCGGCGCCGGTCAAAAGGCCGGAATGGCCGCGTTTGCCGCCGCCGCGCCACACGAGCAGCATGGTCGCCAGTGCCACCAGCGGGGCGACGAAGATCCCGATCGTGAAACCGGTGAGCAATGCGAGAGATGAACCGGAGCCGATTATGGCCCAGGCCAGGAAGCCCCATGCCTGCGGCCGGGCCCTCTCGGCATCGTTGACGTCCGACGCCTGACTCTGGGTCTCTGGCTCGTCAGGGCGAGGGTGGGGCATCGAACTGAGATTGCCTCGTGAGCCGGGGCGTCAGGGTGCGGGCGGGAGGTCGGGCCAGGTGCGGAAGAGCTGGCTGCGGGGGAGGGCCTGGCAGCCGGCGGCTCGGGCCGCCTCAAGGGTCTCGGTGTCGACGTGGCTGCCGAAGCCGATGACCCGGCGGCCGGCCAGGCGGGGCAGGATCTCGAGCACGCCGGGGCGGGACAGGTCGACCACCAGCAGAGCCTCCTCGGCCTCGACCAGGTCCAGGGCTCGACGCACGAAGCGCACGCCCCGCAGCTTCGAGCGGTCCATCAGGTCCGGCACATAGCCGGCGATGTCAGCCACGGTGGCGCCGCCGGTGGACGAAGGCTTTGGCCGCGCCCCACTCGATGCCGGCCCGGCCCGCGTCCTCGGACAGCTCCGCGAAGGTGGCGGGCACCAGGTCGTGGTCGTCGTCGGGGAAGAGCGACCGCTGGTGGTCGTCCCGCTCGGCGGCCGGCACGCCCATGGCGTCCAGGGCGCCGGCGACGGTGGCGGCGGCCCGACGCACCACGGCCAGCGGCGACTGGCGCTGCTCGTCGACGTCCTGGGCCAGCAGCGCCCGGAGCCGGGGCATTACCTCGGCCTCGACCTCGGCGGTCACGGCGGCCACCACCTCGTCCGGCACCGCCCCGCCGGCCACCACCCCGCTGGCACGCTGGCGCAAGCTCCGCTCCACCCAGCCGGGCAGGGCGGCGGCCACGGCGTCGGCCAGCCGGGAGCCCCGCTGGGCCAGGTCGGCATCGTCCCGGGCGGTGGTCGGGCCGGGATTGCCTGTTGACGCCACCATGATGCGATCCTGCCCCATATGAGGCCGCGACGTAAACCACTGGGGCCCGGCCAGGAGTCGGTGTGGGACTACCCCCGCCCGCCCCGCCTCGAACCGGTCACCGCCCGGATCACCGTCGAGCTCGGCGGCGTCGTGATCGCCGACACCAATTCGGCCTACCGGGTCCTTGAGACCAGCCACCCGCCCAGCTACTACCTGCCGCCCGACGCCTGGCTGCCGGGGAGCCTCGAGCCGGCCGCCGGCGGCAGCTTCTGTGAGTGGAAGGGCCAGGCCACCTACTGGACCGTCATCGGGGGCAGCAGCAGAGAGGAGGCGGCGGCGTGGAGCTACCTTGACCCGACTCCGGCCTTCGCCGCCCTGGCCGACCACGTCGCCGTCTACTGCGCCCGGACCGACCGCTGCACGGTGGACGGCGAGGTGGCCGTTCCCCAGCCGGGCGGCTTCTACGGTGGCTGGGTCACCTCAAAGGTCGTGGGCCCGTTCAAGGGCATTAACGGCTCGTGGGGCTGGTAGCCGGCGGAGGCGTCGGCCGTCCCGTCAGGGCCGGGCCAGGTTGAGCAGGATCGGGGGGACTTCGCTGAAGGTGCATGAGAGGTGAACGGCGCCGGTGACGAAGGTGCCCTTCGGGACGCAGGGGAGCAGGGCCGTCTTCGGGATGGCGAGGTCGAGCACCGAGCGGTTGGCGATGCGCAGCTGGATCGTTCCATCAGGGGTGACCAGCAGCTGGGCCTGGGCGCCACCGGGTCCGGTGATGGTGGCGGTCCCCTGCTGCACCTGCACCTGGATCTGCTTGGGCAGGCGGGAGTTGATCTGGTCCTGGCGCAGGTCGGCCTGCACGCTGCCCCCCTTGATCGAGCGCACGACGGCACGCCCGTGGGCGGCCTCTGCGGTGTCCAGCTTCACGCCCTCGGCCTGGACCCGGATGTCGGACAGCGCCACCCCGCCGACGGTGGCGTGCTGAGCGGTCACGTCCACCCGGGCGACCTGCCCCGATACGACAAGGCGGCCCACGAACGGGAATGACCGGATCTTGGCCCCCACCCCCGAGGTGTCCGGCTCCTTGGCCATGACCTGGGCGACCAGCGCGTTCTCAGCCCGGTTCTTCAGCACCACGTCGGCGCCCAGGGCGGCGACCACCACCACGGCGAGGAGGAGGAGGGCGACCTGCAGCTTGACGAAGCGCACGGCTCAGGACTCGAGGACGTCGCCCAGCTGGTCCACCTCGACCCCGATCTGCTCGAGCCAGGCGATCCCGTCGCTGATGGCCGCCGCATCGCCGACCAGGTCGAGCACCATCCAGCCGATGTCGTCCTCGATGCTCGCCCGCCGGATGTTCGGGGTCACATCGTGGTCACGGACCAGACGGGCCACGATCGGCTCGCGGATCAGGGCGTCGGGGAAGAACAGCTTCACCCTCATGCCAGCACCTCGTTGAGGCTGCCGCTGCGGAAGCCGTCGAGGTCGAGCGCCACGTAGGCGTATCCCGCCGACCGCACGGCGTCGGCCATCTGCTCCCGGAGCCCAAAGGCGTGGTCGAGCTCGGCCGGGTCCACCTCGATCCGGGCCACGTCGCCGTGGTGGCGCACCCGCAGCTGGCGCAGCCCCAGGGCCCGCAGGGCGGCCTCGGCCCGCTGCACCGATCCGAGGGCGCCGACGGTCACCGGCACACCGTAGGGGATGCGGCTGGCCAGGCAGGCGCCCGCCGGCTTGTCCCAAGTGACCAGGCCGAGGCGGCGGCTGGCCTGGCGCACCATCGCCTTTGTGAAGCCAGCCTCGACCAACGGAAAGCGGGCCCCGGCGGCGGCGGCGGCGGCCTGACCCGGACGGCGGTCCCCGAGGTCGTCCACGTTGACGCCCAGCACCACCGTGGCCCCGAGGGCGACGGCCTGGGGGGCGAGGGCGTCCATGAGCGATGCCTTGCAGTGGGCGCAGCGGTCGGGACCGTTGACCACGTAGGCCAGGCGGTCCAGCTCGTCGGTGGCGACGGTCGACCAGGCCAGGCCCCAGGCCTCGGCCAGATCCCGGCAGCCCTCCAGCTCGTCGGCGGCCAACGAGGCCGAGACGGCGGTCGTGCAGTGAGCCTGCTCGGGCCCGAGGACGTCGGCGGCCACGAAGGCCAGGAACGCCGAGTCGGCACCGCCCGAAAAGGCGACGACCACGGGGCCGACGTCGGCGAGGACGGCGCGAAGGCGGCTTAGGGTTCCTGCCATGCAGCACCTGAACCTACCGGCGCACGTGGCCCCATCCCCGACATCTCAGCGATACTTCGCCGATGGGTGACCTGAACGTCCTGGGTGGCGAGCTCGAGCCGTGTGGCACTGATCCCGTCACCGGCTTCTACCGTGACGGGTGCTGTAGCACCGGGCCGGAGGATCGGGGCAGCCACACGATCTGCGCCGTGGTCACCCCTGAGTTCCTCGAGCACCAGCGGGCCATCGGGAACGATCTGAGCACCCCGGTGCCCGCCTACCGGTTCCCGGGCCTGGTCCCGGGAGACCGCTGGTGCGTGACGGCGGCGAACTGGCTGCGGGCCCACCACGACGGGGCGGCCGCCTTTGTGGTCCTGGCCTCGACCCATGAGCGGGCCCTCGATATCGTGCCGCTCGCCGCCCTCCGCGAGCACGCCGTCGACGTCCCTGCCGACCTCGGCGACTGAAGCCGCCACTCAACTGGTTCGGCAGCCACTCGACCGGCAGTGGTCTGCCCTGGTCAGGAGCGGCCCAGCACCTCGGCCAGGACCTCGTCCACCTCGGCCACCATGCCCGTGTAGAAGGGGCCGAACTCGCCGAAGCGGGCCGAGGCCTCGTCGAAGCGGAGGGTGTACACGACGTCCTTCAGGTCGGCCGGGTCGCCGGCGAACAGTGTGACCCCCCACTCCCAGTCGTCGACCCCGGTGGAGCCCGTCACCAGCTGCAGGACCCGGCCGCGGAAGGCCCGGCCCGAGGTGCCGTGCTCGTACATCAGCCGCTTGCGCTCGTCGAAGGGGGTGGCGTACCAGTTCGCCTCGGGGTTGCGCCGCTTGCTCATGCCGTAGAAGCAGACGGCCCGCATGTCCGGCGGCGGCAGCTTTGGGTAGAGCCGCGGCGTCGCCATCTCGGGGGGCAGGTCCCTGGCGTACTCGCTCGTCTCGGTGAGCGAGACGTAGCTGCTGGTGACGAGCAGGCCGGCCCGCTGCAGGTCGGCCTGGAAGCGCCGCAGCCGCCACAGGTCGGGGCCGAGGGCCAGGAATCCGAGGTCGGCCTTGTGGCCTAGGACGGCGAAGCTGACGACCTGGTGGTCATCGGCCCGGCAGGCCTTCACGGCGCCGATCACCGCTTCGACTTCGACCTGGTCGGAGCCCGAGGCGCCAGCGGGCATGTGGCAGAACAGGTGGAGGACACCCCAGCCGACGGCGGGGCTGACGGGCTGCGGCACGGTGCGGGTGAGCCTAGGCCGGGGGGGGCGGCGGGCTCGGCGGTGGCGGCCAGGCCGGCGGAGGCGGGCCCCACCCGCCGGGCGACGGAGCCGGCACCGGCGGCCACGGCGGCGCCCACGCCCCGTTGCCGTTCCCGCCGCCGCTCCCGTTGCCTGTGCCGTTTCCATCCCCGTGGCCGTCGAGGTAGGGCGTCGAGGCGGCGAGGACCAGCTGGGGGGCCGGGACACGCCGGGGCAGGCGGATGTCGACCGGGCCCCGGTGGCGCAGCTTGGCCATCACCTCGCAGTGATAGGCCTCGAGCTCGGCCTGGAAGGCGGGGTCGGCGTAGACCCTCCCGTCCACCATCGGGCCGGCGCTCTGGTTGATCACGGCTTCGACGTCGCTTCCGCTGATGGCGCCGTGGACCTCGAGGGCGTGGGCCAGGGACAGCAGCTCGGTGCGGTTCTCCTGCATCAGGGCGTAGACCTCGTCGTAGTAGCGCTGCAGCTGCGCCTCGACCCGGATGCCGAAGGGCCGGTCGTGCACGGCCCGGTCCGGCATGCCGGGCTGGCCGCCCTCCATCGACTCGAAGGTGGTGCTGTGGCTGGCCAGGTGGTCGCCCATGGCCCAGTTCCCGAGCATCAACATGGCCAGCGAGGTGGCCGAGTTCATGTCGCCGCCGACCCCCGAGGAGTTCTCCCCGAAGAACAGGCGCTCGGCGGCCCGGCTGGCCAACGACACCTTGATGCTGATCTCCAGGTTGTGGGTCCAGTCCTTGTCGCTGTCCTCGAGCG
This sequence comes from Acidimicrobiales bacterium, assembly GCA_038253125.1. Lineage (GTDB taxonomy): Bacteria > Actinomycetota > Acidimicrobiia > Acidimicrobiales > JAUJNH01 > JAUJNH01. Next base: position 7,785 of record JBBSHM010000026.1, read on the forward strand.
GGGCCGGTGCAACGAACCCGCCGACCTGGCCCCGCTTCTCGATGTTGGCCACGTCGATGACGCTGGTGTAGTCGAGCCGGTAGAAGGCGATGGCGTGACCGGCCTCGTGGATGGCCACGCTGTGGCGGTCCCGGTCGGTGTACTGGTGCTGGTCGGGCAGGCCGAAGCGGCGGTGGAACTTGGCCAGCACCAGGTCGTTCCAGGTGACGGTGTCGCGCCCTTCGCGGATGGCGATGATCAGCGCCTCGTTCACGAAGCTCTCGATCTGGGCGCCGCTGGCCTGGCCCGAGGTGAGGGCGAACAGGCGGATCTGCGGCTCGGTCAGCTCGTGGCGCACCTTGGCCAGGTAGCCGTTGTAGGTCTGGATCCGCCCGTCGAGCGGCGGGTAGCCCACCTTGAAGATGCGGTCGATGCGGCCCGGCCGCAGCAGAGCCGGGTCGAGGGCGTCGGGCAGGTTGGTGGCCATGATCGTCAGGATCCGGTACAGCGGCGGCGGAACCGGCCGCAGGCCCAGGAGCTTGCGGATCCGGTTGACCAGGCCACGGGGCTTCTCCATGCCTGACATCTCGGTGAGCAGCGGCTGGAGCACGCCCATGCCGGCCATCCCACCGCCCATGCCGCCCATCATCATCGGCGCCGGCGGAGCCGGGCTGGCCGCCGCCGGGGACGAGCGCAGGACCTGCAGCTGGGCCCGCTCGGACAGGTAGCCGAACCCGCCGCAGCCGTGGTCGGCGGGACCGTGGCTGCCCCCGCCGCCGCCGAGGCCCCCGAAGCCGCCCGACGGGGCGCCCCGGCTGCCCAGCACGTCGGCCTCGTCGAAGAAGACGATCACGCCGCCATAGCGCAGCGCCAGCTTCCGCAGCTTCTTGAACAAGGCCTTGACCTTCATGGCCCCGACGCCGACGAACATCTGGTTGAACGACGAGGGCTCGACGAAGACGAACGGCTTGCCCGTCTCACCGGCGACGGCCTTGGCGATGAGGGTCTTGCCGGTGCCCGGCGGCCCCCACAGCAGGATGCCCCGTGGCACCTGGCCACCCTTGTCTTCGACTAGCTCGGGCCTCTCCAGCAGGGCGACGTTCTCCTTCACCCGGTGCAGCACGTTGTCCTGGCCCCACACGTCGGAGAAGCGGGTGGAGATCTCGTCGGGCATGTAGGTCTCGACCCCGCCCCGGGACAGGAACCAGAACAGGGCGGCGAACGAGCCGATGTTCACGAGCATGATGACGAGGAACTGCAGGATGGTCGGCAGAGCCTGGACGACGCGGGCGGGGGCGCTGAACAGCGCCGTCAGCGGCGAGTCGCCGGTGACCTTGCCGAGGACGACGGCCACGAGGGCGAGCAGGACGACGATCCGGCTGAGCCGGGCCAGCCGGTAGCGCAGCAGCGGGGGGGCCTTGGCCCGGAACCCGTCGAACCCCTTCCAGGCCTGCTGCCACGACCGGTGATAGTCGGGCACGTGCTCACTGACCAGGTAGTGCACCTGGCGGATCCCCTCGAGGCAGGCCAGCAGCAGCAGCCACCAGCTGGACCTAAGGCCGCTGCGAATAGCGTCGCCCACCGACAGCAGGGGGTTGTCGCCGACCTGGGCCACCACGAGAACGATCCAGGCGATGACGAAGAGCAGGATGAAGCGGATCCGGTCGAACAGGATCATCGGGCGGCGGGTGGCGCGCTCCTCCTCCTTCGGGTTGCCGTGGAAGCCCATGGGGCCGTCGTGGCCTTGGGGTGAGCCGGGCGGGGGCGGGGGCGGGGACATAGGCAGGTTCATGTCAGGGCTTCCTTACGGTGAAGGAGTCGAGGACCTTGCCGAACTGGCCTTCGTTGGCCTGGTAGCAGCGGCGGTTGCAGTGCATGGTCAGGGTGTAGAGGTGGGTGCGCTGGACATCGACGAGGCCGATGAAGGCCACGGCGTACAGGCTGTCGTCCTGGCTGTTGCGGGCTTCGAACAGCTGGCGGACGCCGAAGAAGCCGTCGGTCTTGAGCTTGTCGTCGCGCAGAGGCACGAAGTTGGCGCTGACAAGGTCGCTCGTGCCCGGATTGCGCAGCAGCTCCTTGAAGCCCTGGACGTCCTGGCTGTACGAGCCGACGGCCAGGTTGGCCAGGTACTCGCCCGACATGGACCTCGCCTCCTCCTCGAGCAGCGAGCGGACCATGACCCGGGCCACCGGGGCGTCGGCCGAGCCGAGGACGAAGTGGCTGACCGCCGGCGCCGCGCTTGAGTCCCACGCCTTCTCCCACACGACCTGCTTCAGGATCTGGTAGGCCTCGGGCGAGCCCTGCTTGGTGTTCTGCTCGTACAGCGGGAACAGGGCGTCCTGGGACACCTCGTGCCAGCTCTTCGGAACCTTGAGGTACACGCCCAGCCGCTTGTTCGAGGCGAAGGTGTACGACGAGGAGGTGCAGGCCGCGGCCAGGAACGCCAGGATCGTGGCGAGAGCTAGCGGCAGGCGGCGGCGGCGGGCCATGAGGAAGGTTGGCATGTCCAGGCGGCGACTGCCCACCAGACGCGCCGGAGGCGCCCCGTAGGGGGCGCCTCCCGAGCTGACGTCGGTGAAGCGGTCTTAGTAGTCGTCCATCCCGCCGCCCGGCATGGGCGGGGCGTCCTTCTGCGGCTTGTCGACGATGACGGCCTCGGTGGTGAGGAACAGCGCAGCGATCGACGCCGCGTTCTGCAGCGCCGAGCGGGTGACCTTGACGGCGTCGATGACGCCGGCCTTGACCAGGTCCTCGTACTCACCGGTGGCGGCGTTCAGGCCCTTGGCCCCCTTCAGGGCCAGCACCTTCTCGACCACGACGCCGCCTTCGAGGCCGGCGTTGATGGCGATCTGGCGCAGCGGCTCGACGACCGAGCGGGCCACGATCCTGGCGCCGGTGGCCTCGTCACCCTCGAGCTTCTCGGCGGCGGTGAGGATGGCGGCCTGGCTGCGGGCCAGGGCCACTCCCCCACCGGCCACGACGCCCTCCTCGACGGCGGCCTTGGTGGTGGACACCGCATCCTCGATGCGGTGCTTCTTCTCCTTGAGCTCGGTCTCGGTGGCGGCGCCGACCTTGATCAGGGCCACGCCCCCGGACAGCTTGGCCAGGCGCTCCTGCAGCTTCTCCCGGTCGTACTCGGAGTCGGTGTTCTCGATCTCGGCCTTGATCTGGCTGATCCGGCCCTTGATCTCGGAGTCCTCGCCGCCACCCTCGACGATGGTGGTCTCGTCCTTGGTGACCACGACCTTGCGGGCCGTGCCCAGCAGGTCGATGGTGACGCCCTCGAGCTTGAGGCCGACCTCCTCGGTGATGACCTGGCCGCCGGTGAGGATGGCGATGTCCTGCATCATGGCCTTGCGGCGCTCGCCGAAGCCGGGGGCCTTGACGGCGACCGACTTGAACAGGCCGCGGATCTTGTTGACGACCAGGGTGGCCAGCGCCTCGCCCTCGATGTCCTCGGCGATGATCACCAGGGGACGGCTGGCCTGCATGACCTTCTCGAGGAGCGGCAGCAGGTCACGAACCGAGCTGATCTTCGAGCCGACGAACAGCAGGTACGGCTCGTCGAGGACGGCCTCCATGCGCTCGGGGTCGGAGACGAAGTAGGGCGAGATGTAGCCCTTGTCGAAGCGCATGCCCTCGACGAAGTCGAGCTCCATGCCGAAGGTGTTCGACTCCTCGACGGTGATGACGCCGTCCTTGCCCACCTTGTCGATGGCCTCGGCGATCTTCTCGCCGATCTCCTGGTCGTTGGCCGAGATCGACGCGACCTGGGCGATCTGCTCCTTCGAGTCGGTGTTCTTGGCCAGGTCGTGCAGGCTGAGCACCGCCGCCTCGACGGCGGCCTCGATGCCCCGCTTCAGCGACATGGGGTTGGCGCCGGCGGCGACGTTCTTCAGGCCCTCGCGGACCAGCGCCCAGGCCAGCACCGTGGCGGTGGTGGTGCCGTCACCGGCTACGTCGTCGGTCTTCTTCGCCACCTCCTTGACCAACTCGGCCCCGATCTTCTCGTACGGGTCCTCGAGGTCGATCTCCTTGGCGATGGAGACGCCGTCGTTGGTGATCGTGGGTGCGCCCCACGACTTCTCCAGCACGACGTTGCGACCCTTCGGCCCCAGCGTGACGCGCACGGCGTCGGCCAGCTGGTTCATTCCGGACTCGAGCGACCGCCGGGCCTGCTCATCGAACGCGATCAACTTGGACATGTGGCTGTTCCCTCCGTTGGACACGACCTGCGAGAGGTTCGTGCAGACGAAGTTAGCACTCGCTGCGTCCGAGTGCTAGCGCCCGCGGCCACCGAGTGCCAGCGGTAGGGTCGGGCTCCGTGATTCCCTCCGGTACCTACGACATCGGCCCCTCACAGGGCACGTTCCGCCTCCACACCTCCCGCGAGGGCATGGCCAAGAAGATCGGCCACGACCTGGTGATCGAGGCCACGACCTGGAAGGCCGAGGTGAACGTGGCTGACGACCTGGCCCAGTCGTCGGCGACGGTGACCGTCGACACCCGGTCGTTCAAGGTCATCTCGGGCGAGGGCGGCGCCAAGCCCCTCTCCGACAAGGACCGCAAGGACATCGAGGAGAACATCGACAAGAAGGTCCTGAACACCGGCAAGTTCCCCGAGATCACCTTCGTCTCCACCAAGGTCGTGCCGGGCGCTGGCGACGGGGCCACCGTGCAGGGCAACCTCACGATCATGGGCACCAGCCGGCCGGCCAGCATGGACATAGCCGTCACCGGCGCCACGGCCACCGGCACGACGAACATCAAGCAGTCGGACTGGGGCATCAAGCCCTTCAGCGCCCTCATGGGCGCCCTGAAGCTGGCCGACGCCCTGACGATCGTCGTCGAGGCCACCGTCCCCAGCTAGCCGCCAACCCCGGTCAGCCTGGAATGCAACGTCGGGCGCCCAGCGATCCGACTGTTGTAGGATGGGGCTGGTGGCGACGGACAAGCTGTCAGCGACCATTGACACAGGGCTTCTCGCCGAGCTGCGGGAGCGGGTGGGGCCTCGAGGTCTCAGCGCCTTTGTGAACCGGGCGCTCCGCCACGAGCTCGACCGTGCCGCGCTGCGCGACGTGCTCGACGAGCTGGCCGGGGTGATCGGTCCCCCTGACGAGGCGCTCGTCGCCGAAGCCGAGGCCTTGCTAGACACCCAGGCTGCGGCTCAAGGACGAGGCGGCCGTGCCCCGGCGGCCTAGCCGGGGGGTTCCGCCGCCCGTGGCCGTACTCGATGCGGGAGCGCTGTCGGTGCTGGCGCACTTCACCGAACGGGGCAGCAGCGCCCGTCGGGCTCAAGCCGTCCTGGAGGCCGTCGAGCAGCGGGGCGGTACGGCGTGTGTCCCGGCGCCCGTGCTCGCCGAGGTCGCCCGCACCCCGGCCCGATCGGCAGCCGTGGCGCGCATCCTGCGCTCCGCTCGGGTGATCCCGACCGACCGGCTCATCGCCGTGCATGCCGGCCGCCTCCTCGAACGGCTCCAACTCGACTCCTGCCACGCCGTCGATGCCTTCGTCGTCGCCACCGCCGCCTCGATCGGCAACGCCGTCATCCTCACCGGCGATCCCGCCGACATGCGGCGACTCGCTGTGGACGCCGCAGTCGCCGTCCAGGCCCTGCCCTGACGACGCGGCCCGCGGAGGGAGAGGCTCGCTTCCGGTCCGTCGCGATCTGGAGTTGGTCGTCGTGCACGGTCGGTCCATCAGGGAGCTGCTGGAGCGGGCCGCCACAGCCTCCCACCAGTCGGCTTCCTCCTTCGTGCTCCAGGCAAGGCGCTCGTCAGGCAGGTGCTGCCACCGCCGTCGAACTCAACGCCTCCGCGGCTTGCCGGCCGTCGTCGTCACGGCGCTGCACCACCCTTCGGCGGCTGCACTGATCAGGGCGCGCGTTTCGAGATCTTGACGCTCACCGACGCCTCAGCCGCCAGCGACGGCCGGGATGATCGAGACCGTCTGGTTCTCGGCCACCGGGGTGTCGAGGCCCTGTTCGAAGCGGACGTCGTCGTCGGCCACGAACACGTTGACGAAGCGGCGCAGGGCTCCGGCATCGTCGAAGAGGCGTTCGGCCATCCCCGGGTGGGCGACCTCGAGGGCCTTCAACACCTCGCCGACGGTCGAGCCGTCGACGGTGGCGGTGCCCTGGCCGGCGGTGAGGGTGCGCAGCTGGGTGGGGATGCGGACGGTGGGCACGGCGTTAGGCCTCCTGGAAGTCGACGGCCTCGGCAAAGGCCGCCAGGTTGGGTTCGATGGTGGCGGTGGGACCGACGACGGGGCTGACGGCGTCGACGGTCTTCAGGCCGTTGCCGGTCACATAGGCCACCACCCGCTCGTCGGAGCGGACGACGCCGGCGGCGGCCAGCTTGGCCAGCGTGGCCACGGTGACCCCGCCGGCGGTCTCGGCGAAGATCCCCTCGGTGCGGGCCAGCAGGCGGATCCCGGCGACGATCTCGTCGTCGGTGACCGACCCGATGGCCCCGCCGCTGCGCCGCACCGCCTCCAGGGCGTAGGTGCCGTCGGCCGGGTTGCCGATGGCCAGGCTCTTGGCGATGGTGGCGGGGCGCTGCGGCTTGAAGGTGTCCCACCCGTGGGCAAAGGCGGTGGCCACCGGCGAGCAGCCCTCGGCCTGGGCGCCCGACACGCGCACCGGGTGCTCGGCGATGAGGCCGACCTCGGCGAGCTCGCGGAAGCCCCGGTCGATCTTGCACAGCTGGCTGCCGCTGGCGATGGGGACCACGACGTGGTCGGGCGCCTGCCAGCCCAGCTGCTCGGCCACCTCGAAGGCCAGGGTCTTTGAGCCCTCGGCGTAGTAGGTGCGCACGTTGACGTTGACGAACGCCCACGTCGGCTGCTCGGATGTCAGCTCGGCGCACAGGCGATTCACGTCGTCGTAGGACCCCTTCACGGCCACCAGCGTGCCCCCGTAGACGGCGGTGGTGGTGATCTTGGCCGGCTCCAGGTCCGACGGGATGAACACGATCGACAGCATCCCGGCGCGGGCGGCGTGGGCAGCCACCGAGTTGGCCAGGTTGCCGGTGGAGGCGCAGGCCGCCACCTTGAAGCCGAGCTCGCGGGCCTTGGCCAGCGCCACCGACACCACCCGGTCCTTGAACGAACCGGTGGGGTTGCGGGTGTCGTCCTTGACCCACAGCTCGCCCAGGCCGAGCTCGGCGGCCAGCCGGTCGGCTCGCACCAGCGGCGTGCCGCCGGCCCCGAGGTCGACCTCGCCGGGCGGGGTGGACGGCAGCAGGTCGGCCCACCGCCAGATGGTGCGCGGGCCCGCTTCCACCGACTGGCGGCTGATCCGGGCCCGGACGGCGTCGAGGTCATAGGCGACCTCCAGGGGGCCGAAGCAGAAGTCGCACACGTGCAGCGCCTCGGCCGGGTAGCCGCGCCCGCACTCCCGACAGGTGAGGCCGGTCACAAAGGTCATCTCGGTCGTCCTACCCTTCATCGTTCGGGCATTGGCACCTGGCCGCCTGAAGCTCAGGCCTGCTGGTTGCCGCGGCGTCGTCGGGCCCGTCCCTCGACCGCTCTGGATGGTTGGCTCTGTGTTCAGTCTGGCGCGCTCCGACGGTGATCGGCAAGCAGGGTGGCCACGGCCTCGGTGACGCAGGCCAATGCGTCCTCCCGCGCCCGCTTCTCGCCGAAGAGGGCGGTGAGCGACACGACCTCGACTCCGGCCGGCACGTCGACCCCGGGATCCACCTCGCCGACCACGGCGACGACGGGCACACCGGCGGCGGCGGCCAGGGCGGCCACTCCTCCCACCACCTTGCCCGAGAAGCTCTGCTCGTCGAGCAGGCCCTCGCCGGTCACCACCAGATCGGCGGCGGCGACCCGCTCGGCCAGGTCCAGGGCGTCGGCCACCACCTCGAAGCCGGGGACCAGGGTGGCGCCGAGGGCGGCCAGCCCCCCGGCCAGCCCGCCGGCGGCGCCACCGCCCGGGAGGCCGCGCACGTCGATCCCGTAACGGTCCTGAAGCTCCTGGGCCATGCGCTGGAGCCGGCGCTCGAGCAGGGCCACCTGCGCCCTGGTCGCCCCCTTCTGCTCGGCAAACGTGCGGGCGGCGTCAAGGAAGCCGGTGGTGACGTCGCAGGCCACCACTACCTCGACCCCGGCCAGCCGCAGGCCCGGCGCCAGTGCGGCCAGGGCGCCGGCGCCCCCGTCGGTGGTGGCCGAGCCGCCCAGTCCCACGAGCACCCGGCGGGCGCCCTCGCTCACCGCCGAGCTGATCAGCTGGCCGGCACCCGCCGACGAGGCGGCCAGCGGATCGTTGCCCGACGTGCCGCCCACCAGGGAGAGCCCGATGGCCTGCGCCGTCTCGACCACCGCGGTGCGGCCACCGTCGAGCAGCATCCACTCGGCCGCCACCGGACGGCCCAGGGCGTCCTGCACCCTGGTGGTGCGGAGCCGGCCCCACCCGGCAAAGCAGCCGAGGAACCCCTCGCCCCCGTCGCTCACCGGCGCCTCGTCCACCTCGAAGCCCGCAGCCCGGCCCGCAGCGGCGATGGCGGCGGCGGCCGCCGGGCCGTCGAGCGTGCCACGGAACTTGTCCGGACTGGCGAGGAGGCGGGGCACTGGCTGCATGATGGCCCCGTGGCAGACGACCTGGTGGTGGTGTCCAACCGAGGGCCGGTCTCCTACCGGGTGGGCGAAGACGGCGAGCTCGTCCCCCGACGGGGCGCAGGCGGCCTCATCGCCACCCTCGGGCCGGCGCTGGCATCCCGGGCCCGCCCCTCCCCCGGCCGGGACGGCCGGGGGACCACCTGGCTGGCCGCCGCCATCAGCGAGGGGGACCGGCAGATGGCGACCTACGGCCCGGGCGGCCGGCCCGAGGCAGGAGACGACGGGGCGTCGGACAGCGACGGCGTGCGCACCCGCCTCCTCGCCGTCGACGAGGACGACTACAGGGCGTTCTACGACGTCATCTCCAACCAGACGCTGTGGTTCGCCTACCACGGCCTCGACAACCGGCCCACCGCCCCGGCCCACGACCGGTCCTGGCACCGGGCGTGGGAGGCCTATGTCGAGGTGAACCGGGCCTTTGCCGCTGCCGTGGCCGCCGAGGCGCCCGAGGGCGCCACCGTCCTCGTCCACGACCTCCACCTGTCGCTGGTCGGCGGCTTCCTGGCCCGTGACCGGCCCGACCTGGCCACGGCCCACTTCGCCCACACGCCCTTCTGCTGGCCCGACGGGCTGGCTGTGCTCCCCGCCGACAACCGGCGCCAGCTGCTGGAGGGCCTGGCCGGCCACGGCGCCGTCGGCTTCCACTCCAGCCGCTGGGAGAGGGCCTTCCTGGCCTGCTGTGCCGAGGCCGGCGTCGAACCGCCGAACACCTTCGTGGCGCCGGCCGCCGTCGACCCGAACGACGTGGGCGGGGTGGCCGACGGCGACGACTGCGCCCGTCACCTGGCCGAGCTGGAGGAGCTGGTGGGGGACCGTCAGCTCGTGGTGCGGGTCGACCGGATGGAGCTGTCGAAGAACGTGGTGCGCGGCTTCCAGGCCTACGCCCTCATGCTTGAGGAGCACCCCGAGCTGGTGGGCCGGGTCCTGTTCATGGCCTGCTGCTACCCGAGCCGGGAGTCGCTGCCCGAGTACGCCGCCTACCGCGATGCGGTGTTCGCCGAGGTCGACCGGGTCAACGACCGCTTCGGCCCCGTAATCCGCCTGGTAGCCGAGGACGACTTCCCCCGGTCGGTGGCCGCCCTGTGCCGGGCCGACGTGGCGCTGATCAACCCGGTGCGTGACGGCTTGAACATCGTGGCCAAGGAGCTGGCCATCGTGAACCGGCGCCAGGCCGTGCTGTGCCTGTCCCCCGAGGCGGGCGCATGGGAGGAGCTGGGCGATGACGGCGCCCTGGCCGCCCCGCCCTTCGACCTGGCCGGCACGGCCGACTCCCTCCACACCGCCCTGACGATGGAGCCCGACGAGCGGGCCGACCGGGCCAAGCGGCTGCAGGCCGCCGCCACCGCCCGCACGCCGGCCGACTGGCTGGACGACCAGCTCAGGGCAGCGAGGCCACCAGCCCGCTGAGCAGCCTGGCCACGTCCTGCGGCCCGTCGACCAGCATGTCGGCGGCGGCCCTCACCTCATCCGGCAGCTCGGGCGAGGAGACGACCACCTTCAGGGTGGCCACCCCGGCTGTGGCCAGGTCGTCGAGCACGGCGTAGGCCGGCAGGTCGCCGGCGTCGTCGCCGAGGAAGGCCACGGCCGTGAAGCCCTCGACCAGGAGCCGCACGGCGGTCCCCTTGTCGAAGGGGAGCGGCGGGCGCAGCTCGACGCTGGCCTTGGCCACCGAAGCCTCGAGGCCGCTGGCCGCCGCCTGCTCGGCGGCGAAGCGCTCGACCCACGGCCGGGCGGCTGGGGCCGTGCGGAAGTGGAGCGTGACCGACAGGCCCTTGCGCTCGACGACCACTCCGGCCGGGGCGGCCGCCTCGGCCCGCTCGGCCACCTCGGCCACGACCCGTCGCCACGGCCCGGCCTCGGCCAGCTCGTCGACCCGGCCCCTCCCGTCGGCCGCCACCTGCTCCAGGCCGTAGAGCCCCGACAGCACCAGACCGTCACCGAACCGGTCGTGGAGCCAGGCGGCGGGGCGGCCGGACACCACGGCTACCCGACCCAGGCGCCCGGCCAGGTGGTGGAGGGCGGCGACCGAGTCGGGAAGCGGTGCGGCGGCGGACGGGTCGTCGACGATCGGGGCCAGCGTGCCGTCGCAGTCACACAGCAGGCAGGCCCGGGCCGGCTCGGCCAGCAACGGTGCGAGGAGGTCCACTGCCCCTGGAACGTACTGTCTGAGCGATGCGCCGCCGACGGGCCCGGTCGGCCCCGCTCAGCCTGGCCTTGCTCACCGCGGCAGGCCTCGGCGGCGCCGCGCTCACCGGCTGCGCTCCGGGCACGGTGCGGGTGGCCTTCCGCCCCCGGATCGGCGCCCGCTACGCCTACGAGGTGGCGGTGCGCACCCGCTCGACCCTGCGGGTCGACGGCCGGGACCCCGTGTTCAAGGACGTGACGGCCACCTTGAAGGTGGACCAGGTGGTCCTCACCACCGGCGACGACGGCAGCGTCGTGCAGGTGGCGCTCCACACCTCGCCCACCGATGAGCGCACCGTGCTGGTCCGCCTGGACCGGGCGGCCCAGCTGGTCGGGCTCGAGCCGGCGGCGCCCGACACCGCCGCCCTCGGGGACCTGGGCGTGGCCGAGGTCTTTCCCGCCGCTGTCGGGGCCCCCCCCGACCGCCCCCTGCGACCGGGTGAGCGTTGGCGGGTCGACAGCCCGGTCACCCTCCCGGCCAGCACCCCTTCCCGGTTGGTGGGCGAGGGCCGGCTCACGGGCCTCGGCGTCGTCGCCGGCCTGCAGTCCGCCACGGTCACCACGACCAGCACCCTCCCGGTGGTGCGGCGCACGGGCTCGGCCGGCCGGAACGAGGCGGTGCTCGAAGGCACCCAACGCACCACGACCGTGGCCAGCCACACCTTGACCGACGGCGCCATCCAGGACGCCAGGTCCACCACCCGGGCGTCGTATGCGTTGCGCCTGCTGCCCCCGGCCGGGCTGGAGGGCAGCCCCCTGCGGGGCCGGCTCGAGCTGGAGGTCTCGTCCACCACCAGGCGCTCCTGAGCCCGCCTAGGGCGGCAGGGGACGCTGCGGCGCTACTTGACCGTGGTGGTGACGGCCTTGCTGGTGCTCGTGGTCGCCTTTGTGGTCGCGGTGGTCTTGGCCGTGGTGGAAGCGGTGCGGCCCTTGGTGGTCGTGGTGGCCCCACGTCGGGTGCTGCCGGTGGTGGTCGAGCTCGTGACCGCACCCACGCAGGGCGGCAGGGGCTGGGGCGGGGTGTCGACCAGGTCCTGGCCCACCAGGATCAGGACGTTGTAGGTCGGCACGCCGGTCTTCGGGATCGGCAGGTCGGCGCTTGGCGGGAGTGCGGCGTTGGCCGTCGTCCCGAGCCCGAGCTTGGTGGTGAGCGTGGCTGCGTCACGCTCGTAGCCGGGCGTCGAGTACACCGTCGTCGTCGGCCGCTTCTCGCCCTTCACCTTGGCCGTGGCATCGACCGGCAGCTGCACGGCGTAGCAGGCCGGCTTCAGGGCGTCGATCACCTTCTTGCTGCCGGCGCTGGTGGCGGTGCCGTTGGCCACGACCACCTTCACGTCCTTCGGGTCCCGCAGCGGCGTGGTGGTGCTCGTCGATGAGGGCGTCGGGCTCGTGACGGTGGTCTTCGGCCTGGACACCTCGGTGCCCTTGGTCGATCCGCTGTTGGCCGGGGCCGGGTTCCCGAAGCTGGCCGTGACGGCGAGGCCGACCAGCACCGCACCGCCGATGATGACCAGTCCCTTCCAGGTCGCCGCCTCCCCGCCCGGCGGTGCCTGGCGGCTCATCGGCGCGGGTCGCCGGTCTGGCGGCCCTCGAACCGGGCCCGCCGACGAGCCGCCTTGTCGCGACGCACCCGGCGGACGACGAGCGCGTCGTAGCCGCCCGCCTCTGGCCGCTCCACCGCACTGTCACGCAGCGCGTAGTACTGCGCCCGCGACAGCCCGAGAGCGGCGATGGCTGCGGTCTTGGTCGCCGGGGCGTCCGGCCCCGCCCACCAGGAGCGTTCAAGGTCGAGCACCGCGCGCTCCTTGTCGGTCAGGGTCATCGTGGCTCATCTTGGCACCGGAACGAACCATGACGGCGGACGGGTGTCTATACGCTGGCGGGCGACGCCGGGTTAGCTCAGCTGGTAGAGCGCTTCTCTTGTAAAGAAGGGGTCGTCGGTTCGAATCCGACACCCGGCTCCCCAACACCGGAACATACCCCCCCAGGGTACAGCCTGCCTATGCTGCTGACTGGTGGAGGCGCCTGACGGCTGGTATCCCGATCCGACCGGCCGCCACCAGCTGCGGCGATGGGAGGGGGGGCTCTGGCTGGACTGGGTCTCGAGCGGTGGCCAGGTGGGCAGCGACCCGATGCCACCGGCCCCACCCTCCGGCGGCGGCACCGTCGCGACAGAGCCGGTGGTGCGGGCGGTGCGGGCCGGTGGGCGGTGGACGCTGTCCGGCCTCAACGGCCAGCTGCTCGCCACCGCCCTGATCGAGGAGCCCACCGACGCCGTCACCGTCCGCGACGCCTCGGGGGCGGCCACCCACCAGCTTCGGCGGTCTGGCGCCGGCAGCACGACGATCGTCAGCCTCCACGACCAGACCGACCGCGAGGTCGGCCGCTACGAGGAGGTACCCAGGGCCTACCTCGGCGGCTTCCGGCTCGTCGGCGTCGGCGCCCTCCTCGCCACGCTCGACGCCCAGACGAACGACCTGCGGCGGCTCGTGCTGGCCGATCCGGGAGGCCGGCCCATCGGGCGCCTGGCCCACGACGGTGAGGTCTGGACGACCGAGCTGGCCCACCCGCTCGGCGCCCCGCTGGCCGAGATGGCCGGTCTTGCCGCCCTCGCCGTCGGCCTCGCCTGGATTTAGGGCGATCTAGCAGGCGATGAAGAGGTCGTCCTCGTCGAGGTCGCCCACGTCGGCGCTGCGGAGGGCGACGAGGTGCTCAACCTTCTTCTTGATGCGCTGGACGGCGTTGTCTATGGACTTGACGTGCCGTCCCAGGCTCTCGCCGATCTCCTGGTAGGACCGACCCTCGACGTAGAGGTCCAGGACCTCCACCTCGAGCCCGCTGAGCAGGTCGCACATCGTGGCTTGCAGGGCCTGGGCCCGCTCGCGCTGGCACACCTCCTCGGCCGGGTCGGTGGCGTGGTGGTCGTCGAGGAGGCCCTCCAGCGCCCGCTCGTGCTCGGTGTCGCCGCCGGTCACGGCGCTGATGGACACGTACCGGTTCATCGGCTGGTGCTTCCGCCGGTTGGCCCCCTTCACCGCGGACATGACCTGGCGGGTGATGCACAGCTCGGCGAAGCCCATGAACCCGGCCTCCCGGTCGGGGCGGTAGTCGCGGATCGCCTTGTAAAGCCCGAGCATCGCCTCCTGCTCGACGTCGTCGGAGTCGGCGCCCGCCACGAAATAGCCGCGGGCCTTGTAACGGGCGAAGCGGCGGTAGCGGTCGAGCAGCCGGTCGAGGGCGGCGGCTTCGCCGGCCCGGTAGCGGGAGATCAGCTCGCCGTCGCTCGGCTGGCCGTCGACCAGGTCCTGGCGGCGGTCCTGGCGGTGGTCCTGGAGGCTGAGCGCCATCGGGTCGGTTGCTCCTGCGGTGAGGCGCCCACGGTGTTGCGGACTAGTCACTTCTAACCACAGCAGACCGCAGTGTCAATGGCCCGAGGGGGTGGTGTCCCGAGTGCGGGGGTATGGCCCCTCAGGCTGGGGCCCGGGCCCGGGCCACGGCGAGAAGGGCGACCGCCGCCGCCGCCGCCACGTTGAGGCTCTCGATCGCCCCGCCGCGGGGGATGCTGACCATCTCGTCGCAGCGCTGGCGGGTCAGCCTCGACAGGCCGCTGCCCTCGGCGCCGAGGACCAGCGCCACCGGCCGCCGGCCGACGTCGAGGTCCCACAGCGAGCCGGAGGCATCCTGGTCGAGTCCCACCCGCCAGACGCCGAGCTCGCCGATGCGCAGCAGGGCGGTGGGCATCCCGGGCACCAGCGCCAGCGGCACCCGCTCGACCGCCCCGGCGGCGGCCTTGGTCACCGTCGGGGTGACGTTGACCGCACGGTGCTGGGGGATCACCGCTCCCGTCACGCCCGCGTACTCGGCGCTGCGCAGGACCGCACCGAAGTTGAACGGGTCGGTGACGCCGTCCAGGCAGACGAGGAACGCCCGAGGGTCGCCGGCCAGCACGTCGAGGTCGGCCTCGGGCACGCCCGCCGCCAGGGCCAGCACCCCCTGGGCGGCGTCGGTGCGGGCCTGACGGTCGAGCCTGGCCCGTGAGACGTAGCGGACGGGGGTGCGGCCCTGGGCGGCCAGCTTCTCGATCTCGGTGATGATGTCGGCGTGGTCGACATCGTCGGCCACCCACACCTCACGGACCCGGCGCCGCCCGGCCTTCAGCAGCTCTCGCACGGCCTGGCGCCCCTCCACCTGCTCGCCCCCCAGACCCTTGTCCTCCCGGGCGAGGCGGCCCACCCGGGGGTCGCCGCTGCGCACCCGCGGCGCCGGCCGGGGCGCCCCGACCGTGGCGGCCCAGGCCCGGGCCTGCCCGGCCCGGGCCGCCTTTTTGGCCGCCCCCTTGGCATCGGCCTTCTCGGCCCGGCCGGCCACCGCCTTCTGGGCCGCCGTGCGAGGAGTCCCGGCGCTCGCGCCACCGCGACCGCTTCCACGCTTCCTCGGCTCCGCCGGCGGCCTCATGGTTCGACCTCGCCCCGGGGGCCCTCGGTCCGCACGAGCAGGCTGACGGCCAGGCAGGCGATGCCCTCCCTGCGGCCCAGGGCGCCCAGCGCCTCGGCCCGCTTCCCCTTCACCGTCACCGGCGCCCCCACCACAGCCGACAGCCGCGCCTGCATCTCCGGCCGCCGGGCTGCGAGCCTGGGGGCCTCGCACACGACCGTGCAGTCGACGTTGGCCACGTCCCAGCCCTCGGCCCGGACCCCGGTCACCACCGACCGCAGCAGGACCATCGAATCGGCGCCGGCTGTGGCGGGGTCGTCGTCGGGGTACCAGGAGCCGATGTCACCGAGCCCGGAGGCACCGAGGAGGGCGTCGGCCACGGCGTGAGCCACGGCATCGGCGTCGGAGTGCCCGTCCAGCCCCGGCTCCCCCGGGAAGGTCACCCCGCCCAGGATCAGCGGCCGGGCCGGGTCGTCGGAGAACCGGTGCAGGTCGAAGCCCTGCCCCACCCTGATGGCGGCGCTCACCGTGTCTCGTCGGGCATCGGGGTGGGCGGTGGTGTCGCCTGGATCATCGGCCTACGAACGCCTCGAGCAGGGCCAGGTCGGCGGCGTCGGTCACCTTGAGGTTGCGGCGGTCGCCGGGCACCACCACCACCCGGCCGCCGGCCGCCTCGACCAGGCCGGCGTCGTCGGTGGCCTCGGGTTCGCCGGCGTGGGCGGCCCGCAGCACCTCAAGGCGGAAGCCCTGCGGCGTCTGCACCGCCCACAGCCCCGCCCGGTCCACGGTGGCTGTGACGGAACCGTCCGGCCCGACCCGCTTCAGCGTGTCAGCCACCGGCACCGCCGCCACGGCCCCGTCGGCCCCCGCCGCCAGCGCCTCGAGCACGGCGACGAAGAGCCCCGGATGCGCCATGGGCCGGGCGGCGTCGTGCACCAGCACGGCCTCGACCGCCTCCGGCACCTGGGCCAGGCCGGCCCGCACGCTGGCCGACCTGGTCGCCCCGCCGGCCACCACGACATCAGGCTGCACATCGAGCGCCACCCGCCCCAGCTCGGCCTCCGGCAGCACCAGGATCACACCGTCGCACGCGGCACGAGCCGCCATGACCGCCCAGTCGACCACCCGCCGCCCGCCGAGGACGTTGAACTGCTTCGCCCCCCCAAACCGCGCCCCGGACCCCCCAGCGACGACGATGGCCCAGGCACGCACCTACGGCAGGGCTTCGTCGAGGCGCTGCTCTGCGGTCTCCTCGTTGACGTCGAGGGCGAAGGTCAGCTCAGAGACCAGGATCTGGCGGGCCCGGTTCAGCATCCGCTTCTCGCCGGCCGACAGACCCTTGTCCTTGTCGCGGATCGAGAGGTTCCGCACCACCTCGGCCACCTGGTAGATGTCGCCGCTCTTCAGCTTCTCGACGTGGTTCTTGTAGCGCCGGGACCAGTTGGTCGGCATCCGCGCCTCCTTCTTGCGCAGGACGGCGAACACCTCCTCGACCTCTTCGTCGTTTATGACCTCACGCAGCCCCACCTCGTCGGTGTTGTCGGCGGGGACCATCACCGTGAGGTCGCCGAAGGCGACCTTCAGCACCAGGTACTCCCGCTCCTCGCCGAAGAAGGCCTTCGTCTCGCGCTTCTCGATCACCGCAGCCCCGTGCTGGGGGTAGACGACCCGGTCACCGACGTCGAACGGCATGCTTCTCCCAAAAGTGGGGCGGACGTGACGGTTGGGGCAGGGTACGGGTTCCTCGGCCCCGTCGACAAACCGGCGCACCGCCGCGCTGGGCTAGCGCCCCAGGAAGGCGAGCGCCTTGCCCCAGGCGTCGGCGGCGTCGGCGGGGCGGTGGGCCGGCCGGCTCGGGTCGTGGACGAAGCCGTGGCCGGCGTCGGGGTAGAGCTGGACGTCGACCCCGGCGGCCCGAAGGGCGGCCACGTCGTCGGGCGGGGTGGCGGGGTCCTGCCCGCCGATGACGGCCATGACCCTGGTGGTCGCCGTGGTCCACTGCTCCCCGCCCGAAGAGGCTGTGAGGACCGCACCGAGGAGATCGAGCGGTTCGCTCTGCCCCGAGCCCCGCCACGCCTCGGGGACGCGGATGTGCCCGTAGAAGGCGCAGACCCGGGAGAATGCGCCGGTGGAAGCCGCCTTCAACGCGTACATGCCGCCCATGCAGAAGCCGAGGCACGCCACCTTGGTCGTAGCCAGCACGCTGGCGGCATCGACCAGGTCACCGAGAACCCGGTCGTCCTGCATCTCGGGCATGACACCGAAGCGGGCCTCGATGTCGCCTGCAGGGAAGGTTCGGCCCGGGAAGGGCTCGACCGCCACCACCGACCAGACCTGCTCGGCGCTGAGCCGGGCCACCAGATCATCGAAGAGCGGTCGCAGGCCCCAGATGTCGGGGGCGATGACCAGCCCGTAAGCCCGGTCGTCGTGGTCCGGGCGGGCCAGCTCGGCTGGCGTTCCCGAAGGTAGGTGGATCCGGTCCATCGCCCCGGTCTAGCCGCCGCAGGCCCACCGCGCTACGGGACGCTGCGAAAGGCCGACACCTGCTCAGTCCCGCCGGGGCAGACAGCGCCGTCAGGAGCGGTCGAGCCTGGCGGTCTCGGCGATGCGGTCGAGGCCCTCCCTGATGGCGACGGCCCGGGTATCGCCGATGCCGTCGATGGAGCACAGGTCGGAGACGCTGGCCCGCATCAGCTTGGGGAGCGAGCCGAAGCGGTTGACGGTGCGGACCACGAGGCTGTCGTTGAGCCTGGGGATGCGGGCGAGCAGGCGGTAGCCGTGGGGCTGGAGCGGTCTGTCGATGTCATCGGGGGCCCGGATCAGTCGGACGGCGCGGGCCAGGGCCTTGGGGTCGAGCAGGCTGTCGGGCGGCAGCGAGGACAGGGCCAGCAGTGCCCTGTCGGGCCCCCAGCCCGCCGACGGATCGACGTAGTCGCGGAGCACGGCGCTGCGGTCGTCCTGGACCCCGCCCATCATCTCGCCGAGCTGGAGCAGGACCAGGCGGCCGTCAGCGCCCAGCTCCACCTCGTAGCCGTGGATCTCCTCGGCGATGCGGCGCACCATCTCGAGCCGCTGGAGGAGGTGCACCACGTCGCGGACCGTCACCGCATCCTCGAGCTCCAGGACGTTGAGGGTGACCGACACGGCGTCGAGACGGCTGCGGTAGCGCTCGAGGGTGGAGAGCGCCTGGTTGGCCTTGCTGAACAGCCGGGCGATGGTCTCAAAGGTGTGCTTCTGGTCGTTGCGGTACAGCGTGATGACGTTCATGTCCTCGCTGACCGATAGGACAGGCACATCGACGCAGCGGGCCACCCGCTCGGCCGTGCGGTGCCGGGTGCCGGTCTCGCTCGTGGGCACCGACGGGTCGGGCACGAGGTGGACGTTGGCCCTGGCGATCCGGCTGGCGTCGGGGGCGACGACGATGGCGCCGTCCATCTTGGCCAGCTCGGACAGGCGCTGGGGGCTGAACTCGGCATCGAGGAGGAAGCCACCGGAACAGATGTGCAGCACCTCGGGGCCGTCCCCGATCACGATCAGAGCCCCCTTGCCGGCCTGCAGGATGCGGTCGAGCCCACCCCGCAGCGCCGTCCCGGGGGCCACGACCGCCAGAGCCTGCAGCATCGCAGCAGCCGGCGCCTCAACCATGGTCCGAAACCATGGTCCGAAGTCTCGCAGGTGCGGGACTGACAACACGGCCGCAGATCTCGGAGCGGCGGCGGTTCCCGTCAGCCCTGATCTGCCGGGGGCCCGGTCAAGCCGATCAGGTCCAGGGCTGAGCGCAGGTCGGGGGCCCGCAGGGCGACGACGCCGGGGGGCGCGGGCGGCGCCGAGCTGGGCAGGATGGCCCGGCTGAAGCCGAGGCGGGCGGCTTCGGCCAGGCGGCGGGGGGTGGAGCCGACCTGGCGCAGCTCGCCGCCCAGGCCCACCTCGCCGATGGCCACCAGATCGGACGGCACGGCCCGGTCCAAGCTCGAGGAGGCCAGGGCGAGAGCCAGCCCGAGGTCGATGGCCGGCTCGTTGACGCGGATCCCGCCGGCCACCGCGGCGTGCACGTCGAGCGGGGCGACGTTGGTGGCGCAGTGGCGGTGCAGCACGGCGATCAGCTGGGCCAGACGGCCGTTGTCCAGGCCCTGGACCGAGCGCCGGGGGTTGTTCAGGGTGGTGGCTGTGACCAGGGCCTGCACCTCGACGAGCAGGATCCGGCTGCCTTCGACCACCGGCACCACCACCGACCCGGGAGTGCCGGGCCGGCGGTCGCCGAGGAGCATCCCGCTCGGGTCCTCGACGCCCCGCAGGCCCTGCCCGCCCATCTCGAACAGCCCCAGCTCGCCGGTGGCGCCGAACCGGTGCTTGACCGCCCGCAGGAGGCGCAGGGCGTGGTGGCGGTCGCCCTCGAAGGAGAGCACGGTGTCGACCAGGTGCTCGAGCACGCGTGGCCCGGCGAGATCGCCGTCCTTGGTGACGTGGCCGACCAGCACGGTGGCCACCCCCCACCTCTTGGCCATGGCCGCCATCGCCGCCGCCACCGCCCTGACCTGCCCCGGTGAGCCCGGGGTGTGGCCGACGTCGGGGTCGGCCACGGTCTGCACGCTGTCCACCACGAGCAGGGCCGGCTCGACCTCCTCGACGGCGGCGAGTACGGCGTCGGTGGTGGTGGCGGCCAGGAGGTGCAGGCCCGGTGCCAGACAGCCGAGCCGGTCAGCCCTGCTCCTGACCTGCTGGGCCGACTCCTCGGCCGTCACGAGCAGGGTCTTCTCGTTGTGGGACCGAACGGCCAGGGCCTGGAGGAGCAGCGTGCTCTTGCCGATGCCGGGCTCGCCGCCCACCAGCGTCACGCTGCCCGGCACCAGGCCACCGCCCAGCACCCGGTCGAGCTCCGACACGCCAGTCGGCCGGGGCACGGCGCCCCTGGCGTCGACCTCGGCGATCGGCTGGGCCCGCTCGCCGGCCAGCACGATCGGCACCGGCCTCGGCGGCACAGCCGGCCCGGGCGAATCGACCTGCTCGACCAGTGCGTCCCACTCACCGCAACCGGGGCAGCGTCCCTGCCAGCGGGCGGCGACGGCCCCGCACGAGCGGCAGCGGTGGGTTGTGCGGAGCTTGGCCATGGCGCCCGAGGCTACGACCCGGTGTGACCACGGCACGAACACCTGTTCGGGGCTCCGGTGGTGGGTCGGCCACCCGATGGGGCAGGCTGGGACGTCTTGGCCATCAACCCGGCTCCCCCTTCAAGCCCTCTGCCGCCCGCCGGACCCCCGGATCGATCGTGGCGGGGGCTGACCGTGGGCCTGGCCGGCGGCGTCGCCGTGGTCCTGCTCGTCATCGCCGTCGCCGTCGCCACCAGGGGCGGCGGCGGCCCGGCGACGGCGCCAACCACGTTGACGACCCAGACCACAGCGGCGTCCTCCTCGTCGTCGTCCTCCTCGACCCTGCCCGCCGCCGGCAGCGGTACCGCCACGACCCGCAAGCCGACGCCGTTGCCGATCGTGGCCGCCGACGACCGTCGCGTCGTGGTCCTGGACGAGTCCGGCGGGGCTGCCCCCCGCACGCTGTTCGACCTCGGTCCGTCGTCGTCGTCCGACCAGTCCCCGCCCCTGGTCGGAGGCGTCTCACTGTCGGGCGACGGCAGGACCGCCTACTTTGACGTGGTTGGCACCGACGTCCCCGGCTCGATCCGCCGGGTCCCGGTGGCCGGCGGTCCGGCAGTCGAGGTCGGCAACGGCGTCGGCCCCTCGGCCAGCCCGGACGGGTCCCTGCTGGCGGTCATCCAGGCGCCCCAGCCCGACATGCCGGCGGCAGTGGTCCTGCGCCCCCTGTCGGGCGGCGCCGAGCGGAGCATCGACCTCGGCGACGGGACCTGCGGCGACCTGGCCTGGTCGCCTGACCGCAGGGAGATCGCCGTCGACATCTGCTCGGGCGGCGAGCCCGTCTCGGTGGACGTGATCGACGTGGCCTCAGCCGGGATCCGCCGCCTCACCCCACCCGAGGGCGTGACGTGGTCGGTCCCGGCCTTCAAGCCCGACGGGACGCTCACCCTGGTCGAGCAGCGGGGCGAGGACGCCTTTGTGGTCTCCCTCGCCCCTGACCGCACGAAGGTGGCGGCGACGATCCTCCGCCGGGCCAGCACCTCGATCAGCACCATCGACTGGAGCAGCGCCGGCGACCTGGTCGTCTGCGACAGCGACGCCGTCGTCGTGGCCGTCATCGGCGGTGGCCCCCCTCAGCAGGTAGCCAGGGGCTTCACAGCCGCAGCCTGGTGAGACCGCCAACCCGCCGTTGCGTCAGGAGTTCCTGTCGCCTGGCGGCCATCTCCTCCCGACATGCGGGCGGATGCCCAGGATCACCGCCTGCGCCGGGAGACGAGGAGGGCCAGGAGCCCGACGATGGCGATCAGGGCGGCGGCGGCGCCGAGCAGGTTCCAGGTGTTCCAGGCGCTGGACTGCGCCGTCAGATCGGTCCTGTCGCCCAGGCGCAGATCCCAGCGGACACCGCCGGCCGTCCTGGTGGACGCGTTGCTGGCCACGGCGCCGGGAAGCTTGACGGCCACCTGAACCCCGACGGCCTGCCCGGCGGCGCCGCGGAGGCTCTCATCAATGCTGGACGGGTCGACGCCGATGCTCGACCCGCCGAGGGCGGCGCGCAGCCCGGCGTCGCCAAAGGCCTCGACCCCCTGGCCTAGGTCGACCCGGCCGGCAAAGCGGGTGGTGGTCCGGGCGAAGCTCCGGCTGTGCTCCAGTCGGAACCCCTGGAACGGGCCGTCGGGGCCGCTCAGCTCGCCGATGGTGCTCTCGGCCCCGGCGAAGTCACCGAACGGCTTGGTGGCCACCACCCCGATCCCTCCGCCTGGTCGCGGCGTGGGTCCTTCGATCGTCCAGCCGGCCTGCTTCAGGTCGTCGACCCGCACGCCCTTCGACAGGTCGACGGCGGCGGCGGCGTCCCGGTCGGCCACCACCTCCACCCGCACCCGCCCCGACCCGTCGGCTCCGGCGTCGATGCCCACCTCGACGTTCACCCGGCAGGCGCTGCAGAGGATCACCAGCACGGCGGCGAGCACCAGGGTGCGGAGCCGCTCGTGCACCGGCGGCACGCTACGCCGCCGCCCGGCGTGGACCGGCGGCGGGTTCTACGCTCGCTCCATGGAACGCACCAGCTACGCACCTGGCACCCCCGCATGGGTCGACCTCGGCAGCCCGGACATCGAGGCCTCGGTCTCGTTCTACGGGTCCCTGTTCGGCTGGGAGGTGCCCGAGGCCCATCCCGAAGCCGGTGGCTATCGGATCGCCGCGCTGAACGGCAAGAGCGTGGCGGGGATCGGGCCCCAGCAGGGGCCGATGTCGGCCTGGGCCACGTACTTCGCCACCGACGACATTGACGCCCACGTGGCCGCGATCACCGCCAATGGTGGATCGCTGATGATGGGCCCGATGGACGTGATGGCCCAGGGCCGCATGGCCATCGCCACCGACCCCGAAGGTGCCGTCTTCGGCTTGTGGCAGGCCCACGACTTCCCCGGCGCCCAGCTCGTCAACGAAACGGGCGCCCTCGGCTGGAACGAGCTGTGGACCCGCAATCTCGAACAGGCCACGACCTTCTACCCCGCCGTCTTCGGGTCCACCGCCGAGGACAGCGATATGATGCCCGGCCGCTACACCATCTGGAAGGTCGGTGACCAGATGGTGGGCGGGGCGATGACCATCCCGGCCGACATGCCCCCGATGGTGCCGGCCCACTGGGCGGTGTACTTCATGGTCGACGACGCCGACGCCGCCGCCGCCAAGGTGACCGAACTCGGCGGTGCTGTGGTGGCGCCACCGTTCACCATCGAAAACGTGGGCCGCATCGCCATGGTCCACGGCCCGGCCCATGAGTCGTTCGCCCTCTTCGCCAACCTCTGAGGCCAGATGCGACCGAGGGGGCCGCAGCAGCGGTCCCCTCGGTGTCGTTCAGAACCCGTCAGCTGGGAGCGGCGGCCAACTCCTCTACCGGCGGCGGCTCGAAGCCCTCGACGGCCCGGAACACGAGCTCGTCGTTCTCGACGTCAACGATGATCGTCTCGCCCGAGCGGTACTCCTTGAACAGCAGCTTCTCGGAGAGCGGGTCCTCGATCATCCGCTGGATGGCCCGGCGCAGCGGGCGGGCGCCCATCGACGGGTCGTGGCCCTTGTCGACCAGCAGGTACTTGGCGGCCTGGCTGAGCTCCAGGCCCAGGCCCTGCTGCTCCAGCTGGGTGCGGGTGCGGGCGATCATCAGGTCGACGATCTCGGTGACCTCGTCACGGGTGAGCTCGTGGAACACGATGATCTCGTCGATCCGGTTCAGGAACTCGGGCCGGAAGTGCGCCTTCAGGGCGTCGTTGGCCTTCTCCTTCATCTTCTCGTAGGTCACCGCCTCGGTGCTGCGGGCGAAGCCGAGGGTGGCCTTGCGCAGATCGGCGGTGCCCAGGTTCGAGGTCATGATCAGCACGCAGTTCTTGAAGTCAACCGTGCGGCCCTGGCTGTCGGTCAGGCGGCCGTCCTCCAGGATCTGCAGGAGCGTGTTGAACACGTCGGGGTGGGCCTTTTCGATCTCGTCGAACAGCACGACGCTGAACGGCTTGCGCCGCACGGCCTCGGTGAGCTGGCCGCCCTCCTCGTAGCCCACGTAGCCCGGGGGCGAGCCGACCAGGCGGCTGACCGTGTGCTTCTCCATGTACTCGGACATGTCGAGCTGGATCAGCGACCCCTCGTCGCCGAAGAGGAACTCCGACAGCGTCTTTGCCGTCTCGGTCTTGCCCACGCCCGAGGGGCCCAGGAAGATGAACGAACCGGACGGGCGCTTGGGGTCCTTCAGGCCGGAGCGGGTGCGGCGGATGGCCCGGGACACCGCGGCGAGGGCATCGTGCTGGCCGATGACCCGCTTGTGCAGCTCGTCTTCCATGCGCAGCAGCTTCGCCGTCTCCTCCTCCGTCAGCTTGTACACCGGGATGCCGGTCCAGTTGGCCAGGACCTCGGCGATGACCTCCTCGTCGACCACGTCGA
>JBBSHM010000027.1:0-31860 GCA_038253125.1 Acidimicrobiales bacterium
CTCACTCATGTGCTGGTGGCCGAGGACTGCCTGCTCCGCCGCCGGGACGACGCCGAGGTGATCGGTGCCGCCTTGGGCGCTAAGGCCTCCGGCCGCGGTCACCGCCGCATCGCTGTTGACCTGGGGCGGCTGGCGGCCACGGTGCGGAACTGGTTGCGCCGTTTCGCCGGCGGGGCGGCGGAGATCCGGTCTTTCTTCACCGTGCTGGCTCATGACCTCGACCCCATGCTCGGCCCTTTGTTGCCGAGGTCGACGGCGTTCGCCGATGCGGTCGAGGCCGTTGCCTGCGCGGCCCGGGCGGCGGTCGGCCGCCTCGGTTCCCGGCCGCCGTGGTTTTTCGCGTCGGCCGCTACCGGCGGCAGGCTGCTTTCCAACACGGGCTGCCCCTGGGAAGCCGGCGCCTGAGCGGCGAACCTCGGCGCTCAGCCCCCGAACCAGGAGTCCCCTTCGTGCAGGACCGTCATCGAGACGTGGCGCTGTTCCGCTACTCCCTCATCCGAGAAGCCGCCGACGCCTCTCTCACCAAGGCCGAGCGTGGGGCGGTGGTGCGCTCCCTGGCCCGGCGCGAACACGCCGGGCCTGACGGCGAGCGCGTACAGGTCAGCCGTAACAGCATCGACCGCTGGATCCGGGCCTGGCGCGCCGGCGGCTTCGAGGCCCTGGTGCCGACCGCCCGCACCGCCGAGCCCAAGACTCCGGCCGGGCTGCTCGAGCTGGCAGTGAAACTGAAACGTGAAGTCCCCCGACGGACCGCCGCCCAGGTGGCCGAGATCATGGCCACCGCTGAGACGTGGGCGCCGTCGGCCCGCACGATCCAGCGCCACTTCGCCCGCCTGGGCCTCAACACCCGACCCGACGGCAGCCCGCCGGTGGCCTTCGGACGCTTCGAGGCAGCAGCGCCGAACGACCGTTGGACGGGCGACGCCCTCCACGGCCCGTTGGTGGAGGGCCACAAGGCCTACCTGTTCGCGTTTGTTGATGACCACTCCCGAGCGGTCCCCGGTTATCGGTGGGGCCATTCCGAGGACACCGTGCGCTTGGAGGCGGCCCTGCGCCACGGCCTGGCCGCCCGAGGCGTGCCCTCCTCGATCTATGTGGACAACGGCAGCGCCTTTGTGGCCGCCCCGCTGCTGCGGGCCTGCGCCGTGCTTGGCATCCGCCTGGTCCACTCCAAACCCGGACGCCCCGAAGGCCGAGGAAAAATCGAACGATTCTTCAGGACTGTGAGAGACCAGTTCCTCGTCGAGGTCGACGCCCGGGGCGTCGCCAGCCTGGTCGAACTCAACCGGCTCTTCGCCGCCTGGGTCGAGACCGTCTATCACCGCCGAACCCACTCCGAGACGGGCGTGGCGCCCCTGGAACGCTACGAGGCCGGCGCGCCGTTCGTCCTTCCCAGCCCGGCGCAGCTGCACGAAGCGTTCCTATGGTCGGAACGCCGCATGGTGACCAAGACGGCCACGGTGTCGCTGCACGGCAACACCTTCGAGGTCGACGCCGCCCTGGTCGGCCGGCGGGTGGAGCTGGTCTTCGATCCCTTCGACCTGGCCCGCGTCGAGGTCCGCTTCGAGGGCCGGTCCATGGGAACCGGGGTGGCCCATGTGCTGCGCCGCCACACCCACCCCATGGCCCGAGAGCTGGCACCGGGACCGCCGCCAGCCACCGGCATCGACTACCTGGGCCTCCTCGAAGCCCGCCACGCCGCCGAGCTGGCCACCCGCATCGACTACTCCGGCCTTCTCCCACCACCGGCCCCACCCAGTGCCCAGGCCAGCTCATGATCCCCGACCCCCGAAACGAGACCCGATGAGCATCCAGATCCTGCAAGCCCACTACGGCTTTTCGCGTGTGCCGTTCGGCCGGGACCTGGCCTCGGGGATGCTGCACACCAGCACCGGCCACGCAGAGGCCGTCGCCCGCATCGACTGGTGCATCTCCGAACGGGCCCTGGGCGTGGTCACCGGCGAGGTCGGCTCAGGCAAGACCGTGGCCGCCCGGGCCGCCACCGCCGCCCTCGACGCCAGCCGCCACACCACCATCTACCTGGGCAACCCGGCCATCGGCGCCCGGGGTCTCTACTCAGCTGTCGTGTCCGCCTTGGGCGGCGTGCCCCGGTTCCACAAGGCCTCCCTCCTCCACCAGCAGCAAGCCGCCGATGCCCTAGCCGCCGAAGAGGCCGAGCGGGGCAAACGCGTCGTACTCATCGTCGACGAGGCCCACCTCCTCGCCGCCGACCAGCTCGAGGAGTTGAGGCTGCTGACCAACGCTGAGATGGACTCCCACTCGGCCTTCGCCTGCCTGCTCGTCGGCCAGCCCACCCTGCGCCGGCGTATCAAGCTCGGCACCTTCGCAGCCCTCGACCAGCGGATCGCCCTCCGCTTCGCCATGCCCCCCATGACCCCAGCCGAGACCACCGGCTACATCGCCCATCACCTCAAGCTCGCCGGCCGTGCCGACACCCTGTTCTCCGACGACGCCACAGCCCTCATCCACCAGGTGTCACGGGGACTGCCCCGGGCGGTGAACAACCTGGCCCTGCAGTCCCTCGTCGCCGCTTACGCCACCAAGAAGGCCATCGTCGACGAAACGTCCGCACGAGCCGCCGTCACCGAGATCACCGCCGAATGAACACGCCCGACGAACAGCACCGGCGCGTCACGCTCACCCTCGATCTCCAAGACGACGGACTCGCCCACATCCACGCCGCCGACGCCCTCCTCCACCTCATCGGCTGGTTCGAACACGAAGGCATCCACCTCGACGCCAACCTCCACATCCCAAGTCGAGGCAACCCCGCCGCCACCACCCGACACCCCGACTGACAGCCACGTCGATGACCGCACGCGGCCGACCCATAACCAAAACGCGTGTTCACCCAGCCCGTCGCCGCCATCCCCAATCAGCGTGTCGGGCAACACCCAGGCGTAGCCGAATTGTCGGCAAGAGCGTCAAGCTCCGCCCTCGATCTTGTTCAAGAGTCCCGAACCTCGGCGGGGAAGCGCTAGCACGGGTCCGGGAGGACGTGCAACTCCCGACTTGGGTCGACCACGACTTGACCGCCATCGGCGGCGAGCGTGATACCCAGCGCCCTGCTGGTGCCGGAGTGGGGCGTCTGGTCGAACCCTGTGTACGACTGGGCCTACGACGCGGACAGTCGGTACTTGGTCAACGAGTACTGCTGGGTGTCTGCCGAGGACGGGGTGAACATCGTGTACCGCCGAACCGGGCGCAGGGCGCGACTCGTGGACAGCACCTGGGTCCTCGAGCCGTAGGACCAGGCCGCCCTGCTTCCCCTGGCACAGCCGTGATCCGTCAGGTGCTGAGGCTCAGTCGCCCTGACAAACAAGGGGGGCGATCGGCATGGTCGTGTGGCTACCGAGCGCGAAGGATGTGCCGAACCAGGGCGTTTGCTGACCCGACGCAGCAGCGACAACTTGCGGGTTGATCGACGGGCCGAGCGACTGGAAGAGCCCGGTCGAGGAGGAGGCCCCATCCCGCAGTCTGATGTCTGATGTCTGATGTCTGCCGTCGACCCGGGCCGATGCGGACACTGTACTCCACACTCAGCGAGGACCTAACGTGGCGGCAGACGCGGACGCTGCCGCCCGTCAGCCGAACTCGCGTCGAACGACGGCGAGGACGTCGCCGAACACAGATCGGATCGCGCCGGGGGCAAATCGGATCTCCTGCACCCCGGCCACGTTAGAGAACGTATCGCATCCGTCCTCGCGAAGGATGATTGCTCGAGCGAAACCAATGCGGCCCTGGAAGAGCCCGGTTTCATGCACGACGTTCTCTCGGGCCCGCAACGACTCGTCAGCCTGCTCGTCCTCTGCAGTGTGAACAAGGATCGCGAGTGAGGTCTCGGCAGCGATGCGCTCGAGGACCTCCTTTGCTGTGTACCCCGCGCGCGGGTGCGTCTCGAACGCCTGGACCTCAAGCCGATGCTGGTCTCGAAGGTGCTCGTACAGCTCACGCCAGTCGGAGCTCCGGCCGTGTCCGATGAAGATCGAGACGGCAGGCGCCGAGGGCAGCACCTCATGATAGGGAGCGGCCTCCTCGAATGGCGCCATCACACGCAATATGTCGCCGCGGCTCGCAGCCGCAACGGTGACGAGGGTTCCGCCGTAATCTTCCGCGTTAAGGTAGATGCTGAGTCGCACGGGCTCTTGGTCGATGCTGATTCCCGCCTTCTCGACCTCGGGCCGGCGGTACTCGGCGAAGCACTCATCGAGATCTTCGAACTGCCACTCCTCGTCGGGTCCCGTCGACACGTTGAAGGACAGCCACGGGCTCGGTCTCCAGGCGCCGTCCGGCTCCGCATCGTACGCGGCTTGTCGGATCTCGTCAGCAGTCGTCTTGGCTGCGCGGATGACCTCGACCGGAAACTTCGTCCGCTTGAACGTCCTCCTGAGCTGCACATCGGGCACGTTACGACGGCCGCCTCTGGGGCCGTCGCTATCGTGATGGGGGGAGGCCCGTCGCAGTTGCGAGTCGCGAGAGGTCGCCCCTGTTGCGACGGTGAGACGCAGTAGGTCATGGCCGCCCGGTATCCGGCGTTATGCGGCGGGCTGACTGCCCGATAACGACGACTGCGACTTGCTTGCCTTCACGCGGATCCTGCTGCTCAGAGGCTGGGTGATATGCCCGGGTCCGGGGGGCGGTATGTCTCGGCGTTGCGGGCGTGCTCGTGACTTTGGAGCTCGGGCTGGGTGAGAAAGGGCCGGATCTGGGCAGTGACGGCGACCCAGGCCTGGAGAGTGTCGGTGCGGGGCAGGTCGGGGCCGGCTTGGGCGGCGAGGGCGATCTCGTCGCGGGGGTGGGAGCGGAGGAGCCGGCGACCTGCAAGATGCCCGTCTGGGGTCGGGTGGTCGAGATTGGCTTCGTGGCGGGCGGCATGGTGGCACCACACGGCGCGGCCGGCCTCGTTGGCGGGGACGGGCCCGAGTTCGACCCGGAGGTGCTGCGGTGGGTCTGCGGCCAGGGCGACCACCCGGTCGGTGAGGGTCTCATCGAGGGCCCGGGTGAGGAGAGTCTTCTCGACCAAGAGCTGCCCCCGGACGGGGTGCTGCTCGGCGAGAACAGCGTTTCGTTCCTGCTGGTGGTCGGCGAGGCGGTCAACGTTCACGTGGAGGTCCCGTTCGTTGGAGGTCCGGGTCCTCAGGTCGGCGAGCCGGCGGTCAACGTCGGCAGCGGCGACGTCCCGTTCGCGGCGGGGAGCGTGTTCGAGGCGGTCCCGGGCGGCGGTGAGCCCTTCGGCAGCCTCGTGGCGGAGGGCGATGGCGTGGTCCAGTTGCCGGGTGGCACGGTCCAGGTCGGTGGTGCGGTCGGCGGGCAGGTGGGCGTCGAGGGTGGCGAGCTGGTCGTGGCGGTGGTGGGCGGCGTCCCGGAGACGGTCGGTGCCGTACGCCAACGGGTCCCCGGCCCGCACGCAGGCCACTTCGGTCACAGCCCAGTGGTCGGCCAGCTGTTCGCGGAGCCGCTGGACCTCCTCCGGGCGCCACCCCTCGGCGGCCACGAACCGGTCGGCCAACTGCTGTTCCTGGGTGAGCCACGACACCTCGCCGCGGGCGTCTGTCACCTGGTCAGTGGTGTGCTGCAGGCGGGCGGCGGCCCGGGTGAGGTCCTGGTCGAGGCGGTCCCGGTCCGCCCGGCCTGCGGACCTGAGGACCGCCAACGGTCCGAGGTCGCTTCGGCGGTCGGTGCAGCCGTGGTGGTAAGCGACGGCACCGGCATGCTGCTGCTCGACCTGCCGGAGCCGGCTCGTAGCGGCGGCCAGCTCGGCGGTGCGGTCGGGGGGCCGGTGGTCCCACACCTCGAGGTGCTCGGCGATCTGGGTTCGGATGTCCCGGTCCACCGGGTGGGGGTCGGAGACGGCCGCCATCGAACGTTCCGGTGTGCGGGCCAAATTGACAGCGACCGCCTCGCCGGGGGTGCGGTCGTCGACGACCTGGCCGCCGTGGTCGAGGGTGGGGACGGGGGTGGTGTTCCAGGTGTGGGTGGGCTGGCGGGACCGGGACTGGCCGACGTAACCCCGGTACTGGTCCAACGCGGGGGTGCCCAGCAGGTGGGCGACCTCCCACGTGCCGCCCTGGGCGCCGTCGACCGTGCGGGCCCAGGCGTGCGACACCCTGGGCGACCCGTCCACCCTGGTCCCGGTCACGAACCCGGCATCCACATGCACATCGTTGCTGGTGCCGTCGGGGCGGACGTCGAGACCGTCGGGGCCGGCCCAGGTGACAGTCGCCGTGGTGCCGTTGATGATCCCGTCGGCCCGGCTACCGCTCCGGGTGTCGAACAGGACCCGGTCACCGGCCTGGAAGCTTCTCGGGCCCGCCCAATCCGGACCTTCCAGCTCTGGGCCGCTGACCGTGCCGGCGTCGGTGAGCTGGCGGCGGACGCGGTCGGCGAGATGCTCGGCGTCGACGTGCGACACGCACAGCACCGCCACCTCGGCCGGGCCGTGACGGCCGATGTCCCCGGCGGCCGCCGTCGCCAGCGCCTCCCGGGTTGCTTCCGGTGACGGTTCGGTGTGCTCCCACCCATGGTCGGCCCGGACGGCCTGGGACTCGTCGGCCTGGCCTGATCGGAGCAGACCGAGCGCGGCCCGGTCGTCGGCGTCGACCTGGCGGCGGTTCACGTCCAGGACCGCGGCTGGGACCCGGCCGGCGGCAGCTCGCCGCTCGACCTCGTCGGCGACACCGCCGGCGAGGACCGACTGGGCTTGGCGGGCGTCGCCCAACACCCACAGCTGCCCGCCGGGGCAGGCGGCCACCGCAGCCAAGACCGTCTCGGCGTCGCGGGTCGAGCACTGCGACACCTCGTCCAGCACCACCACCGTGCCCGACGCCAACGTCCCGCCGTCTGCGAGCCGAGCGCGGAGGCCGGCGACGGTGACCCCGGCCACGCCAGCGCCGTCGAGCTCGGCCACCGCCTTGGCGGTGGTGGCCGTGCCCAGCACCGGGCGACCAGCCTGGGCCGCCGCCCCTGCCGCGGTGGCGACCATCGCCGTCTTGCCGAACCCGGCCGGTGCCAGCACGCACCGGACCGCGCCGCCCGGCCCGGTCAGCACCTCGACCGCCTCCCGCTGATCCTCCCCCAACCACGGCCGGGCATCGACCGCCGCCTCCACCACCGCAGCCGGCAACGGGTCCCGTCTTGCGGTAGCAAGGGTGTCGAGCAGGCCCAGGACGCGGTCCTCGAGGTGGCGGTGGTCGACGGTCGACCACTCCGCCAGCCTGGCCCCCGGCTCATCGCCGGTCGGGGTGAGGCGCACCACCAGGTCCGACGCCAGGAAACGGGCGGCGTGCCCCTCGATTTCCGCCAACGTCAACCGGCCCGCCGACAGCGCACACACGTGCTCGACGACATCGGCCGCGGTGAACCGGGGGCTGTGCCCGCACACCCCGCTCTCCGGGTCCAACAGCGCAGCCGTGACCTGCGCGAACTCGAGAGGGCCAGCGGTCCGCTCACCGAAGCAGACCCGCTCATCCAACGACCGACCCACAGCCAGGCCGACGTCGACGGCTTCAGACCCCCACCGGCCCACCAACGAGGTTGGGGTGAGCCCCTTGTCTTTGGCCACCCTGGTGGCCAGCGACGCCGCGTCATCGGCCCGGGCCCGCAGCCCCCCGGTCAGCTGGTCGGCGTCGACCGCGGCCAGCTCAGCCTCGATCTGGGTCGTCCGCTTGGAGAACACCCGCACCTCGTCCCGGGTGAAACCGTCGATCTCCCGTGTCCCGTGCCGATCCGGGCCCCACGCCAGCCCGAGCCGGGCCGTCAGCGTCCGTTGCAGCTCGGCCTGGTACACCGACCCGGCCGCCCGAGCCCACACGAACAACGGTCGGGCGTCCAACGCCACCACCCGACCATCCACCCGCCTGGTCAGGTTCACAGTCAGGCAATGCGAGTGGACCTGCGGGTCCCCCCCCCGTGAAGTGCGGTGCACGAACCCGGCCACCGCCAACCCCTCGGTCGCCACCAGGCTGCGGACGCCGCCAACCTGGCGGCGGGCCACCGATGCCCTCGTCTCCAAAAACCCCAGCGCCGCGGCCACCGCTTCACGATGAGCGCCCACCACCACCGAATGAACATCGTCGCTGCCCAACGCCCACAGGACCGACACGCTCTTCGGGGCCGAGAACGTCAGATCGATCGCCTTCACCTCCCGGTCCCGCTGCTTGGCCACCAGATCCTCCCCGGTCACCGGGTGGCGGCCCTCGATCAGCGACCGGAGGTCATCGGCCTCCACGACACCCTCCAGACCGAGCTCGCCGGCCCAGCGGCCCGCCCACACGCCCGGCGCCTCACCGACGCCCAGGTAGTACTCCTCCACCCCGAGCGCCACCGACCCGATCAGGTACTCGGCGTTCCCCAACTTGGTCACCGTCAACACCGACGACCACCACCCCAGCCCGGCGACTGACCAGACAGCCTCTGCCCAAAGGCTCGAAGTACGGCAGACACTTGCCACCCCTCCGGGGAGGCCACCCTGATCGGCGCCGCAACGACCATCAGCCGTCGTGCAGACCGAGGTCGAAGGCCCTCTGACCATCCACCGACGAGCAGCGGCGATCAGCAGCAGGACGGCCAGCGCTGCGACGGAACCCTCGATCATCCGCGCCGGAGTCGACCATGCACGGCCCGGCCACGGGTGGCGAATCCCCACATGGCGGAAGCAGACGGACGCCCGGTGCGCAGACCACAACGTAGGAGGCCAATCCGAACCTGCCCGCTGGCCCCGGCGACCGCTCGAACTCGAGAACGCGACGGCTCCGCAGCAACCGGAGGGCCGTGGCGACCGTGCCCGCGTCCAGCTCGAGCTGGGCGGCGATCCGCCGGGCCGAGGTCGCCGCGACCGTCCGGTCGCCGTCAACGATCGCGTCCAGCACAACCTCTTCGAGCACAGTCCAGGCGACGGGGCTCAGAGCCCGGCGAAGGTCGCGGCAGTCCCCGGTGAGTACGAGCCCGACGGGCTCAGGCGGCCCCACGATCGCCATCCGGACCGGCGCCGCCTGGCTCGAGGCCGAGCATGCGGAAGATCACGACACGGGCAGCCGAAGGCTGCGACCCAGGCGGCGGGCCGGCAAGCCCTCAGCGCCGCCGGTGGCCCGGTGACGGTGAATCTGCTCATAAATGGTGCCGGGGCTCACCTGGAGCAGCTCCGCCGCCTGAGCGACAGTCAGGGCCAGCGGAAGCTCCTCGAGCTTGCCGGTCCGCTCCTTAGAGGCCATAGGCGATGGAGTTACTCACGTGTGATTCGCCTCGTCAACCCCCCGATCGACGGCCGTGGACGCAGTGGCACGGGACGGTACGCAATAGCACTGCACGGACAATCGGCTGACGAGAGTTAACACGCCCGAAACACTCGGCCGGCGGCAGCCAGCGCGATCAGGTCACGTAGACGCGACGAAGGTCGAGCCCGGGGACGCCATCGAAGATCCCGTCGCCGGCCACCAGCTCGAGACCAAGCACCAACGCAGTGGTGGCGACCCACCGGTCGGCCTCATGCACCTTCTGCAGGAGGGGATGACCGGTCCGGCCAGCCTCCGCACGCAACGCGGCGCACCGCCCGATCAGCGTCTCGTTCGTCTGGATAACGTCCAGGTCGCCGAGTGAGCGCTCCAGCCGACGCAGCCGAAGCTCGCCCCAGCCCGCCCGCAGGGCACCGAACTGCAACTCGGTCACGGTCACAAACGAAACCACCCGGGCCCGAGCGCCGACGAGGTCCCGGGTCCTCTCGGCGTGGAGCAGGGGACGGGGATCCAGGAGCCAACTCGTGGCGTCGGTGTCGAGCACCACATGGGTGGCCCGGCTCAGCCGGGCAGTCACGCCTCAGCGATGGCGGTGTGGAAGGCGTCCCACTCCTCGTCGGAGACGTCGTCAATGGCGAACTCGTCTGGACTCAGGTCAGGTAGAGCCCCGGCCAGACGCTCGTCATCGACCGTGAACGACCGAAGGGGCCGTCGCTCCGGCTGCTCAACCATGGACATGGAGGCGACTGTACGACGCAGGGGCTTCTTCACCCTGACGGCTCGGGAACAGCACCCTCGGTCGGATCGTCCTGCAGGCTGCTGAGGTCGAAGAGATTGCCGAGCAGCGTCGCCGCGCTGCGGTCGGCCTCGGGCAGGAAGTGGCTGTAGACGTTGAGCGTGGTCGACGGGTTCCGGTGGCCCAGGCGGCCGGCAACGGTGCGGACGTCGACCCCGCCGGCAAGGAGCTGGGTGGCCACGTAGTGGCGGAGGTCGTGGAGCCTCACCCCCGAGACGCCGGCCTTGGCGCAGAGCTGGCGGAAGGCTCGGCTCATCGAGTCGGGCCTCACGGTGCTGCTGCCGTCGGGCTCGATGCTGAAGACGAACGAACCGGGGCTTCGGGTCGTGCCGAAGGCCAGGGCCAGCTCATCGGCGCGGGCCTGGTGGGCCAAGAGGGCGGCCAACGTCGTGGGGTCCAGTGAAACGTTTCGTATGGCGTGGGTCTTGGTGCCCTTCTCCACCAGCCCGTCGGGGCCGAGCACGACGCCGTGACGGATCGTCATGGAGGCGCGACCGATGTCGATGTCCGACCAGCGGAGGGCGACAAGCTCGCTGCGCCGGGCGCCCGTGGCCGCGGCGAGGATCACGAAGGTGGCGAGGGTCGGGTCGTCGCCGCTGGCCAGACGGAACAGCCGGGCCACCTCGGCCGGCGTGGGCGGCCTGACTTCGGGACCGTGGATCCGTGGCGGCGAGGCATCGGCCGCGTAGTTGTGGGCGATCCATCCCCACCGCGCGGCCTGGCCGAGGGCCCGCCGCAGGATGCCATGGAGCCGGCGGATCGTTGCGGGGCCCGGCGGCCGCCCCTGGTTGGCCGACCCGTCGAGCAGCCGCCGGTAGTACGTGTCGATCTGCGGGACCCGCAGGCGATCCAGACGGGCCTCGCCCAGGCCCGGCTTGAGGTAGCGCTCGATGATGCCGTTCGACTCGCGGACGGTGCTAGGCGAGACGTCGGTCCGCGCCTGGGCGAACCAGGCGTCGAGCAACTGGCTCACGGTCGTCGCGGTGTCGGCCGGCACGCCGTGGCCGGTCTGGGTCACGAGAGCGGCCAATGCCCGCTCCGCCTCGCGCTTGGTGCCCTTCACCGTTCGGCTCACATAGCGCTTCTTGCCGGTCACCGGATCTCGACCGGCGTGGACGATGAGCTGCCACGAGCTGCCGCGCTGACGCATGAAGCCGGTCACCCCTCCAGTGTGCCTCAGGGTAGGACCGGGATTGACAGGGATTGACAGGCTCCGGGCGCAGTTGTCGCTACAATCTGCGAATACCACCCCTGATGCGAAGATTCGCCGTTCCGCACCGAACGTGGGCCCGCCACCACTGTCGGTGGGAATCTTCGCTCGCCCCGGCGAGCACTCCCGAGGTGCTCTGCCATGCTGACCTGCGGTTTCTTGGCAGCCCCAACGGGATTCGAACCCGTGCCTCCACCTTGAGAGGGTGATGTCCTAGGCCTCTAGACGATGGGGCCGTGCTGCGAGGGAGCGACGCTAGCGGTGGTTTGGGCCGCCCCGCCAGTCGGTTTGGCCGACGGTCACAGCACCTGCAAGCTCGGGGGCAGGGACTCGAACCCCGAATAACAGTACCAGAAACTGTTGTGTTGCCGATTACACCACCCCCGAAGGGCGGCGCCAGCCTAGCCCCCGCTGGACTGGGAGCTGCGCACCGTTCTGGAGATGCCGGCGGCGCGGCGGAAGCCGACGATCCGGGCGGCGGCCACACCCACCGTCTCCTCGGCGTAGCGGCCGACCTGGATCCCCTGGGTGGTGGACGGCGTGGGCGACACCGAGGCGTCGAGCCCGACCTCCTCGGCTATGCCCTGGATGCGGGCAGAGTGGTAAGCGTCGGAGACGAGCACAACCCGGGTCAGGCCCCGCCGCTTCAGGAACGAGGCTGAGCCGGCCAGGCTCTCGAAGCTGGACCGGCCGCTCACCTCGCGCAGGATCTTCTCGTCGGGCACGCCCTGGCCCCTCAGGTACATGGCCGAGGCGGTCGCCTCGGTGAAGCGGTCGCCCGGCTGCTTGCCGCCGGTGACGACGACGCTGGCCCCGTTGTCGCCCCGCCACAGCTGGACGACGTGGTCGAGGCGCGCCTTCAGGGCCGGCGACGGCCGGCCGTTGTACTGGGCGGCGCCGAGGACCACGATCGCCTCGGCCGGCCGGGCGCCGTCGTGGTGAGCCGCACGCCACACGGTGACGAAGGTGGCGCCCAGGTAGAGCACCGGGACGCCCACGACGCCGAGCAGCGCCCACCGCACGACGTGCCGGCGACGGGTCACGGGGCCAGGGCGGGAACCCGGTCCAGAGCGGCCCGGACCCGGCGAACAGCCTCCCCACGCCCGAGCACCACGGCCGACTCGAACAGCGGCGGACCGACGGCCCGGCCGGTCAACGCCACGCGCACCGGGGCCTGGGCCTTCTTCAGGTTCAGGCCCGAGGCCGTCCCGGCATCGACCACCACCGCCTTCACGGCCTCGGCCTCCCATGGGCAGGCCGACCAGCCCTGGGCCACCGCGCCCAGCAGTGCGGCTGTGGCTCCCGTCGTCTGGCGGAGCGCCTTCTCCCACGAGGCGTCGTCCCAAACCGGCTCGTCGAGGTACAGGAAATCGACCATCGGCGCCACCTCGTCGAGCCGCACGACGCGCGTCTGCACCTCGGGCAGCAGGGGCTGCACCCTTGCCGGGTCCCAGGTCCCGAGGAACGGCGTGATCCGCTCAAACAGGTCGTCCGCGGCCAGCTCCCGGATGGCGTCGCCGTTGAACGCGTCCAGCTTCTTCAGGTCGAAGTAGGCCGATGAGGACAGCACGTCGGCCAGGGAGAACTCCTTGATCACGTCGCCGATGGCGAAGCGCTCGCGACCGTCGGGGGGTGACCAGCCCAGAAGAGCCAGGAAGTTGCCCATGACCTCCGGCAGATAGCCGTCGTCTCGGAACTGCTCGAGCGATACCTTGTCGCGCCGCTTGCTCAGCTTCTGGCGCTTCTCGTTGACGATGAGCGGCAGGTGGGCGAAGACCGGAAGCGGCGCCGACGGGGCGATCGCCGCCCACAGCAGCTGGTACTTCGGGGTGTTCGACAGGTGGTCCTCGCC
This sequence comes from Acidimicrobiales bacterium, assembly GCA_038253125.1. Lineage (GTDB taxonomy): Bacteria > Actinomycetota > Acidimicrobiia > Acidimicrobiales > JAUJNH01 > JAUJNH01. The sequence goes on from JBBSHM010000027.1 coordinate 13,110, forward strand.
CCGCACCACGTGGGTGATGGCCATGTCGATGTCGTCGGCCACGTTGGCCAGCAGGAACAGCGGGTCACCGCTGCTCTTCAACAGCCCGAAGTCCTCGAGGACGGCGTTTGGGAACGTCGGCTCGCCCCGGATGAGGTCGAAGACCGTCGTCGCCCCCTCGTCAGGTGACCGGAAGCGCAGGGCCCGCCCCGGCGAACGATCCAGGCCACGATCGCGGTCGCGGCCGTCGTAGCGCTCCGGCTTGCCGTCCGGCGCCAGGGGCATGGGATCGGACCAGTAGGCGAACCCCGCCTCGGCCAGCTCCAGGGCGGCCGCCACATGGCGCTCCCGTCGCTGCGACTGGAAGTACGGGCCCTCGTCCCAGTCGAGGCCGAGCCACTCGAGCGAGCGCTGGATGCCGTCCGCCGCCTCGACCAGGTTGCGGCCGAGGTCGGTGTCTTCGATGCGCAGGACGAAGGTGCCCCCGGTGCGACGGGCCTCGAGCCAGTTGAACAGGGCGGTGCGGGCGGTGCCCACGTGGAACAGGCCGGTCGGCGACGGCGCGATGCGCAGGCGGGGGGCGGCCATGTCGAGCTTCGAGGCTAGCGGCGGACCCTCAGCCCACCCTCACAGCTCGAGCAGGGTGCGCCAGCCCGCCAGGCGCTCCCGCACCTGGGCCGGCGTCAGGCGCAGGGTCGCCTCGGGGCAGGCGTCGGCGATGTCGCGCTGGTCCCAGTACTGGTGGCTGCAGGCGTTGAACAGCGGGCGCCGGGCCGCCACCAGATCGGCCGGCGCCCCGCCGAGGAACCCCCACAGCGTGAATGCCAGCTCGAAGTCGTAGATCACCGGGGCCCGACCGAAGATGGCGGAGCGCTTGGTGCCGACGGTGAAGCAGCCGGCGACGGCATCGGCGGCGCTGACGCCCTCGGTCACCTGCAGCCGGTCGGCGAAGCGGCGGGCCAGCTTCAGCCCGAAGCCGAGGTCGGGCCCGGTGGTGCCGAGGCGGGCGCCGTCGCGCCGGCCCGGGCCGTGGGGATCGTCGGGCCGGTCGGCCCGCCAGCTGTCGGGGACAGGCAGCCGGTCCGACCTGCGCACGCGCTCGGAGGGGATCACCGGGACGTAATCGGGCTGCGCCACCCGTCGGAGTCTGGCAGAGCGTCGGGCTCAGGCCGGAAGGAGCTGATCGTCGACGGTCAGGCGCAGCCTCACGGCCTTGCACTCCGGCAGGCACCCCGGACCGTTCGGGCTCGAGGTCGCGGGTCTCGCCGTAGCCCGCGCCACCTCTGCACCCCCGCCAGCGACCCGGACGACGACCTCGACCGGGTCGCTCAGCGGCACATCCTTGATCCTCAGCACGTCGCCCGGGGGTGAGCAGACCGCGCCCACGCAGACCTCGAGGGGCCGCTCGCCAGGCTGCTCCACGGCGACGGTGACCGAGCTGCCGCAGCCGACGACGGTGCAGCTGTTCCCGCCGTTGCCGGTGTTGGCGATCCGCCCGCAACCGAAGACGGCCAACGCCAGCGCCACACCGACCAGGGCAGTGGGGTGCCGGGCCACGCTCAGGCGGCCGGGGCCGAGGAAACGAGGGCGTACACGAGCGAGTCGACCAGCGCCTCCCACGAGGCGGTGATGACGTTCTCGCCGACACCGATCGTGGTCCATGACCTGTCGCCGTCGGTGGAGTCGATCAGCACCCGGGTGATGGCGGCGGTGCCGGCGGCGGAGTCGAGCACCCGGACCTTGTAATCGGTGAGGTGGACCCGTTCGAGGTCGGGGTAGCGCGCCCGCAGCGCCTTGCGGAGCGCGGCGTCGAGGGAGTTCACCGGGCCGTTGCCCTCGCCGGTCTCGACGATCCGTTGGCCGTCGACCCGCAGCTTCACGGTGGCCTCGGCCGAGGAGCCGTCGACGAACGTGCGGTACGACTCGACCTCGAAGTAGGAGGGGACCAGGTTGGCGGCCCGCCGGATCAGCAGCTCGAGCGAGCCGTCAGCCACCTCGAAGTGGTACCCCTGGTTCTCAAGGGTCTTCAGCTGGTCGAGGACGGTGGCGACGACGGTGCCGTCGGGCTCCAGGCCCAGCTCGTTCATCTTGATCACCAGCGTCTGGCGGCCTGCCATCTCGCTGACGACGAAGCGGGTGCCGTTGCCCACCTTCTCGGGGTCGACGTGCTCGTAGGCGTCGGGCCGGCGGGCGATGGCCGAGACGTGGAGGCCCGCCTTATGGGCGAAGGCGGACTGGCCGACGTACGGCGCCTGGGGGTCGGGCGCCTGGTTGACCAGCTCGGCGATGTGGTGGCTGACCGAGGTGAGCCGCTCGAGCCGCTCGGGGGGGATGGTCTCGACGCCGAGCTTGAGCGACAGGTTGGGGATCACCGTCGACAGGTTCGTGTTGCCGGTCCGCTCCCCCAGGCCGTTGATGCAACCCTGCACCTGGGTGGCGCCGGCCTGCACGGCGGCGATGGCGTTGGCCACCGCGCATCCGGTGTCGTCGTGGCAGTGGATGCCGAGCGGCACGCCCACTTCGCCGCGCACGGCGCTGACGATCTCGAAGACCTCATGGGGCAGGGCGCCCCCGTTGGTGTCGCAGAGCACGAGCCTCTCGGCCCCCGCCGCCTCGGCGGCCTGGATCACCCGCAGCGAGAACCCGGGGTTGCGCTTGTAGCCGTCGAAGAAGTGCTCGGCGTCGAGGAACACCCTCAGCCCGTGGGACCGGAGGAAGGCAATCGAGTCCTCGACCATGCGGACGCCTTCGTCGAGGGTGGTGCGCAGAGCCTCGGTGACGTGGTAGTCCCAAGCTTTACCGACGAGGCAGACGGTGGTGACGTTCGCCTTCAACAGGTCGGCCAGCACCGGGTCCTCCTCGGCGTGGGCGCCGGCCCGGCGGGTGGAGCCAAAGGCGACCAGGGTGGAGGTGGCCATCTCCAGCTCGGCGGGGGCCCTACGGAAGAGCTCCTCGTCCTTGGGGTTGGCGCCCGGCCATCCGCCCTCGACGTAGTGGACGCCGAGGTGGTCGAGCTGGCGGGCGACCTTCAGCTTGTCCTCGACCGACAGCGAGACGCCCTCGCGCTGGAGCCCGTCGCGCAGGGTGGTGTCGAAGATCTCTACCCGGTCAGGCCACATGCTCGTTCCACTCCTTGTACCGGTCGAGCTGGCCCCGCACGGCCTTTCCGTATGTGTCCTGGATCTGCTTTGTGATGGGCCCGGGCTCGCCGATCTCGCGGTCGTCGACGCTGCGCACGGGCACGACCTCGGCGGCGGTGCCGGTTAGGAACGCCTCGTCCGCGGTGTACAGGTCGCTGCGCAGCACGTGGCCGACCTCGTAGCCGATGCCGAGGTCGGAGGCGATGGTGCGCACGCAGTCCTGGGTGATGCCCTCGAGGGCGCCGGCGGACGCCGGGGGGGTGACGATCGTTCCGCCCCGGACGACGAACAGGTTCTCGCCCGTGCACTCCGACACATAGCCCTGGGGGCTGAGGATGATGGCCTCGTCATATCCCGCCTTTATCGCCTCGAGCTTGGCCAGTGAGCTGTTCACGTAGTGTCCGACGCCCTTGGCCGCCGGGGGCATGGCGTTGGGGTCGTGGCGCTGCCAGCTTGAAATCTTCATCCGCACGCCAGCGGCCATCCCCTCGTCGCCCAGGTAGGCGCCCCAGGGCCAGCAGGCGATGGCGGTGTTCACGCTGCAGGGCAGGGTGTTCAGGCCCATCTCGCCGTATCCGAGGTAGCAGATGGGGCGGATGTAGCAAGACGACAGGCCGCTTGAGCGCACCACGTCCTTGGTGGCGTCCACCAGCTGCTCGACCGTCCATGGGATCTCGATCATCAGGATCTTGGCCGAGCGGTGGAGCCGTTCGATGTGGGGGCTGAGCCGGAACACCGCAGGCCCGGAGGCGGTGGCGTAGGCCCGGACGCCCTCGAACACGCCGGTGCCGTAGTGGAGGGTGTGGGTGAGCACGTGGATCTTGGCGTCAGCCCAGTCGACGAGCTCGCCGTCCATCCAGATCTTCTCGGTCGGGGTGATCGCCACCGGGCGCTCCTTGGTTTCATACGAGGGGAATCGAGGCTTGAGGTCGATGCGGGGAAACAAAAAAGCCGCCCGGAGGGCGGCGGCAGAGCAGGCAACCGGGGGGCCGGTCGGTGCTCTAGGCGATGATGACTACGACGGCGGCTGCGGGCGTCACGGCTGCAAGGTTGCCAGCCGCCGGGCGGCTGCGCAACCGCTGGGTGCTCAGAGGCGGCTGATGACATGGTCGGCCAGCTCGGTGGTGGTCCCGGTGAGCCCGGCATCGGCCACGGCGGCGACGGCGGCGGTGATGGCGGCGGCGGCAGCCTCCTCGCCGATCCAGTCGAGCAGGAGCGCCCCCGAGCTGATGGCGGCGAGCGGGTTCGCCCTGCCGGTGCCGACGATGTCGGGGGCCGAGCCGTGCACGGGCTCGAACAGCGACGGGCCGGTGCGGGCCGGGTTGAGGTTGGCGCTGGCGGCAAGCCCTATGCCGCCGGCGACCGCCCCGGCCAGGTCGGTGAGGATGTCGCCGAAGAGGTTGTCGGTCACCACCACGTCGTACCGGCCGGGCCGCTCGACCATGTGGATGCAGGCGGCGTCGATGTGGTCGTAGGCGGTGACGACGCCGGGGTGGTCGGCGGCGACGTCGTCGAACGTGCGCTGCCACAGGTCGCCGGCGAACGTCAGGACGTTGGTCTTGTGGACGAGCGTCACGTGTCGCCGCTCCCGGGTGACGGCCAGCTCGAAGGCGAACCTGATGCAACGCTCGACCCCCATGCGGGTGTTCACCGACCCCTGGGTGGCCACCTCGAACGGCGTGCCCTTGCGCAGGAAGCCGCCTTCGCCGGCGTAGGTGCCCTCGGTGTTCTCCCGGATCACCGCGCAGTCGAGCCCCCGGCCCCGGAAGGGCCGCAGGTTGATGTACAGGTCGAGCCCGAAGCGGGCCTTCAGCAGCAGCCCCCGCTCCAGCACACCGGGCGGCACCTCGGGGGTTCCGATGGCCCCGAGGTAGATCGCCTCGTAGCTGCGCAGCTCGTCGAGCACGGTGTCGGGCAGCACCTCGCCGGTGGCTGCGTAGCGGCGGCCGCCCAGGTCGTAGGGGGTCACCTCCAGGGTCACCCCGGCGGCGGCGATCACCCGCAGCCCCTGGGCGATCACCTCGGGCCCGATCCCGTCGCCGTCGATGATCGCTACCCGGTGACCCATGCCGGCGGATGCTGACGGTCGCAGGCCGGGAACGTCAAGACACGGCTTCTGTCGGGAGAAAGGCGTCGCTGGGCGCACCCGTTCTCCCGACAGAAGGCCTGGGGCGGCCGGCCGTGCGCGCTTTCAGCCTCGGAGAAGGGCTAGGAGCGGCTCCAGAAGGGGCTCGCCGCATAGCAGAGCCGTGCCCGAGTGGACCGATCCCGAGCCGTCGAGGGTGGCGAAGCAGCCTCCTGCCTCGGCCATGAGCACCGGCGCCCCGGCCACGTCCCACGGCTTGACCCGGGCGTCGAAGAAGGCGTCAACCCGGCCGGTGGCGGCCAGCGACAGCCCGTAGGCGTTGCCCCACGTGCGCACCCTCACGCCGGCGGCCGCCAGCCGTTCGAGGGTGCCGGCGGCCCAGTGCTCGATGCCGCTGGTGGCCAGCATGGCGCCCGCCAGCTCAGGTGCGCCGGATGCTTGGGCCGGGCGGCCGTTGGACAAGCAACCGAGGCCCCGGCCGGCCCACACCACCTCGCCGGCCCACGGACAGGCGGTGACGCCCAGCAACGGGCCGTGCTCGTCCTCGCACGCCACCAGGGTGCCCCAGGTGACGACGCCCCGGGTGAAGGGGTCGGTGCCGTCGATCGGGTCGACGATCCAGCGTCGGCCGCTGGTGCCCACCAGCTCGTCCTCCTCCTCGCCCAGCACGCCGTCGTCCGGGTAGACCTCCGCGATCGCCGCCCGCAGCTTCCGCTCAACAGCCCGGTCGAAGCTCGTGACCGGCGAGCCGTCCGCCTTGGCTTCGACGGCCATGTCGGCGCGACCGAAGCCGGTCAGAGCCAGGTCGGCGGCCTCGACGGTCAAGGTCCTCGCCCGCTCGAGCAGGGCTTCATCACAGGCCGTGAGGCTGATGTCGGCCATCGGCGGCGAGCCTACGCTGGCGCCCCATGGCCATCCCGCTGTCGCCCGAGGCCCACACCCGCCTGAAGGCCGAGCTCGAGGACCTCGTCGTGCAGGGGCGGGTGACGATCGCCAACCGCATCGAGGAGGCCCGGGCCCTGGGCGACCTGAAGGAGAACGGCGAGTACCACGCGGCCAAGGACGAGCAGGGCAAGATCGAGCTGCGCATCCGCCAGCTGAAGGCCATGCTCGAGGACACCGCTATCGTCGAGGCCGGCCCGGCCGACGGCACCGTGCGGGTGGGGGCGACGGTGACGATCGACTTCGGCGACGGTGACACCGGGCGCTACCTGGTGGGCAGCATCGAGGAGATGAAGGACGGCGCCGAGATCGTCTCGCCTGACGCGCCCCTCGGAAGGGCTCTGATCGGGCGCTCGGTGGGCGACGAGGTGTCCTATGAGGTGAGCGGCCAGACGCTGGCGGTCAAGCTCGTCGGCATCGAATAGAGCTTCATCGGCCGATGACACTCGGAGGAGGTGCCCGCCTGCCGCTGCGCGAGCGGCTGGTGGTGGCCGACGGACAGACGGCGGCGCTGGTGGGCGCCGACGGCACGGTCGACTGGTGGTGCCCCGAGCGGCTCGACGGGCCGCCGCTGCTGTGGCGGCTGCTGGACCCTGAAGGGGGCGCCCTGCGGGTGGGCCCGGTGGGGCCCAGCCACCACCGGCTCGCCTATGAGGGCGCCACGCTTATCACCAGCACGGTTCACGACACGGTGAGCGGGGCGGTCGAGGTGGTGGACCTGCTGGACGGGGCCCTGCTGCGGGTGGCCACGGTGGTGAAGGGCGAGGTTGAGCTCGAGGTCGTCATCGCCCCGGGCCGGGCGTGGCGGAGATCCACCAGGTTCGACCCCTTCGACGGCGGTGTGGCCTTTGATGGCTGGATGCTGCGGGCCCCGGGCCTGGCCTTCTCCCGGGCGCCCGAGGGGGCGCGGGCCGTCGCCCGGCTGGGCAGCGGTGACCGGGTGGTGGTCAGCCTCGACCGGGCCGACGCCCCGCTGCTGGTCGAGCGCGAGGCTCTCGACCGCCTGGACCGCCAGCGCGAGCGGTGGCGGCGGCTGGCGGCCAGCACGCTCTACGAAGGCCCCGGCGCCAACGCCGTGCGCCGCTCTGTGCTGCTGGTGAGCGCCATCCCCACCCGCTCGGCCACCACCTCCCTGACGGTGCCGGGCCGGGAGGAGCGGGCGGTCGACAGCCGGCACACCTTTGTGTCGGATGCCTGCGGCGCATACCACCTCCTCGGCGAGCTCGGCCACCACGAGCCGGCCGCCGACGCCCTGGCCTGGATGTCACGGGTGGTCGCGCCGGGCTGGCCCGTTCCGTCGGCCTGCACGCTGGACGGCGAGCCCGGCGCCGTGGCCGAGGAGCTCGAGCGGCTGGCCGGGTGGCGGGGTGCCCCGGTGCGGGTCGGGATCCGTGACGAGCGGCCGGTCGTCGACCTTGACCTGCCGGGGGCGCTGGCCACCGTCGTCGAACCGCTCGCCGCCGAGCGGTGGGGCGCCCTGGTGAAGATCGCCGACGGAGTGGCCGACGCCCGGCCGGCGTCGCTGGTCGAGCAGGTCCGCAGCTGGGCGCTCCTCGACGAGGCCGACCGGATGGGTCGTTCGCGCAACCCGCTCGATCTCGACACCGCGGCGTGGCACGCCGCCGCCGTGCCGCTGCGCCGGGGCATCGAGGCCGGCTTGGCCGGACCTCCCGGCGGGCTGGGAAGCGACCCCCGCCTGCTGCGCCTCACCTGGCAGGGGCCGGTGCCCGGCGGCCACCCGATGGTGGCGGCCGTCGTCGACCACGTGCTCGAGAGGCGGGGCGAGGGGCCGTTCGTGCACACCCGGGAGGGGGCATCGTGGGCGGCGTCGTTCTGGGCGGTGCGGGCCGAGGCCACCCTCGACCGGTGGGAGGCCGCCCACGAGCGCTTCGAGCGCCTGGTGGACTGGGCCGGTCCCGCCGCCCTGCTGCCCCGGGCGGCCGAGCCGGCCAGCGGCCGCTTCGCCGGCGACCTCCCCGACGCCACGGCCCACCTCGCCCTGCTGGCCGCCGCCCGCACGCTCGCCAGCGGCCCCCGCTGATCGGCCTAGCAGCCAACCGTCGGTACCGTCAGGGTGGTGGAGCCGCCCGTCCCCGGCCTGGAGCCCGGACACCAGGTCGACCTGCCCGGACGGGGGGCCACCTGGGTGCGGGACCTGCCCGGCCCGACGGCCGACGCCCCCCCTGTGCTGTTGCTCCACGGCTGGACGGTCACCGCCGACCTGAACTGGGCGACGAGCTACCGGGCGCTGCAGCGCCGGTTTCGGGTGCTCGCCATGGACCATCGCGGCCACGGCCGCGGGCTGCGGTCCCGACGCCCGTTCCGCCTGGAGGACTGCGCCGACGACGCCGCCGCCCTGTGTGAGGCGTTGGGCATCGAGCGGGTGGTGGCGTGCGGCTACTCGATGGGCGGCCCGGTGGCCCAGCTGATGTGGCGCCGCCACCGAGACCTGGTCGGCGGCCTGGTGCTGTGCGCCACCGGTCGCCGCTTCGGCTCGGATCCGCAGCGGGCCAGGATCTTCGCCATCACCCTGCTCGGCGCCTCCCTGGCGACCAGGGCGGCCACGCCCCTGATGCAGGCCCGGCTGATGGGCCGATTCCTCGACGCCCGCCTCGGCCACGACCCCCGCCTGGCCTGGGCCGCCGAGCAGGTGCGGCGCAACGACCCGGCCGCCGTCCTCCAGGCCGGGGCCGCCCTGGCCGGGTTCGACAGCCGGCCGTGGATCGGCGAGGTCGACGTGCCCACAGCGGTCGTGGTCACCAACACTGACGAGGTCGTGGCGGTGAGCCGCCAGCGCAACCTGGCCGCCGCCATCCCGGGTGCGGTGGCCGAGGAGGTGGCCGGCGGCCACGACGTGGTGGTGGCGGCGCCCCAGCTGTTCATCCCGGCCCTGCTACGAGCCTGCACCCACGCCAGCACCGGTCTCGCCACAGCCACGCCCCGGCACGAGTAGGCGACAGGGACCACTGGGCCAGTTCGATCGCCGCCACGCCGGCCTGTGTCCCTCATGTGAAGCCATCGTCATCGCGCCGCTCCGCCTTCAGCGTCGCGCCAGCGGGTTCTGCTGGTGGAGGAACCTCCTGACCCGATGAAAGCATCGTCGCCTTCCCACAAGGCCCAAGAAGCACTGGCGCCGAGTACCCCTCTTGGGCGGCGGGTCGGCTACGACGTTAAGGCACCGCCACCGGCAGCCACACTCCGGAGCGCCAACGGGAGCCGAGCAGTGCGGCACGGGCGGCGAGCCAGCAGCCGAGGGCAAGCCACACCCCGGCGATGCCGGGCCATCTGAGCCACAGCGTCAGGGCGAGCGGCAGTGCGAACGGGACTAGAGCGAGCAGCATGGCCCGGCGCAGGGCTCCGAACTTGCCGGCTCCGAGCAGCACGCCGTCAAAGGCGAAGGCCAGGCCGGCGAGGGGCTGGAACAGCCCGCAGGCGAGCACTGCCACCGTGGCGGCTCGACGGATGCCGGGATCCTCGGTGAACAGCCGGGGCAGCAGCGGCGCGGCGAGGACGGTGACGCCGCCACTGACCACCCCGGCGAGGAGGCTGAGGCGGATGCAGCGGGCCGCCACCAGGCGGGCGGCAGCGGGATCGGCGCCGCCCAGGGCTTCGGCCACGAAGGTGGCGGCGGGCACCGCCAGGGCGTCGAGGGACAGGGCGAGGAGGAAGAAGACCTGGGTGCCCACCTGGTGGCCGCCGAGCGGGACTTCGCCCAGCCGGGCGACAACGGCGGTGGCCGCGGTCAGGGCGGCGAGCAGGGCCAGGGTGCGCACCACGATCACCGAGCCGCCCCGCAGGAGGTCGGCCAGGTCCTCGGGCCGGGGCCTCCACCGTGCACCGGCGCCGGCCACCAGGCGGGCCGAGCCGATCAGGAACCACGAGCCCGACAGCACCTGGGCGCAGGTGGTGCCGAGGGCCGACCCGGCCACGCCGAGGCCCAGCCCGTGGACGAAGAAGAGCTCGAGGACGACGTTCACGGCGTTGGCCACGGCCAGGATCAGCAGGGGCGTTCGCGTGTCGGCCAGGCCGCGGCGGTGGCCGTTGCCGGCCAGCACGCACAGCTGGAACGGAAGGCCGGCGGCGGCGAGGCGGAGGTAGGTGGTGGCGCGCTCCAGCACGGCGCCCTCGGCACCAAGAGCTGCCGCCAGCGGGCGGGCGGCGAGGAGGGCGACGGCGGCGAGCGCCAGGCCGATTCCAACGGCCAGCCAGTAGGCGGCCACCGCCGAGCGGGCGGCCGCCGCCCGGTCGCCGCCGCCGGTGCGGAAGGCCACCCGCTGGCTGGTGACCATGGCCAGGAAGCCGGCGCCGTAGACGCCGAGGTTCAGGGCGGTGAGGGCCACGGCCAGGCCGCCCAGCTCGCTGCGCCCGATCCGGCCCACGATGGCGGTGTCGACCAGCCCGTAGATCGGCTCGACGGCCAACGCCCCGAGAGCGGGAACGGCCAGCCCGAGGATTCGGCGGTCCAGCGGGGTCATGTGCCGTCCAGCGCCGCCTCGATGGCCGACGCCGCCGCCGCCACCGCCGCCGAGTACCGGCGGCCGGGCTGGCGGGAGGTGCGCTCGACCGGCCCCGACACCGACACGGCGGCCACAACGGAACCATCCCGCCGTACGGGGGCGCTCACCGAAGCCACGCCCTTCTCCCGCTCCTCGACGCTCTCGGCCCAGCCCTTGCGCAGGGCGGCGGCCTGGCCGGACAGCACCTGGCCGGCTGATCCCCGGTCGAGGGGCAGGACGGCCCCCACCGGGACGATCGTGCGCAGGCTCTGGGGGGACTCGACGGCGATGGCGCACACCCGCTGGCCGCCCCGGGCGACGTAGAGCTGGGCGCTCTCACCTGTCTCCTCCACCAGGCGGTGAAGAGGACCGGCGGCGGCGGCGACCAGACCGGGGCCGCCGACGGTCCCGGCCAGCTCGCCCAGACGGTCGCCCAGCTCCCACCGGTCGTCGACGCCGAGATGGGTCAGCCCGTGGGCTTGAAGGGCGTGGGCCAGCCGGTGGCAGGTGGCCCGGGCGTGGCCGGTGTCGGCCACCAGCTCGCCCAGCGTGCGCCGGCGGCCGTCGGCCAGAACCTCCAGGATGCGAACCGACTTGTCGAGGACGGCCACACCGCTTACTCTTCGTTCCATCAGCCGAGAAGGCTATCCCACATAGCGGGATAGCGCCAGACGATCGGGAGGCCCAGGATGGCGCAGACGGTGAGTGACAACAGCCCGAAGGGACAAACGCCGGGCGACAAGACGCCGGGCGACAAGACGCCGGGCGACAAGACGTTGAGCGGCCAGACGTTGAGCGACAAGGTGTGGGAGCGCCATGTGGTGCACCGCGCCGCCGACGAGCCCGACCTGTTGTACATCGACCTGCACCTGGTGCACGAGGTCACCAGCCCCCAGGCCTTCGAGGGCCTGCGCCTTGGCGACCGCCGGGTGCGCCGGCCCGACCTCACCGTGGCCACCGAGGACCACAACGTGCCGACGCTGAACATCGATCAGCCCATCGCCGACCCGATCAGCCGCCAGCAGATCGAGACGCTGCGCGCCAACGCCCGCGAGTTCGGGATCCGCCTGTACCCGATGGGCCATCGCAACCAGGGGATCGTCCACGTCATCGGCCCCGAGCTGGGCCTCACCCAGCCGGGGATGACCATCGTCTGCGGCGACAGCCACACGGCCACCCACGGCGCCTTCGGGGCCCTGGCCTTTGGCATCGGCACAAGTGAGGTCGAGCACGTCCTGGCCACCCAGACGCTGGCCCAGCAGCGGCCGGGGACCCTCGCCGTCAACGTCGAGGGAGACCTTCCCGCCGGCGTCACCGCCAAGGATGTGATCCTGGCCATCGTCGGCCGCCTCGGCACCGGCGGCGGCATCGGCTCGGTCATCGAGTACCGGGGCCCGGTGTTCGAGGCGATGAGCATGGAGGGGCGCATGACGGTGTGCAACATGAGCATCGAGGCCGGCGCCCGGGCCGGGATGGTGGCGCCCGACGACACGACCTTCGCCTACCTCGAGGGCCGCCCCCACGCCCCCACGGGGGCGGCGTGGGAGCGGGCGCTCGACGACTGGCGCACCCTGCGCACCGACGACGACGCCGCCTTTGACAAAGCGGTGCACCTGGACGCCGCCGCCTTGGCCCCCCACGTCACCTGGGGCACCAACCCGGGTCAGGTCGTGCGCCTCGACGGGAACGTTCCATCCCCCGACGATGTCCTCGACTCGACAGAGCGCGACACGGTGGCCCGCGCCCTGGCCTACATGGGGCTGGAGGCGGGCACCCGGGTGCGGGACATCCCGGTCGACACCGTCTTCATCGGCAGCTGCACCAACAGCCGCATCGAGGACCTGCGGGCCGCCGCCGCCGTGCTCGACGGCCGCCGGGTGAAGCCGGGCCTGCGGGTGATGGTCGTGCCCGGATCGGGCCTGGTCAAGGAGCAGGCGGTGGCCGAGGGCCTCGACCGGGTCTTCGTGGCCGCCGGCGCCGAGTGGCGTGAGCCCGGGTGCTCGATGTGCCTGGCCATGAACCCCGACAAGCTCAGCCCCGGCGAGCGGGCCGCCTCCACCAGCAACCGCAACTTCGAGGGCCGGCAGGGCCGGGGCGGCCGCACACACCTGGTCTCCCCCGCCGTCGCCGCCGCCACCGCCGTCAAGGGCACCTTCGCCACCCCCGAGGAGCTGTAATGGAACCCATCCGGGTCATCACCGGTACGGCGTCGCCCCTGCGGCGCAGCGATGTCGACACCGACCAGATCATCCCGTCCGACTGGCTGAAGCGGGTGGAGCGCACGGGCTTCGGCGCCGGCCTGTTCAGCGAGTGGCGCGAGGAGCCCGACTTCGTCCTGAACCGGGCCGAGCACGCCGGAGCCAGCATCCTGGTGGCCGGCGCCAACTTCGGCGTGGGCTCCAGCCGAGAGCACGCGGTGTGGGCCCTGACCGACTACGGCTTCCGAGCCGTGGTCAGCCCCCGCTTCGGCGACATCTTCCGCAACAACTCGACCAAGGCCGGCCTCGTCACCGCCCAGCTGGACGAGGCCGCCGCCGAGGCCCTCCTGGCAGCCGTTGAAGCCGACCCGTCGCTGGAGGTCACCGTCGACGTCGAGCGCCTCCTCGTGGAGGCGCCGGCCATCGACTTCTCAGCGCCGTTCCCGCTTGACCCCTTCACCCAGAACCGCATCCTGGAAGGCCTCGACGACATCGGTCTCACCCTGCGCCATGAAGCCGACATCACAGCCTTTGAGGCGAAGAGAGGCGACCTCCTGCCGACCACCCAGCGCTGACCGTTCTGTCGGGAGAAGCCCGTCGCCAGGAGACAGCTTCTCCCGACAGAACCGGCGCCGCCTCAGCGCTGGCGCAGGAGGGCTCCCACCACCGCTTTCAGCGAGGCGGTGAGGATGTTGGGGTCGAGGCCTACGCCCCACTTCGTGCCGTCGGCGCCAACTGACTCGACATAGGCCACGGCGGTGGCGTCGGCGCCAGCGCTGAGGGCGTGCTCGGCGTAGTCGACCACGTCGAGCTCGACGCCGAGAGCCGAGCGGAGGCCCTGGACGAAGGCGGCGATGGGGCCGTTGCCCTGGCCCGTCACCGTGACGTGCTCGCCTTCGACCAGCAGCTGGGCGGTGACGTGGGTGCCGCTGTCCCTGACCATCAGCTCGTGGGAGAGCAGGCTGATGGCGGGGGCGACGGGGAGGTACAGGGTCTCGAAGGCGGTCCACATGGCGGCCGGGGTGATCTCGGTGCCGGAGTCCTCGGTGATGTGCTGGATGGTGGAGGAGAACTCGATCTGCAGGCGGCGGGGCAGGTCGAAGCCGTGCTCGGCCTTCATGATGTAGGCCACCCCGCCCTTGCCGGACTGGCTGTTGACCCGGATCACCGCTTCGTAGCTGCGGCCCACGTGCTTGGGGTCGATGGGGAGGTAGGGAACCTCCCACACCTCATAGCCGTCGGGGCCGGCGCCGGCTTCGAGTGCGGCGAAGCCCTTCTTGATGGCGTCCTGGTGCGAGCCGGAGAACGACGTGTAGACGAGGTCGCCGGCATAGGGGTGGCGAGGGTGGACGGGCAGGCGGTTGCAGTGCTCGGCGACGCGCCGCAGCCCGTCGATGTCGCTGATGTCGAGGCCGGGGTCCACCCCCTGGGCGAACAGGTTCATGGCGAGGGTGACCAGGTCGACGTTGCCGGTACGCTCGCCGTTGCCGAACAGGGTGCCCTCCACCCGGTCGGCGCCGGCCAGCACCCCGAGCTCGGCGGCGGCCACCGCACATCCCCGGTCGTTGTGGGGATGGAGGGACAGCACCACCTGGTCACGGTCACGGATGGTGCGCGAGAACCACTCGATCACATCCGCGTAGACGTTGGGGGTGTACATCTCGACGGTGGCCGGGAGGTTCAGAACGACCTTTTCCTCGGGCGACAGGTCGAGAGCATCCATCACCGCCTCGCAGATCTCGATGCCATAGTCGGGCTCGGTGCCGGTGAACGATTCGGGGCTGTACTCATAGCGCACGTCGGTGCCGGCAAGAGTGTGCTCGAGCTTGCGGCACAGCTTGGCGGCGTTCACGGCGATGTCGGTCACGCCCGCCCGGTCCAGGCCGAACACGACCCGGCGCTGCAGCACCGACGTCGAGTTGTAGAAGTGCACGATGGCCCGGGGCGCCCCCTGGAGGCACTCGTAGGTGCGCTCGATCAGCTCGGGCCGGCACTGCACGAGCACCTGGATGGTGACGTCGCCCGGGATCAGGTCCTGCTCGATCAGCTGGCGCACGAAGTCGTAGTCGGGCTGGGACGCCGAGGGGAAGCCGACCTCGATCTCGGTGAACCCCATGGCCACCACCGTCTCGAACATGCGGAGCTTGCGGGCCGGGTCCATCGGGTCGATCAGGGCCTGGTTGCCGTCACGAAGGTCGACCGAGCACCACAGCGGCGCCGACTCCTGGCGACGGGCCGGCCAGTTGCGGTCGGGCAGGTCGAGCGGGAGGAACGGCCGGTAACGCTCGAAGGGCATGCGCTTGCGGGCGACGGGCTCGGGGTTCATCGCTTGGGACCTCGGTTCACGTTGATGGGAGGGTGGTTGGCGACGGGGTGACGGTGGCCGGGAAAAGAAAAACCTCCTGGCCGAGACGGCGCAGGAGGCTGGGGCGGCTGCGGGCCGCCCTAGGTCAGAAGGAGGATGAAGCGCAGGGTGCCGGCCATCAATGGACCATGGTGCCGCCATACAGGCGCGATCGTCAAGGGGAACACCTGACCCTGGGCCTGACCGCACTAGGTTTCGTGGCGCATGGCACGCGGTCGAGGGCTCAGGAAGGCGCTGACACTGGGGCTGTTCGTTGGCGCCGGCATCGCTGCGGTGCGGGCCTCACGGGCCCGTCGGCTGGCGCAGACGGGGGCTGCACCTCCGGCCTGGCCGCCCCTCCCCAACGCCCTGGTCAACCCGCCACCGGGACGGCCGGCCGAGCCCGCGGCGGAGATGATCCCCGGCGGCCCGCCCGAGCTGGTGGCTGAAGCCGCGGTGCTGGAAGCGGCCGGCATCACCGAGGCGGCCGAGGTGGACGAGGCGGTCGTCACCGCCTGGCGCGCCTCTCCCGCCGGAGACCGAAGCGCCGGCTCCTCGCCACCCCCCGGCTTCGTGGACGACCTTGAGGCGTGGCCGCCGCCGAACCCGGAGTCGGTCCTGGAAGGCTGGGGCCCACCCCCCGAGGAGGCCTTTGACGAGACAGGCGAAACCGGGTGGGCCTCCGACCTGCTCGACGAGGCCGCCGGCACCGCGCCGCCAGCGCCGCTCGAGGTGGTGGCGGCCGATCCGCCCGCGGACCTGGACGCCATCATCCTGGCCGAGGAGGCCGCCCTCGAGGCTGAGCGGCTCGAAGCCGAGCGGCTGGAGCTGGCCCGCCTCCAGGCCGCCCGGCTGAAGGCTGAGGACGATCCCCAGGCTCGACGCCGGCGTGAGCGCGACGACGCGCTTGCCCGCTTCGCGGCCCAGCGCAAGGAGGCGGAGACGCTGTTGGCCGCTCAGACGGAGCGGGCCTCAGCCGCTCAGGGAGTGGCTCGAGGCGAGAGCGGAGCCGGGAGCGGAATGGGTGAGCGCCACCCGATCATGGCCGCCGACCTGCCCGGCGGGCGGCGCTACGACGACGGAGACGATGACGGCGAGGATGACGGCGAGGCGGATCCGCAGGACACGGTTCTGTCGGGTCATGCGACGCCGCACGAGGAGACCGGGGCCGCACCGCCGGGCGTGGCGCCCGAAGATGTCGACCCCGTCGGCCAGATCGACGACCGCATGTGGCCCGAGGGGGTCAGGGAGCTGGAGCGCACGGCCCGGGTGGTCGAGGAGGACGAGCTGGCTGAGCCGACCCTCGAGCCGCTGGTGCCCGACGAGGCGGTCGCCGACCTCGACGAGGAGCCGAAGTGGGCCAGCCTCGGCGTAGAGCCCGTCGCACCCGAGCCCAGCGCACCCGAGCCGACGCCCGCCGCCGTCGGGTTCGCACCGCAAGACGATGAACACGACCTCGGGCCGGCTACCTCGGCGACGCCCGAGCCCGATCTCACCCTCCCGGCGCCAGACGACCTCGACGACCTCGACGACCTCGACGGCCTCGAGCTGGACGTCGACTTCGGCGACCGAACGACCCGGCGGCCGCTGATGGCAGCAGACCTGGAGCCCGGGCTCGGTGAGGTCGCTCCCGCCTGGACAGCTCTGGATGACGACGACGACGACGAGTACGACCACGACGATGACGGCGAGCCCGACGAAGCCGTGGAGCCGGCGGTGGAGACGGCTAACGGGCCGGCTGCCGAGACCGCCTTTGCTCATGCGAGCATCCCCTTCAACAAACCGGGCCGGCACGATCCGCAGCTCGAGGAAGCCCTTGAGACCAACGCACTGGACTTCGACGAGGAGCTGGAGCTCGCTGACGAGCCGGAGCCGGAGCTCCTGTGGGAGCCAGCGGAGGCCGAGGACTGGCAGTCGGACGACGCCTCCTCGGGCGCCGGCCGCCGCCGTCCGCTCATGACCGACGACTTCGACGACATCCTCCCCGAGGACCTCGAGGACCTCGACGACCTCGACGACCTCGGCGGGCTCCATGGCAGTGGGCGCACCGAAGGCCCCGAAAGCACCGACGAGGCTGGCCTAGCCGGCGCCGGCACCTACGAACTAGCCGGCGAAACCGTCGGCCGCGAAAGCATCGCGGAGGAGGGGGCCACGGCCGCGGTGCCGTCGGTACGACGTTCCGGGCGACCGCGCGTCCCGCTGAGGGCTCGTGATGTTCCCGGCGCCGACGCCACCACGCCGCAGGATTCCCCGCCGCCCGTCCCAGCACCGGCGCCGGCCTCCGAGCCGGCCGAGACGGCGGTCAGGCCGGCAGAGGTGACCGGGACGATGGCCACTCAGGCTCCCAGCGCCAAAGGCCCGAAGAAGGTGACCAGGGCGCCGGCCAGGACCGGCACGGCGAAGAAGGCCGTCAAGAAGGTCATGGCGACCAAAGCCGCAGCACCGGAACCGACAGTCGGCGGTACGGCCCTCAGGCCGACGGTGAAGAAGGCAGCGGCCTCAGCGCCTGCGGCCGCGCCGGATGCCAGGAAGGTCTCGTCGCGGAGGAGGAAGCCGGCCTTGCTGTGGGTCGAGCCGGTCGGGAGCACCTGCCCGACGGGCTATCCCGTCAAGGCCAGCCTGGCCAGCGGGATCTTCCACGTCGTCGGCGGCCTGTTCTACGACCGCAGCAACCCCGACCGCTGCTACCGCAACCCGGCGGCGGCCGAGGCCGACGGGCTGCGCCAGGCCAAGCGTTAGCGCAGCGCTCAGATCTCGTCGACGGCGGCGACGCCGGAGATCCCCTCAGCGGCCCGCAGCTTCTCCAGGGTGGCTGCAGGCACGGCCTCATAGGTGGCGATGGCCATTAGGGCGGTGGGGGCGTCGGGCGACTTGCCGAGCGACATGTTCTCGATGCCGACGCCAGCCTCGGACAACGTCCGGGCGACGAGGGCCACCATGCCGTTGCGGTCGTCGTTGCGGACGACGAGGAGGTGGCTGACGGGCGGGACGTCAACCTTGTGCCCGTCAACGGCGACGATGCGGGGCTCACCCCTGTCACCGCCGATCGTGCCCGACACCGAGTGCTCGCCGCTGCGCACGACGATCAGGTTCACGTAGTCCTGCGCCGTTGAGGTCGTGCTCTCCTTCACGTCCATGCCCCGCTCGCTGGCCAGCTGCGGAGCGTTGACGTAGGAGACCTGGTCGTCGCTCGCCGCCGCCAGCAGCCCCTTCAGGACCGACAGCGTGAGGATCCGGGTGTCGTGCTCAGCCAGCCCACCCTCGTAGGAGATCTCGAGCTCGGGCGGCAGCCCGCCGGTGAGGGCGGCGAGCGTGCGGCCCAGCCGCTCGGCCAGGCCCAGGAAGGGGCGCACGGTCTCGCTGGCCTCGGCGGCGTTGACGTTCACGGCGAAGGGCACGAAGTCGCCGGCCAGGGCCAGCACGACCATCTCGGCGATGGTGCTACCGGCCTTGTCCTGGGCCTCGGCGGTGGATGCGCCCAGGTGCGGGGTGACCACCACCTGCGGCAGGGAGAACAGCGGGGAGGAGGTGGTGGGCTCCTCGACGAAGACGTCGAGGGCGGCGCC
>JBBSHM010000028.1:0-30347 GCA_038253125.1 Acidimicrobiales bacterium
CGCCGGGCAACGTCTACCTGCCGAAGAAGCCCTCCGATCTCGCCGATCTCGAACGGGTCAACGGTCTGCCGTCCATCGTCGCCAGCCTCGTGGGGGTCATGGCCGTGGGAACCCTCGGGCACACGCTGCTGACCTCGGTGCAACGACGCCGCCGGGATCTCGCCATCCTCAAGGTCCTCGGCTTCGTGCGGCCCCAGGTGTTCGCCACGGTGGCCTGGCAGGCGAGCATGGTCACCGGCATCGCCGCCTTGATCGGGGTGCCCATCGGCCTCGTGGCGGGACGCTGGGCCTGGCTCGGCTTCGCCGAACGCCTCGGCGTTCCCACCCGCCCGTCGGTACCGGTGGCCGGGGTGGCCCTGGTGGTCCTCGCCGTCATCGTGCTGGCCAACCTCATTGCCGCCCTCCCCGCCCGGCTGGCCGCCCAGACGAGGCCAGCCGCGGCGCTGCGCGCCGAGTGACGATCCGGACCACATCGCGTGGGGAAACGGGAGGACATGGCGACTTAGCTCACCGGTTTCATCGCAGGGGTGGCAGCCTCCAGCCCGCTCGCACGGGGTGCAGGCACCCCCGCCTGTCCGGGTGGCTACCCCCTTGCCTCAGGTGTCGCCGTGTGTGACAACTGGGACATGGCCGGTCAGAGCGCCTGATGGTCGTCGGTGTCTACCTGTTTCGGGCCGCCGTCGGACAGCGTTGGCGGAGCTACGTCGGCATCGCCCTGCTCGTCGGGCTGCTCGGGGGCGTCAGCCTCGTCGCGGTGGCCGGAGCTCGGCGCACCCAGTCGGCCTACCCCCGCTTCGTCCGCTCGGCGAGGGCATCCACCATGGCCCTTGATCCCGGCTTGTACGTGCCCGAGATCAACGCGGCGGTCGCTCGGCTCCCCCAGGTGCAGAGCAGCTCGACCTACATCGCGACCAACGTGGTCCCGCTCGTCGACGGGCGACCAGACCGGTCGGTGAATTTCGAGGCGATCGGCAGCCTCGACGGGCGCTTCTTCGGCCAGGACCGCTTCACGCCAACGAAGGGCCGGCTGCCCGACCCGACTCGCGTCGATGAGATTGCGGTGAACGAGAACGCGGCCCAGCAGTACGGCTACCACGTCGGCCAGCGGATCGACCTGGGCACCTACACCGACGAGCAGATCCGCGACCCCGACCTTGAGACGCACCCGTCGCCGCCCAAGCTGCAGATGTTCGTCACCATCGTGGGCACCGGCCTCTTCGTCGAGGAGGTCGTGCAGGACGAGAGCGACGCGTCAGCCTTGGTCCTCCTCACGCCCGCCTACACCGCAGAGGCCAGGCCGTACGGCACATACGCATGGCAAGGTCTGGTCCTCAAGCGGGGCGACGCCGACGTCGACGCCGTGAAGCAGCAGCTGGTCAACCTGTTGGACCCCGGATCCCCGCAGTTCTTCCGAGTCACCTCGGTTGACACGTTCCACTCCCTGCAGGCGATCCGGCCCCTGTCGATCGCACTCGGGTTGTTCGGCGTCATCGCCGGTCTAGCCACCCTCGTGCTCGGCGGCCAGGCCATCAGCCGCCTGCTCCGACAGGATCGCCAGGACCGAACGGTGCTTCGGGCTCTGGGAGCCACGCCGAGGACCATCGCCGGGTCGGCGCTGATCGGTCCGGTGCTGGCGATCGTGGCCGGCGGTTTGCTCGCCGTCGCGTTCGCCGCTCTGGCGTCATCGGCGGCGCCGATCGGGCGGGTGCGCAAGGTCGAGGTGGCGCCAGGAGTGCATCTGGACCTCACCGTCCTCGGCCTCGGTGCCGGCTCGTTGATCGGGCTGCTGGCCGCCATCGCCGCGGTGGTCTCTTGGCGTGAGTCCGCCCGCCTGGCCGGGGCACGGCCACAGCGTCCATCCTCCATCGTGGCGGCGGCCGCGGCCCGGGGGATGCCGCCGGCCGCGGTGGCCGGACTACGCATGGCCTTCGAGCCAGGATCGGGGCGTAGCGCCGTGCCGACCCGATCGGTCATGACCGGGGCGGCGATCGCCGTCACCGCGCTGGTCGCCTCGGTGACCTTCGGCAGCAGCCTGGGCTCGCTCACCGCCGATCACCGTCTGTACGGGTGGAGCTGGGACGCCACCTTCGAGGACCAGCAGGGCTACGGCAACGCCCGACTCGACGGCGCCCACGCCGTGCTCGACACCAACCCCGACGTCGACGCCTGGTCGTCTGCCTCCTTCGGCTCGGACCTGGTGAACGGCCGCAACGTTCCGCTGCTCGGCATGGCGGCCGACAGCGTGGTCTCGCCACCGCTCGTCCACGGGCGCCGCGCCACCGGTGCGGGGGAGGTCGTGCTCGGCGCGGCGACAGCCGCAGAGCTGGGTAAGGGCATTGGTGACCAGGTCACCATCGGGGCCTTCGCCCCTGGCCGCCAGCTGCGCATCGTCGGGATCGCCACCCTGCCGACGGTTGGCATCGTGCACGGGGCCCACACCTCACTCGGGGTGGGCGCCCTCGTGGCGCCCGAGCTGGTCCCCGGCTTCGACCGCAACGTCACCGAGTCAACGGCGGGCGGTCCTCCTCCCGGCCGGGTCGGCCCGAACGCCATCTTCGTGCGCTTCAAGGGGGGCACCAACGTCGACACCGCCTTCGACAGGCTCAGCCGCGCCAGCGGGCCGATGGCCAGCTTCCCGGGCACCGGGACCTTGATCCGTGCGCAACGGCCGGCGGAGATCGTGAACTCGAGCGAGATCGGAGGAGCGCCATCGCTCCTGGCCGGCGCCTTGACGCTCGGTGTCGTCGCCTCGCTCGCGCTGGCGCTGACCACCTCGGTGCGCCGACGCCAACGTGATCTCGCCCTGTTGAAGGCGATCGGCTTCACCAGCCGACAGATCGGGGCGACCCTCGCCTGGCAAGCGACAGCCACCATCACCGTTGGACTGGTCGTCGGTGTGCCAGCAGGCGTCGTGGTGGGCCGGGGCCTCTGGAACCTCTTCGCCCGCCAGCTTGACGTCGTTCCCCGCCCGACCGTACCGGTTCTCGCCCTCGTCATCGTCAGCGTTGGCCTCGTTGCCATCGCCAACGCCACCGCTGCAGTGCCGGCCGGCATGGCCCGCAGGGTCCAGCCGTCGGTCATCCTCCGCTCGGAGTAGGCCGGGCCCAGCTGCGCCAGTCAGCGAGCGTCCGGTCTGCCCGCTCGACCTAGTGTCGCGAAAATAAAATCTGCTGACTTCTGCTGTGGTTGAGGATCGGTCGGCGGTCTTCGTCCACACGAACCGTTCTCAGCGGTCGTTCTGAACCGGCCTGGGTTTGGTGGAGGCTCGGGGTTTTGGGTTTCCGGTAGCGTGGGCTGCCGGCGAGTGGAGTGTGGCATGTCGTTGGTGCGAGATCCGGCCACGGGTCCATAATAATCGACAGACGTCGCACGATACAGCATCTGTCGCTCGATCCGGCTGAGGTCGAACTCAAAAAGGAGCCTCCGATGGCCACCCTCGTCCGCACCACCGTCCCCCTCGACCTCGCCGTCTACGAGCGGATGTCGGCCGGCCTCAAGCCCGTGCTCGTCGCTGCCCCCGGGTTCTGCACCCATGACGTCTACGGCATCGACGGCGCCTTCGTTGTGACGGAGGTGTGGGACACCGCCGGTGATCACGCCGCCTTCTTCGACGCCAACGTGAAGGCCAACCTGCCCGAGGGCCACACCGTCGAGGTCCACGAGCTCGCCAGCCACGTCGCCGCCTGATGTCGATCCAGGTGATCGACCTCACCAAGGGCGAGATCATCGCCGTCGGTGCCCTCACGATCCGGATACTCGAGGACGGCACCAACACCGACCATCGCCTCGGCATCGTCGAGGTCACGCTGCCGCCAGCGACGCCCGGTCCGCCCCAGCACGTGCACCGCGAGCACGACGAGACCTTCTTCGTCGTCGCCGGCACCACCACATTCACCTGTGGCTCTGAAACGATTCAGGCAACGCCCGGCATGTTGGTGACGGTGCCACCCCATACGGCGCACACCTTCGCCAACCACGGTAACGTCGAGTCGGTGCTCCTCTGCACCGTCACGCCCGACCGCTACATCGGCTACTTCCGGGAGCTCGCCACGCTCCCGCCCGGTCGGCCCGACCCGGCGGCCATCGGGGCGATCATGAGCCGCTACGCCACTGACATCGTGCGGCCGCCGACCTGACCAGGGCGGCAGGTCTCAGCGTGCCAGGTGGCGACGACGCCGACCCTCCCCACTCCTGCACCCCCGGACATCTCCCGCATCGTGCAGGCCGCGGCGGCGCGCGACTGCGAGATCCTGCCGCCTCCCCCCGGGTGACCGGCCGGTCGATCTGTAGCTTGACCCTGCGCACGGCTTGAGACGAAGCCGGTAGCCGCCCCGCCGCGAAGCGGAGATCGTCGGCCCGCCCCAGCCCGGCTCGGGCGGGGGGTCCTGCCCGGCGGCCTGGTGGCGGCGGGCGGCTAGCGATAACGCCCGGTTATCGCGCGCCAGAAGTAGGGGAAGAAACCTCGACCCCCGGAGCAGCTTCCGCCAGTCGCCCCATGTCGTCCAGATCAACGCCCAGGACGACTCCCGGCGTGTTTTGGCTGACGTCACGGTCGGCGTGACTTTTCGTTCCGATATTCCTCCTCATCAGGGGACGACGCGAACGACCTCGCCCGTCGGGCCCGGGCCTTTCCCGGTGAAGATTGAGTTGTTCGACACGTAGATGGCACCCTGCTGGTCAACCGCGAAACCCTGGGGAAAAAGCAGCTGCCCGGTGCCAAGGACGCTGCGCTGGCCGGTGGGGGTGATCTTTACGATGTCACCGGCCGGGTCTCCGAGGCCGTTGGGGCCAGGGTTGAAGCCGGCGCGCTGGAACTCGACGGCGTAGAAGTTGCCGGCGCGGTCGAAGCCGCAGCCATCGACAGCACCGAAGCCGGTCTGCCACACGGTCAGCTTGTGGGTGATCAGGTCAAAGCGATACACCTTGCCGGCATCGGGGCCGGCGAATGGTGCCAGCTGCCCGATGTAGAGGGCTGTGTTCGACGGGTCGACGGCGACGCAGGTGGGAACGGCGTCGGAGTTGGCGCCGTTCGGAATAAAGGCCAACTGCTTCACACGGCCCGAAAGGTCTACCGAGTCGAGAGTGTTGCTCGCAGCGTCGACGACGTACGTGGTCGAGCCGACAGCGGCGAAAGCATTGGGGTTGGCGTCTGGGAACTGCCCGGGAACCAGGTTCTTGTGAGCGGCCGCCCACCGGTAGTCCGACCTCCCGACATCGGCCAATGGAACGGTGAGCCGGCGGTCGACGAGACTGAGTTTGCCCAGCTGATGGTGTGCGGCGGCGCTATCGGCGGCCGTCAGCTTGTCACCAGACGGCAGAGCGTCGAATGTCCCCGGCACCGACGATCCGAAGAGGGCAGTCAGCCCAAACCGGGTGCCACCCACATCGGAAATTCCCTCAGCAGCAAGCCCGCCGGGAACGTCCGACGCCGAGAACAGCCCGGTCACCACATCGCGGACGCGGCCATCAGAAATCTCGCTCAAAGCACCCGTCAGGCCGAAGCATACCGGGCCTCCCTCCGGCCCCATAGCTCCCGGCGGGCAGTCGCTTCCCCCCGTCCCCGCCTGGGCCACAAACAGCCGGCCTCCCACGACGGCCAGCCCTCGGGGATTATTCAGCCCAGCTGCAACAACCGAGACCGTCTGCGCAGCGACTGGCACCGCCTGAGCCATGGACGGCGCAAGTGTCGCCCCGAAGACGGTCGCAACCGCAACAGCAGTTACAACCGCAACCTTGCGGACAAGCCGCATCTGTTCCCCCCTCAAAAGCCCTGAACCGACGCGAGCCCGCCGCTGCCGCAAGTATGTCGAGCCGCCCGTACGACTGTCAAGGGAACACGCGAGGTTCGGCAGGCTCAGGTATGGGCGGGTGTGCCGCAGGGCGGGCGGAAGGCGCCCCAGGAGCGGATGGCCAGGGCCCGGACCGTCGCTGGGTCAGCCCTGGTCGTCCACCGCTTCTTGGCCCTGGTGGCGCCGGCCAGGCCCATGACCCGCATCAGCCGGGCCACCCGGTCCCGGCCCACCGCGACCCCCTGGCGGCCCAGGGCCGTCCACCCCTTCCGGGCCCATCCAGGCCCAGATCGCCGGCCAGCCCGGCTGCGGAACGACCGCGACCCTTGGCTGTGTGATGCTCCTCCCCGTCTGTAGCGGCAGCAACGGGCTCCCGGGAATCAATGGGCGCCTGCTCTGCGAGAAGTTCGGGGTGTTCCGGCTGGTACGCAAACGTCGAACACCCAGTCCTTCACCCTTCTCGGCAGTGCTGAGGCTCGGCTGGAGTATGGGGCGTGCCGCTAAAGGGCGATCCTGCTCCCCCACCGCACTGGCAGAGGCCGGGGTCAGACTTCCAGGGCGAGGTGAAGTCGAAGCGCTGCACCGATCTTGGTCATGAGCGGGTCGGGCACGTGGCCGACGAGAATCCCAACTCGCCCGATGTCGACGCTGCGCACCTGCTCCGCTTGGGCTTTGGATGTTGTTCGCAGACCGCACGCCGTCGAGTCCAGGAGAACCTGGAAGGGGTAGACGTGCGCAGTGTTGGAGGTGAGGGGGATGACGGTGATGACACCTCGCCTCAGCCGGGCTGCGGTCGTGTTCATGCCGTCGTTGCTCACCACGACTGCGGGTCGTCGCTTGTTGGCCTCGGAGCCTCGAGTGGGGTCGAGGTCGACCATGCGGATCTCGCTTCGGAGCATCAGGCGATGCCGTCTCCGACGACGTCCTCCCAGGCGGCGGCGTCTCCAGATTGCTCCCACTCATCGAAGGCGGCGGCGTAGGCGGGACCCAGCTGGGCGGCTCGGAGCATGGCCACGGCGCGTTGCAGGGTGGATGATCGGGAGCGGCCGTGCTCCTTGGCGTAGGTGTCGATGAAGTCGACGTCGCGGTCGGGCAAGCTCACGCTGAGCTTCATGGGCGCAATCCTACCCGGGTGGGGTGAGAGGTGCTACTCCGGACCAGGGGGGCTCAGGCCCATGGCGGTCGGGCGCCTTTCGCATCATGAGCACAGACAGCAAGCGCCTACGATGCTGCTCGTGCGCACCACCGTGACCCTCGACGAGGACGTGGCGGCGGCGGTGAAGCGGGTTGCGCAGGAGCGAGGGCTGTCCTTCAAGGAGGCGCTCAACACCGCCGTCCGCGCCGGCCTGCGATCGGGACCGCCCAACGGCCGGCGGTACCGGATGCCGAGCCGGGACCTGGGTCTGCGGCCGGACACGGACCTGACCAAGGCGCTGCAGCTGGCCGGCGGCCTGGACGATGAGGAGCGGGAGCAGGGATCTCCGGCGGCGGTGAAGCTGCCGGACGTGAACTTGCTGATCTGACGCCGCCGACGAGGCGTCGCCGGCCCATTTTCCCGCCCTTCGCTCAGGCTGCGACCGCCACGCGGCGGAGGTGGCGCTCGAGGAGGCGGGGGTCGCCCAGGGCGTGGCGGAGCCGGTGCTCGAGGGCGCCGACAGGGACCAGGTTCTGGGGGGCCCGGCTGTCCTTGTGGGGCTGGCTGGCGTAGCCGGGGAGGGCCAGGCAGGCGCGGTCGGCGAGCGTCGCGGCTCGGGCGGGAGGGACGTCGTTGGTCACCTCGCAGCGGACGATGCCGGCCCACGGGTGGCCAAAGCCGCCGGGGAGGCGGAGGTACCAGCTGAGGGTGGTGCTGCGGACCTGCTGGACGCGGAACAGGGGGGTGCGCTGACCGGGGCCGAGGGCGGCAACCACCTCGTGCTGGCGGTCGGCCAGGTAGCGGGCGGCGTGGGCCTTCACGTAGCCGACCGTGCCCGGGGGGTGGCCGGGGGCCTGGAGGCGGCCATCGACCACGACCAGGTCGGCGGCGGCGGCGGCGGCCGAGGCCACCTGCACCTCGAGGCGGCCCATGGCCTGCAGGACGGCGGCGACGAGGGCGGCGTCGAGGTCGCTGCCGGCCGTTGCCGGCTCGTAGCCCCCCCAGGGGGTGGGGATGGCACCCATGTCGGGGCTGGCAGACACCAGGACCCGGGCCACCGTCACCTCGACGACCTCTGCCCGGCCCCCAGCGGAGCGCACGGCCCCGGCCGCCACCGAGGCGGCCAGTGCCGGGCGGACCCGCCCGTCGGGACCGGTGATCCAGATGCGGGCGTCGGTGCGCAGCGTGCCGTCGCAGAACAGGGTCGTCGTGGGGCGGACGGCGTTCGACGCCGGGTCGCGAGGTGCCCAGTCGGGCCCGGCCACCTCGACGTCGACCTCGACCGGGACGTTGGTGTCGGCCAGGCCGTCGGCGTCGTCGACATCGAGCGACGACCCATAGCCGGGATCCCAGGCGTCGACCGACCATCGCATCATGCGGTGACCCGCTCGATGGTGGCGCCGCCGGGGCCCTTGGCCACCTCGAAGCGGATGGGCACCCGCTCGGCCAGCTCGCGGACGTGGGTGACCAGGCCGACCATCCGGCCTTCGGCGCCCAGCTGCTCGATGGCGCTGGCCACCACGTCGAGGGTGTCGGGGTCGAGCGTGCCGAAGCCTTCGTCCAGGAACAGCGACTCGAGCGCCACCTGGCCGGGGGCCAGTGCGGCGATCCGGTCGGCCAGGGCCAGGGCCAGGCTGAGCGAGGCCAGGAACGTCTCGCCGCCCGACAGGGTGCGGACCGGTCGGTGCTCGTCGGCGTTGGCGTGGTCGATGACGCTCAGCTCGAGCTTGTCGTCGCAGATGAGCGAGTAGGCGTCGCCCGACAGCTGTCTGAGCGTGACGGTGGCCCCCTCGACCAGGTCGTCGAGTGCCTCCCTCAGCAGCCACTTCTCGAAGTGGCCGGCGTCGAGGTGCACGGCCAGGAGCCGGGCGGTGGCGGCCCGCCGCCGGACCGACTCCAGCTGGCGGCGCAAGCCTGTGGCCTGCTCCAGGTCGGCGGCCAGGCGGCGGCCCTCGGCCTCGGCCCGGCCGCGGCCGGCGGCGACCGCAGCCCCGGGGGCCTCGCCGGCGCCGAGCGGCACGCCGTGCTCGGCCAGCAGGTCGGCCAGTGACTCACGGCGATCGGTGCGCAGCCGGTCGGCGTCGGCCGCCGCCCGCCGGGCCCGCTCGGCCGCCTGGTACTCGGCCGGCACCTGGGCGGCGGCCCAGGCGGCCAGCAGCGCCCAGTCGGCGCCCAGGTCGGCGCGGGCGGCGGCCGGCGGCGCCAGGCCGGCCAAGGTGTCGCGGGCCAGGTCAAACGCCCGCCACCCGATGTCGACGTCGTCCCGGGCCTCCTCGAAGCGCCGGCGGGCGGTGCCGACACGGCGGCGGGCCGCCTCCTCTCCCGACTCGGCCACGGCGGCAGCCTCCGAAGCGGCGGCGACGGCGGCGATGACCGATTCGGCATCCTGGCGGTCGGCCCCGGCGGCGGCCGAAGCCGCCTCGGATAGCTGCCGGTCCTGAGCCGCCAACGTCCCCTCCGCTGCTGCCGCCGCCCGGTCGGTCCGTGCCGCGTCAGCTTCGGCCCGCTCAAGGCCGGCCACTGTCCCGTCGACCGTCCGGCGGGCGAGGTCGAAGTCCTCGGGCACGCTCGACTCCGGCAACGCCGAGACCGGCTGGCGGCACACCGGACACGCCTGACCCACGGCCAGCTCGTCGGCCAGAGCTTGGGCACGATGGGCCTGCTGGACGGCGTGCAGGTGGTCGCGAGCCACCGTCGCCGCCTGCCTGGCCGTGCCCAGCGCCCCCTCGGCCCGCTGGTGCAGGGCGGTAGCGGCTTCGGCCGTGGCGTGCAGCGGGCGGCGGTCCGAGGTGAGGCGGTCGAGCAGCGCCAGCGCAGCAAGCTCCCGCTCGGCGGCGGCGCGGTCACCGGCCGCGGACCGGAGGTCGCGGGTGCTGGCCACCAGCCCGGAGGCAGCCTCCTCGGCCCGGCTGGCGTCGTCAAGCTCGGCGCGGGCGGCGGCCAGTCGGCCCGCCATGTCCGCCACCCCCGCCGGCGCCTGCACCGCAGCCAGGCGCTGGGCCCTGGCCTCGGCGGCCTCGGCTGTGGCCAGCAGGCGACGCTCCTCGTCGGCCGCCGCCTGGAGCGCCGGCTCGGCCTCGGCCACCCGCACGGCCAACTCGGACAGCTCGTTGACCCTCAGGCGGGCGGCGGCCACGGCCTCGGCGGTGGCGGCGCTCAGGTCGCCCAGGCGCCCCTCCAGAACGCCGGCCTGCAGGTCGGCCTGCTTCTGGCGGCCGGCGGCCAGGCCGCGCACCCGGTCGTAGACGCTGAGGCCCAGCAGGCCAATGAGGACCTCCTGACGGACCGCCGGCTTGTCGTGCAGGAACCGGGCGAAGGCGCCCTGAGGCAGCACCACGCACTTGGTGAAGTCGTCGAAGCCGAGGCCCAGCAGCCGCTCGACCTCCTGGGACACAGCCTTGGCATCCGCGGCCAGAACCTCTTCACCCCGCTCCAGGCGGGCGTCACGGGTCGAGGCGCCCCGCGGCGTGCGCTTAACCACCCGCACCGCGGTGTAGGCCACCCCGGCCACCGAGAAGTCGAGCCGAACCCGGGCCTCGCCCCGCCGGGCCGCCACCACCGGCGCCACCAGGGCCGGGTTCTCGTAGCGGGAGACCGAGCCGTAGAGGGCGAAGGAGATGGCGTCGAGGACGGTGCTCTTGCCGGCGCCCGTGGGCCCCACCAGGGCGAAGAGGTCGACCCCGTCGAAGTCGATGACCGTCGGCTCGAGGAAGGCACCGAAGCCGGCCAGCTCCAGCCGCACCGGGCGCATCAGGCGGTGGCCTCGTCGTGGAGCTCCTCGAACAGCGGGACGACGGCGGTGGCATCGAGGTTGGCGGCCTGGCAGTAGGCGGTGACCAGCTCGACCGGGGTCAGTCCCTCCGGCCGGGTGCCCCGCCGGCCGCCCGAACCGGCCTCGAGCGGCGCTTCGACGGCCACCTCGACCACGTGCTCGAACAGGGTCCGCACCTCGTCGGCCAGGCCGGGCCGGGCCCGCTCGCGCACCACAGCGCGGATGTGGGCGTCGCCGGTGGTGCCGGCCACGGCGGCCAGCTCGGCCAACGTGCCCGCCACCACTCTCAGGGCCCGGCCGGCAATGAGGGGGATCTCGGTAACGCGAGCGGGCGTGGTGGCCGTCACCTCGACCAGGGTCACCGACTTGGCCTCGCCCGCCTCGCCGAAGTCGAGCTGCAGAGGCGACCCGGCGTAGCGCATGGTGGGCTGGCCGACGGCCTGGGGCCGGTGGAGGTGGCCGAGCGCCACGTAGTGGAGGTCGGCCGGGAACGCGTGCGGGCTGACGGCGTAGCCGAGGGCGGTGTGGGCCACCCGCTCGCTGGTGCCGCTGCGACCGCCCAGGACGAACAGGTGGGCGGCCACCATGCGCACCGTCCCGGGCCGCATGGCCTGACACAGCGTGCCCACCACCCGTCGGCATCGGTCGTCGTAGGCGCCCACGGCCTCGGCCTCGGTGCCCGCCATCAAAAGGTCGGCCCGCACGGCCAGGCGCTGGGACAGGAACGGGACCAGCCCCACGTCCAGCTGCTCGCCTCCGCCAGTGACGAGGCGCAGTACCCCGCCCTCATCCGGGCGGGCGGGTACGGCGCCCACCACCACCCGGCCCCGCTCGAACAGCGGGGCCACGGCCTGGAGACGGCGCTCGTTGTCGTGGTTGCCGGCGATGGCGACGACGGTGGCGCCGGTGGACTCGAGGTCAAGGACGGCCTGGTACACCAGCCGCTCGGCCTCAGCGGTGGGCGAGGCGCTGTCGAACAGGTCGCCGGTGACCAGCACCACGTCGACCGCCTGGCGCCGGGCGATGTCGGCCACCTCGGCCAGCACGGCGGCGTGCTCGTCGGCCCGGCTGCGGCCCCGGATGGTGCGACCCACGTGCCAGTCGGAGGTGTGCAGCACCTTCACCGTTCCACAGGCCCATCGGATCGGGCGGCGTGGATCTGTCGTCGGTCGGCCAGCTGGTGCAGCATCGTCATCGGCCTGAGAACACCTCGAACGGGTCGCGGCCGTCGTCGGGGGCGGCGGCCGCCTCGGCGGCCCGGGTGGCCCAGGCCGGGAACGGGAACTGCACCACCAGGGGCACGGGCAGGCCGGGCTGGCCGACGATCATCGTCCCCGGTTTGAGGATGGTGGCCCGCTGGCGCTGGATGAGCGGCAGGAACCCGTACTCCTCCCGTCCCGCCTCGGCGGCGTCGAGGCGGCCGACCACCCGGATGGAGGAGTTGCCGACGATCCGCCGCTCGACCTCGCTCGCCGTCTGCTGGCATCCGATCAGCACGATGCCCAGGCTGCGACCCCGCTCGGCCACGTCGAGCAGCACCTCCTTGATGGGGCTCTGGCCCTGGCGGGGGGCGTACTTGTTCAGCTCGTCGAGCACCAGCACCTGGCGGGGCTCGGCCCGGCCCTCACGCTCCTTCTGCTCGAACAGCTGGCGCACCACCACGCCGACCACGAAGCGCTGGGCCCGGTCGTTGAGGTTGTGCACGTCGACCACGGTGACCTGGCCCCGGGACGGGTCGACAGCCGAGGCCGTGGCCCGGCGGATGTCGGCCCGCACCAGGTGCTGCAGGTGGGGGATGGCTGAGTACAGCCGGCGGATGAAGGCGTTGACGGTGCCGGCTCCGATGGCCCGGCCGGCCCAGTCGCTGTTCACCCCGCTCTCGTCGAGGAGGTGGTCGGCGATGGTGCGGGTCAGCTGGTCGAACGTGCGGACGGCCACGCCGTCGATCGAGGCGGCGCCGTCACCCAGGTCGAGCGCCTCGCGCAGGCGCACCAGGACGTTCTGGATGACGATGGTGAACTGCTGGCGGTCGTCCTCGGCGTCGGCGAACAGGAAGGGCAGCAGGTCCCGGGCGCAGAACTCGGCCACCGTCCAGAAGAAGGGCACCACCCCGGCGGTGCGGGCGCTGGTGTCGACCGCACCGGTGGGATCGCCCCGGCGGGGCGGGGCGAAGAAGGCGACGCTGGAGAAGGCGGCGGCGGCCAGGCCCAACGTGGCGTAACGGGCCCGTTGCTCGTCCGACAGCTGAGTGTTGGGGCGGTCGAGGAAGAGCAGGTCCTCGCCCTTGACGTTGAACACCAGGGCCCGGTCGTTGTGGGAGAGGGCGCCGCCGGCGAACAGGCCGTGCAACAGGAACAGGGCGTAGCTGGTCTTGGTGGCCACCCCGCTGATGCCCGAGATGTTGACGTGGGCGCCCTTGGTGCCGTCGACGAAGTCGAGGTCGAGGTGCACGGGCTCACCGTCGCGGCTGAGGCCGGCCGGCAGCCGGCGGGCCATGCCGTCGAAGTTGAGGGCCTGGTCACGGTCGGCGCCGGTCGCCTTGCGGACGACGGCCCCTGGCGTCGGCGGGACGAAGACCTCGGGCTCGAAGCGGGTGGTGACGACCTTGGCCGCCTCGACGACCTCGGCCGGCAGCAGCCCGTCCTCGATCAGGAAGACATCGCTCTCGTAGCGGGCGCCCTCGTGGCGGGCCCGCACCTGCTCGACCACGCCGTAGACCTTTACGATCCCGACGCCGGGGACGTCCCGGTCGGTGGCCACCACGTCGTCGAGCTGGAGGACCGACCCGGGCTGGAGCGCCACCCAGAACTCGAGCGGGGTGCTGTCCTCGGTGCCGAGCACCCGCCCGACCCGTCCGTGCTCGCCAGGGTTGCTCTCGCTCATCCTCTCGGCACGGTACACATGGAGTGTGACGGCGACAGGCTCGAGCGGCCCAGCAGAGCGAGAAACACAGGGCGAACCCGGGTTCGTCTGGTACGTGGGCTACGGGTCGAACCTGTCCTCGGCCCGGTTCGGGCGGTATCTGGCCGGCTGCCGCGACACGAGCCCAGCGGCGCGGTGGGCGGCGGTCGAGTTGCCGCACCGCCTGATATTCGCCCGCCAGTCCAAGACGTGGGGCGGTGGCGGCGTCGCCTTCCTGGATCCGTCGCCGACGGTCGGCGCCCGCACCCTCGGGCGGGCCTGGCTGCTGACCGGCGGGCAGTTCGCCGACGTGCTGGCCCAGGAGTGCGGGCTGCCGGTCGGGTCGCTGGAGGTGCCCGACCTGGGCGCCGGCTTCGTTGTCGCCCACCCCGGCCACTGGTACGGCTGCATCGTCCCGCTCGGCCGGCTGGAGGGTCGGCCGATGGTCACCTTCACTGACGAGGGCGCCGCCGGGCTGGCGCCGGGAGGACCGGGAGCCGCCTACCGCCGCGTCGTAGCCGAAGGTCTGGCCGAGACCCATGGTCTGAGCCCCGACGAGGCGGACGCCTACATCTCCCGCCACTCGGCCTGATGCTCGAGAGTGCCCACTTCTGGTGCCTGGGAGGACCAATTCCGGGCACTCTCCAATCGGGCGGGAGGGTCAGGGCGTGCGCAGCCGCACCCGCCGGACCTGGTGGTCGGGGCCCTTCTCTAGGATCACGTCGGCCCGGCCGCGGGTGGGCTGGATGTTGTCCCGCAGGTTGACGGCGTTGACCGTCTCCCAGATGTGGCGGGCGGTGGCCACGGCGGCCACACGGTCGAGGCCGGCGTAGCGGTGAAAGTAGGACGAGGGCTCCTGGAACACCGTGGCGCACAGGCCGAGGAACCGCTCGACGTACCACGCCTCGATGTCCTGCTCGTCGGCGTCGATGTAGATGGTGAAGTCAAGGAAGTCGCTGACCAGTTGCTCGCCGACACCCGAGATCGAGAGGATGTTGAGGCCTTCGACTATGACGATGTCGGCCCGGAGGACGACCTGCACCTCGCCCGCGACGATGTCGTAGCCGACGTGGCTGTAGACCGGCGCCTCCACCCGAGCCTTTCCCGCCTTCACCTCGGCCAGGAACCGCAGCAGGCGGCGCCGGTCATAGGACGCCGGAAAGCCCTTGCGGGCCATTAACCCTCGCCGCTCCAGCTCGGCGTTCGGAAAGAGGAATCCGTCGGTGGTTACCAGATCGACCTGAGGCGCCGACGGTCTGCGGGACAGAACCGCCTGGAGGAGGCGGGCCGTCGTCGACTTCCCCACAGCCACGCTGCCGGCGATGCCGATCACGAACGGCGGCTCCCCGACGGTCGATCGCCCCAGGAACTCGCCGGTCGCCTGGCTCAGGCCCTGACGGGAGGAAACGTGAAGCTCCACCAGGCGGGCGAGAGGCAGGTAAGCGCGGGTCACCCCGGCGAGATCCAGGCGATCCTCGAGCCGGCCCGCCAGGCTCGCCAGGTCTTCGACGTCGAGCGGCAGTGCAGCGCCGCCGGATCGTCGGCCCCACTCATCCGCCGACAGCTCAACGTGGCGGCTCGGGAGGTCCTGGCCCACGGCGACAGCAACGTTAACGGTGCCCTGAGGCGTGCCAGGAAAGGCTGATCATCTACCGCCACGCTGGAACCAACCGGGCGCCGCCAAGGACGCCAGCCCGGAGGGCCTGAGGCACTCGCCTCGCCGCCGAGAACCAGCGCGATGGGTAGCGTCGGGTCCATGCCTGAGGCCGTCATCGTCTCCGCCACGCGCACCCCGATCGGGCGCGCCTTCAAGGGCTCTCTCATCGATCAGCGCCCCGACGATCTGGCCGCCCTCATCGTGCTCGCCGCCCTGGCGAAGGTGCCGCAGGTCGACCCTTCGACGGTCGAGGACCTGCTGCTCGGGTGCGGCCTGCCCGGCGGCGAGCAGGGCTTCAACATGGCCCGCGTGGTGGCGATCCTGGCTGGGATGGGCACCGTGCCCGGAACCACGGTCACCCGCTACTGCGCCTCTTCGCTGCAGACGATCCGCATGGCCATGCACGCCATCCGGGCCGGCGAAGGAGATGTGTTCGTGGCCGCCGGCGTCGAGACCGTCAGCCGCTTCGGAGCCGGTACGAGTGACATCGCCTCGGCCAGGAACCCGCGGTTCGCCCAGGCCGAGCAGCGCTCGGAGGAGCGGGCGGCCGGCGGGCCCCCGTGGACGCCGGCTCCGGGGCCACCCGACATCTACATCGACATGGGTCAGACGGCCGAGAACGTCGCCGAGGTCGAAGGCGTCAGCCGAGTGGAGATGGACGAGTACGCCGCCCTCTCCCAGAACCGTGCGGTGGCGAGCCAGGCGAGCGGGTTCTTCGGCCGCGAGATCACCCCGGTCGACAGGGCCGACGGCACCGTCGTCGACAAGGACGACGGCCCCCGGCCCGGGACGACGATCGAGCGGCTGGCCGAGCTCAAGCCAGTCTTCCGCCCTGACGGCAAGGTCACAGCCGGCAACGCCTGCCCGCTTAACGACGGCGCCGCCGCCGTGGTGGTCATGAGCGACACGCGGGCCCGCGAGCTCGGCGTCACCCCGCTGGCCCGCATCGTCGCCTCCGGCGTCAGCGCCCTGAACCCCGAGGTCATGGGCCTCGGGCCGATCGAGGCGTCGCGCCAGGCATTGCGGCGGGCCGGCATGACCATGGACGACGTCGACCTCGTCGAGCTGAACGAGGCGTTCGCCGCCCAGGTGATCCCCTCGGCCCGGGCGCTCGGCATCGGCTGGGACAGGCTCAACGTCATGGGCGGCGCCATCGCCCTCGGCCACCCCTTCGGGATGACGGGCGCCCGCATCATGACCACCCTCCTCAACAGCCTCGAGCACAACGACCGCCACATCGGCCTCGAGACGATGTGCGTGGGCGGAGGCCAGGGGATGGCGATGATCGTGGAGCGGATGTCGTGAGCTGGCCGCCCCCGAGCGGCGCTGACGGTCAGGTGGTGCGGGGGGTGACGGCGCAGCAACCGGGCCGGCACTCCGGCTCGACGTCGGGTTGCGCCCCGGCGGCCCGGGCCTCCGCCACCAGGTCAGCGACGAGGGATACGAAGCGGACATCGCCGCCTGAGGTGGGGGAGCGGCGGTAGGCCAGCCCGAGCCCGGCTGCGGTGGACCGAGCCTGGGTGTCGAGGTCGTAGACGACCTCCATGTGGTCTGAGGTGAAGCCGATGGGGCAGACGGCCACGCCGGGGACGCCTTCTTCGTGCAGCGTGCGCAGGTGGTCGTTGATGTCGGGCCCGAGCCACGGCTGCTCCGGCGGGCCGCTGCGCGACTGGTACACCAGGTCGAAGCGGCCGGCGCCCGCCTGCTCGGCGACCCGTCGGCTGGCCTCGGTCAGCTGGGCCACGTAGCCGCCGCCGATCTGGGGCGCCTCGGCCTGGGCCACCGGGACGCTGTGGGCGGAGAAGGCGACGGCGCTGCCGCTGGGCAGCTCGGCCAGGGCGGCGGCCAGGCCGTCGGCCAGCGGGTCCAGGAAGCCGGCGCGGTCCCAGTAGTGGGGGAGCTTGGTGACGAGCGGGGCGACAGGGCCGACGGCGGCCCGGGCCTCGGCCAGCGCCAGCCGGTAGGCCCGGCACGAGGAAGGCCCGGCGTAGGCCGAGGTGACGAAGGCCAGGGCGTGCCGGTGGCCGGCGGCGGCGAGCCGGCCGATGGCCTCGGGCAGGAACGGGTGCCAGTGCCGGTTCCCCCACTCCACCGGCAGGTCGAGCACGTCCTCAAGCGCAGCGACGAGAGCCCGGTTCTGGTCGTTGATGGGGCTGCGCCCCCCGAAGCGCCCGTACTGCCCGGCCACCTGCTCGAGGCGGGCCCGGGGAACGCCGTGGCCGGCGACGACGTGCTCGAGGAACGGCATCACGTCGTCCGGCCCCTCGGGCCCCCCGAACGAGGCGACGAGGACGCAGTCGGGCTGCGGGGGCTCGGAGTCCATGAGCCATGGTGGCGGATCAGCGGCGTCTGCCGCGCTCAAGCTCTGGTCAGCGGAGCCGGCGACTGCTTGACGCGTACGGCTGATCGCGGTATAAAGTGCGTACTGGATACGGCTAGGACCACATGCTTGAAGCCACATGGAGGAGCTCAAATGGCTACCAAGGTCACCGTGAACTTGCCTGACGATGTCGTGGATGCGGTCAACGAGCTCGCGGCCAAGCGCGGGATCACAAAGACCGAGGCGATCCGCCAGGCCATCGCCAACGAGAAGTTCTTTCAGGACACCCGGGACGGCGGCTCGGAGATCCTGATCCAAGACAAGAAGACGAACTCAGTCTCCCGAGTGGTCTTCCGCTAGCGGCCGATGGCCGAGCTCGATCTGAGCGAGGAGCCCGCCGTTGCCGCCACGGCCGGCGCCACTCCTTCGGTCCAGACATCGCCGTACGACCCTGCACGTGACCGGGAGCGCGTCCGTGGGCACCTGGCGAAGCTCCTGCTGCTCCTCTTGAGTGTGCTC
Organism: Acidimicrobiales bacterium; assembly: GCA_038253125.1. GTDB lineage: Bacteria > Actinomycetota > Acidimicrobiia > Acidimicrobiales > JAUJNH01 > JAUJNH01. Next base: position 18,094 of record JBBSHM010000028.1, read on the forward strand.
GCGATCGGGACCGTCGCCGCCTTGGGCGCTGGCGCCATCGACGCTGCGGAGATGAAGGATGTCCTGACCGGGGTGTTCTCTCCGCTCCTGGCGGTGTTCGGAACGATCACCGGTTTCTACTTTGGGCACATGCAGACCGGATCGGGCCCGGCTCCGCCGGTGCTGGAGCAGCGGAACCTGCCGCCCGGGTGACATGAGCCGATCCTGCGTCACTGGTCGCGTCGACCAGGACGAGTAGTAGCGGCCCATGGCTCTCAACCCGTCCTCTCTGCCGCCGGAGGTGCTCGCCTTTCTGGACGAGCGCCACCTGGGCACCCTCACCACGCTGAGGCCGGATGGCAGCCCTCACGTTGTCGCCGTGGCCTTCACGTGGGACGACGAAGCTCGGCTTGCCAGGGTCATCACGGGCCGGATGAGCCGCAAGGCGCGCAACGTGGCGCCGGGTGGCACCCGGGCCGTGGTGGCCCAGGTCGACGGCGCCCGCTGGCTGGCACTCGAAGGGGTGGCCCGGGTGGTGACCGACCCGGTCGGGGTGATCGAGGGCGAGCGGCGCTACGCCGTGCGATTCGGCCAGCCCCAGGCCAACCCCGACCGGGCCGTGATCGAGATCGTCGTCGACCGGGTCCTCGGCCGAGGCTGACTGGCGAGGCGGTTGGCTAGGGTCAGGCCACCGTGGGTTCGATCCGGGCGCTGCGGGGGGCGACTACGTGTGACGTCGATGAGCCGGCCCACATGATCGAGCGGGTGGTGGACCTGCTTGAGCGGGTGCTGGAGCGCAACGACGTCGACAGCGACGACATTGTCTCGATCCTGTTCACCGCCACCGGTGACCTCCACTCCATGTTCCCGGCGGCGGCCGCCCGCACCATGGGCCTGGGCGACGTCCCGGTCATCTGCGCCCGCGAGCTCGACGTTGAGGGCGCAACGCCCCGCTGCATCCGGGTGCTCCTGCACCTGAGCACCGACAAGCCGAGGAGCGTGCTGCACCACGTCTACCTGGAGGGGGCCAAGGGCCTGCGTGATGACCTCCCCGAGTAGCGAGCGGGGAGCGGAGCGCCAGCGGCGGGCGGGTGTCGTCGGCTGCGGCCTGATCGGCGGCTCGATAGCCCACGGGTTGCGGGCTGCCGGCTGGCACGTGACGGGCGGTGATGCCGACAGCCGTCGGGCCGAGAGGGCTCTGGCCCTCGGGGCCCTCGACGCCGTCGGCCTGGATCCCGCCGCCGAGATCACGTTCCTGTCGACGCCGGTGAACGCTCTGCCCCAGGTGGCGGCGGAGGTGCTCGCCGCCACCGCCGCCCATGCCGGGGTGGTCACCGACGTGGGCTCGGTCAAGGGCCCGGTGGTCGAGGCGGTGGACGACCCCCGCTTCGTCGGCGGCCACCCGATGGCGGGCTCGGAGCAGGATGGGGTCGAAGGGGCCTACCCCACCATGTTCGAGGGCGCGACGTGGATACTCACCCCGACCGAGGGCACCGACACTGCGGCCTTCGCCCTGGCGCGCTCGGTGATCGCCTCTCTCGGTGCCGACGTGATCGCCATCTCGCCGGGCCGCCACGACGAGCTCGTGGCGCTCGTCTCCCACGTCCCCCACCTCACCGCCGCCGCTCTCATGGCCCTCGCCTCGGAAGCGGCCACCGATGACGCTGCGTTGCTGAGACTGGCGGCCGGAGGCTTCCGCGACATGACGCGCATAGCGGCCGGCCATCCCGGGATCTGGCTCGACATCTGCGCCGAGAACCGCGCCGCCATCGTCGGTGCGCTTGACCGCCTCGGCGGCGCCCTGGCCACCCTGCGAACCGTCGTCGCCGACGGTGACCGGCCCGGCCTCCTGGCCGCCCTCGAGCAGGCCAGGACGGCCCGGGTCAACCTCCCGCCCCGCGCTGCCGGCCGACCCGCGGAGATGGTGGAGATCTGCGTCCCGGTCCCTGACCGCACCGGGGTGCTGGCCGAGGTGACGACGCTGTTCGGCGAGCTCGGCGTCAACATCTACGACCTTGAGATCGCCCATTCGGCCGAGGGCGACCGGGGCGTCCTGATGATGCTGGTGAGCGCCGCCCAGGCCGACCTCGTCCGCCAGCCCCTGTCGTCACGCGGCTACCGCCCCGGCGTCCGCAAGCTCAGCCCGTGACCGCCGCGGGCAAGCCGATCGGCGTCCACGGGGCGGCGGACCAAAGCGCCCTGAGCTTCGTCGTCGAGGGCGGGACGGGCCCGCTGCGGGGGCTGCTGCGGGTGCCCGGGGACAAGAGCATCTCGCATCGCGCCCTGCTGCTCGCCGCCTTGGCCGAGGGCGACAGCCAGGTCTCCGGCCTCTCCCGGGGCGACGACGTGCGGGCCACGAGGGCGGCGATCGAGGCCATGGGTGCCCGCTTCGAGGGCGACGTGATCCTGGGCGGCCGCAGCCGGATGCACGAGCCCGAGCAGGTGGTCGACGTCGGCAACTCGGGTACCGGCATCCGCCTGCTCGCCGGCTTCTGCGCCGCCCTGCCGTGGCTGACCGTGCTCCAGGGTGACGCCTCCGTCGCCTCCCGGCCCATGGACCGCGTGGTGGGGCCGCTGCGCGGCATGGGCGCCACGGTGGACGGCCGCCACGACGGCCGGCTCCCGCCGCTGGTGGTCCGGGGCGGCGGTCTCCGCGGCATCGATCTCGACCTGGGTGTGCCCAGCGCCCAGGTGAAGGGTGCGGTGCTGCTCGCCGGGCTGGCGGCCGAGGGGGAGACCGTGGTGCGCGAGCGGGTGCCGACCCGGGCCCACAGCGAGGAGATGCTGGCGGTGTGCGGCGCCGACATCAGCGTCTCGACCGACGGGCTCACCACTACCCTGCGGCCGTCCCCGCTCAGGCCATTCCGGCTCGACGTGCCCGGCGACCCCAGCCAGGCCGCCTTCTGGCTGGTGGCCGCCTGCATCGTCCCGGACAGCGAGGTCACGGTCGAGCGGGTGTACGTCGGGCCGGGCCGGGCCGGCTTTCTCGACGTGCTGAAGCGGATGGGCGCCGACATCCACAACCGCCCCAACAACGACGGCACAGCCACGCTGACCGCCCGTTACTCACCGGACCTTCGGGGCACAACGATCGGGGGCGACGAGGTTCCGGGTCTGATCGACGAGGTGCCCGTGCTGGCGGTGGCCGCCGCCGTCGCGCAAGGTCCGACGGATGTGGGCGACGCCGCCGAGCTGCGGGTGAAGGAGAGCGACCGCGTGGCCACCACCGTGGCCCTGCTGAGCGCCCTCGGCGCCACCGGCGAGGGCCGCCCCGACGGGCTTAACATCGCTGGCGGCGCCCGCCTCACCCCGGGCATGGTGAGGTCCGCTGGCGACCACCGCATCGCCATGGCCGCCGCCGTCGCCGCCCTGCTTGCCCCCGGGTCCACCACGATCACAGGATGGGAAGCCGTGCGCACCAGCTACCCAGCCTTTGAAGACGACCTCCATCGCCTCCGCGCCGGTGGCGCCAAGGGAACGGCTCGAAGCGGTGAGTGAAGCGAACGAGCCGGCCAGGCAGGAGGGTCTCCTGGGATCTCCCGATGCTCCCGCTGGAAGGAGCGAGCCCGAGCCCCGAGGCCCGGCGGGAAGCGCAGTGATCGCCATCGACGGGCCGGCGGGGTCGGGCAAGTCGACGGTTGCTCGCACCGTGGCTGAGCGGCTCGGGTTGGCCTACCTTGACACCGGGGCCATGTACCGGGCGGTGGCGTTCGCGGCCATGCGTCGGGGGATCGACCCGCAGGACCAGGGCCCGGTCGGCCGCCTCGCCTGCAACCTCGAGCTCTCGGTCGAGGAGGGCGTGGTGACGGTTGACGGCGTGGACGCCAGCATCGAGGTGCGCGGCCCGGAGGTGACTAGGGCCGTGAGCGCGGTGGCCGCCAACCCGGCGGTGCGGGCCGAGCTGGTCGGCCGCCAGCGCCGCTGGGCGGCGGAGCGAGACGGCGGGGTGGTCGAGGGCCGGGATATCGGCACGGTCGTCTTCCCTGCCGCCCGGCTCAAGGTGTTCCTTACCGCCTCGCACGACGCCCGCTCGCAGCGCCGGGCCAAGGAGGCCACCGACCTCTCCTACGACTCGGTGGCCGCCGACATTGCCAGACGGGACCACGTCGACTCGACCAGGGTCGCCGACCCTCTTCAGGCGGCAGCCGACGCCGTGGTGCTCGACACCACGGCGATGGCCATCGACGACGTGGTGGATGCGGTGCTGGACCACCTGGCCCCGGCCGGCAGGGCCTCGCCGGAGAGGTCGCCCTGATGCCCAGCTGGAGCGGCGAGGTGCAGGTGCCGCTGGCTGCCTGGCAGCACGTTCTCTACCGCTCGGTGCGGTTCCTGGTGGGCGGCTTCTGTCGGCTCTTCTGGCGGGTCCACATCCAAGGGCTCGACCGCATCCCGGCCAAGGGCGCGTTCATCCTCTCGCCCGTCCACCGCTCGAACATCGACACCCCTCTCGTGGCGCTCATGGGCCGGCGGACGCTGCGCTTCATGGGCAAGGACTCGATGTGGAAGTTCGGGATGTCCGACTGGTTCTTCACGTCGATGGGGGGGTTCCCCGTCCACCGCGGCATTCCTGACCGCGACGCTCTGAGGTCGTGCGAGCGCCTGCTGGCCGCCGGGCAGGCGCTGGTCATCTTCCCCGAGGGCACCCGGCGCAGCGGGCCTGTCGTCCACGAGCTGTTCGAGGGCCCGGCCTACCTGTCGAGCAAGCTCCAGGTGCCGATCGTGCCCGTCGGCATCGGGGGCAGCGAAGGGGCCATGCCGAAGGACGCGAGGTTCATCCGGCCGGTGAGGATCTCGATCGTGGTCGGTGAGCCCATCTCCCCTCCGGCGCCCACCGGCTCGGGACGAGTCGGCCGCCAGGGCGTGCGGGCCCTGTCGGACCAGCTGCGCACCCGCCTGCAGGAGCTGTTCGACCAGGCCGAGGCCGAGGCCCGGTAGGGCGCCGTGTGCTGTCGAGGTCACCGCCTCGGCAGGTTCTGCCGCCGGGAGCGGGGGACCGGTCAGCGGGACCGCAGGTAGCTTCGGTAGGCGTCGTAGTAGGTGGAGGTGCCGAGGCTGGCCGGGCTCATCTGAGTTGTGAAAGAGAAGCCGGAGCGGGAGGCCACCAGCCCGCAGGTGGCGTTGAGGTTCGACTGCAGCTGGGCTGGCGGCATGGGCCCGCTCGGGCTGGCGAACATGTCGGCGTCGCTCCACACTGCGGTGCGGGTGCCGGCGAAGGCGCCAGACAGCGCCCGGAACCAGTTGGTGATGTCGCTCGGGGCTATGTAGCCGGAGCCGCCGCCGTCTTGGACGTTCACAACGTCCAGCGCCCCCAGCACGTCCTTGACACCCCGGGCGAACTCGGCGGGTGACTGGTTCAGGCCGGAGTAGGTGGGCGACGCCATCACCGCCAGGTTGCCGTCATGGCTGTGGAGGTAGCCGGCCAGCTCGGTGAAGAACGATCTCATCGGGCCCAGGGCCGCCGGGTTCGACAGCAGGACGTCGTCCACCTCGTTGCTGATGTACCAGCCCTTGATCCTGCCGGGGTAGAGCGCGTACAGCTGGTCGGCAGCCTTCATGTCGATGTACAGCTGGTTCTGCAGCCAGCTGAGGTCGGTGGCGTGGGACTGCCAGGCGTAGACGTTCCCGAGCCCGAGCCAGACCGACACCCGCTGGCGGTCGGCGGCGGCGATGAGCGGGCTGACCATGTCGGGGCCGCGCTGGTACATGCCCGGGGGGGAGGGGTAGTGGGTCAGCCCGGCATCCATGTCGACGGTCCACTGGTCGATGACGGACCCGATGCCGACCGCCTTCATGTCCGACAGCTCCCGGCCGTAGCGGGCAGCATCCCAGGCGAACACCGGGAACGACGGCTGAAGGAACGTTGACGACATCGCGGCCCGACAGGAGGCGCCGCCCGCCGGGCTGGCGTCGGCGGCGGCGGCGATCCCGGGTGCGGCGGCGGCCAGCAGCGCGGCAGACACAGCGGCCATGACGGCGCGACGGATCAGGACCATGGGAGAGCACTTCCTCGTCTGGGTCGGGGCCCTATGCGGCGCCTGGGCGTCCGCTTCCGGATCGTCAGCAGGAACGGCGGCTGGCCTCACCCACTGGGGTGGAGATGGATGTTGCTGCCTGCATCGGCCTAGGCCGCCGAAACCTGAGCCAAGAGCCGCCTATTGCCCAAAATGCAATGGAGCCAGCGCGCCGGGATCTGGTGCAGCGCTCCGGCTTCGGCGCCGCGGCGCGAGCATCGGACGTCGTGACGGCGGCCGATGCACGGATTGCCATCGTCTTCGGCACCCGACCCGAGGTCGTCAAGCTGGCCGAGCTGGCCCGGCGCCTCGAGGATGCCGCCGTCCTCGTGAACACCGGCCAGCACTGGGACGACGCCATGAGCGGGGTCTTCCTGCGCGACCTCGGCGTCGGCCGGCCGGATCACGTGCTGGAGATCGGCGGCCTGTCCCGCGGCGAGCAGATCGGCGAGGCCACCGCCGTCCTCTCTCGGCTGTTCGTCGACGTGCGCCCGGCGGCGGTGGTGGTCCAGGGCGACACGAACTCGGCGCTGGCCGGCGCCCTGGCCGCCAACGCCGTCGAGGCGCCGGTGGTCCACCTCGAGGCCGGCCTGCGCAGCTTCGACCGGCGCATGCCCGAAGAGCACAACCGGGTGATCATCGACCACCTGGCCGAGGTGTGCCTGGCCCCGACCGAGGTCGGCGCGGCCAACCTGCGGGCCGAGGGCATCGCCCCCGAGCGGATCTTCGTCATCGGCAACACCGTCGTCGAGGCGGTGCGTCGGCTCCTCCCGCCGCCCGAGGAGCGGGCCGCCCTGCTCAGGTCCTTCGGGGTCGAGGCGGGCCGCTACGTGCTGGCCACCATCCACCGCCCGGAGAACACCGACGGGAAGGCGCTGGCCGCGGTTCTGGCGGCGCTGGCCGCGGTGCCAGTGCCGGTGGTCCTGCCCCTCCACCCCCGCACGGCCGCCCGGGTGGCGTCCGCTGGGCTCGGTCCCCTTCTCGCCGGCCTCAGGGTGGTCGACCCGCTGCCGTACGTGGCCTTCCTGGGCCTGCTGGCCGAGTGCGGCCTTGCCGTCTCAGACTCCGGCGGGGTGCAGGAGGAGGTGAGCGTGCTGGGCCGGCCGGTGGTAGTGGTGCGCCGCTCCACCGAGCGGCCCGAGGTCCAGGGAACGTGGGCCCAGTTGGTTGATCCCGGTCCGGCGCTGACGGCGGCGGTCGCCGGGCTGTGGGCCGACCTGCCGGCGATTCACCAACGCCTGGCGGCCCTGCCCAGCCCCTACGGCGACGGCACCGCGTCGGCCCGGGCGGAGTTGGCCATCCGGCAGCTCGCCGGTCGGGGTCTCACCACGTTCTGTCGGGAGTAGACCGTCGCCCAGCGACAGCTTCTCCCGACAGAAGCGGGGGGGGGGGTTGGGCCTCTAGCGGGCGATGAGGGTGTCGAGGACGTCGACGGCCTGGACGGTGCGGTCGTCGACCAGCACGCTGGTACCGGCTAAGGGGCCGGCGAGGCTGACGCTGAGGAGGGTTCCCACCGCGTCCAGCAGCCGGCGCAGCTCGGGAGGCGGTGGGAAGTACTCGTCCTCTGAGAGGACGTCGACCAGGGTCACCCCGCGGGTCGGGGCCAGCCGGTCGATGACCCCGGCCACCAGCTCCTCGGGGGCCGAGGCTCCCGCGGTCACGCCCACCACGCCGGACAGGTCGTCGGGCAGCTCGTCGGCACCGTTCACCCGCAGCACCCGGGCACAGCCCATCCCGACGGCTACCGCGGCCAGGGCCTTGGTGTTCGAGGAGTTCTCCGAGCCCAGCACGACCACGGCGTCGGCCTTGTGGGCGATCTCCTTCAGGGCCGACTGACGGTTGGTGGTGGCGTAGCACAGGTCGCTGCGCCCGGGCTGCCACAGGTCGGGCCACCGGCCCTGGGCCGAGCCCAGCACTCCGCTCCACTCGTCGAGAGAGAGCGTGGTCTGGGCCAGGAAGGCCACCGGCTGGTCGGCGGGGAGATCTAGGGCGGCCACATCGGCCGGCGTCTCGACGAGGTGGACCCGGTCGGGGGCCACCGCCATCGTGCCGACAGCCTCGTCGTGTCCGGTGTGGCCCACGTAGACGATGTCGTAGCCCTTGGCGGCCCTCACCTTCACCTCGTGGTGGACCTTGGTCACGAGCGGGCACACGGCGTCAACGACCACACCTCCCTTGGCCCGGGCGGCGGCCACCACCGGCGGGGCCGACCCGTGGGCCGACAGCATGAGCGGGGCCCCGTCCGGCACCTCGGCGATCTCGTCCACGAAGACGACCCCGAGCTGGCGGAAGCGGTCGACGACCAGCCGGTTGTGGACGATCTCGTGGTAGCAGTAGACCGGCGGGTCGAAGACGCGCACCATCCACGCCAGTGACTTGATCGCCATCTCAACCCCGGCGCAGAACCCGCGGGGCTGAGCCAGCAGCACCTCGTCGACCGCCACGGCCCAGATGCTACGGGCCGGTCGGCGACTACACCCGCCCGGCGGCGCCCAATGCGCGGGCCACCTATCGTGTGAGGCTCATGCCCCTGCCCACTGTGGTGGCGGTGGCCGCAGGGTCGCCTGCCGAGCACGCCGGCCTCCTTCCCGGGGACGAGATCGTGTCGATCGACGGCCAGGTGCCCCGCGACGTCATCCAGTACCGCATCCTGGCCGACGAGCCCGACGTCGAGGTCGAGGTGCAGCGCGGCGGCCTCCAGCTGACGATCGAGGTGGCGAAGGCGGCCGGCACCACCCTCGGCGCCGAGGTCTCGAGCGCCCTGTTCGACCGCATCCGCACCTGCGACAACCACTGTGAGTTCTGCTTCATCTACCAGCTGCCCAAAGGCCTGCGGCCCAGCCTGTACCTGAAGGACGACGACTACCGCCTGTCGTTCCTATACGGGAACTTCACCACCCTCACCCGCTTCACCGAGGCCGACCTCGAACGGGTCGTCACCGAGGGGCTGTCCCCCCTGTACGTCTCGATCCACGCCACCGACCCCGAGGTCCGGGCCGCCATGCTGCGCAACCGCCGGGGCGCCACCAGCCTGCGCTGGCTGCGGGCGCTGCTCGACCACGGCATCGAGGTCCATGGCCAGGTCGTCGTCTGCCCCGGGCAGAACGACGGCGACGTCCTGGAGCGCACCCTGGCCGGGGTCCTCGACCGCTACCCCGAGCTGGCGACGGTGGCCTGCGTGCCGCTCGGGGTGTCGCGCCACTCGACCGAGCCGGGCCTGCGCCCCCACTCGACCGAGGAGGCCGTCGCCGTGCTGGACGTCGTCAACCGGTGGCAGGAGACCTTCCTGCAGGCGCTCGGACGGCGGGTGGTGTGGGCCAGCGACGAGTACAACCTGATCGCCGGCCTCCCCTTCCCCGACGCCGGGTCCTACGAGGGCTTCACCCAGCACGAGAACGGTGTGGGCATGGCCACCGCCTTCCGACTGGAGTGGGAGGGCCGGGTGGAGGTGCCGCTCGGGCCCCGCGACGGCTTCTTCCAGGCCGTCGACTCGCCCGCCGGCTACTCGACTCCGGGGCGACGGGGCAGCGGGCTGTCGATACGCCCGTCCCGGCGGGCCCCGGCGTGCGTGGTCACCGGCGAGTACGGGGCCGCCGTGCTGGGGCCCCTCGTGGCCGGTCGGGCCCGGGTGCTGGCCGTGCGCAACGAGTTCTTCGGCGGCAACACCGCGGTGGCCGGCCTCCTCACCGGCGCCGACCTGGGGCGGGCCCTGGCCGACCAGCCAGAGGGCGAGCGCTACCTGCTTCCCGACGTCTGCCTAAACGACGGCCGTTTCCTCGACGGCGGGGTGCCGGACGACCTGCCCCGGGCGGTCGAGATGGTCCCCACCGACGGGCTGTCGCTACGCCGGGCGCTGGAAGCCGCCTGATGGCCGCCGCCCCGCCCACTGTGGCCATCGTCGGCCGCCCGAACGTCGGCAAGTCCACCCTGGTGAACCGCATCACCGGGCGACGCGACGCCATCGTCGAGGACACCCCGGGCGTCACCCGTGACCGCAAGGAGATCGAGGCCGACTGGGCCGGGCGCAGCTTCACCCTGGTCGACACCGGCGGCTGGCTGCCCGGGGGCACCGACCTCGACGCCAAGGTCACCAGGCAGTCCGAGCACGCCATCGCCCAGGCCGACGTCGTGCTGCTCGTCGTCGACACCACCGTCGGGGTGAACGACGGCGACGAGCGGATGGCGGCCCTGCTGCGCCGCCGGTCCGGCGCCACCTTCGTCGTGGCCAACAAGGTCGACTCGCAGCAGCGCGAGCCCGACATTTGGGAGTTCGCCGCCCTCGGGCTCGGCGACCCCGTGCCGATCTCGGCCATCCACGGCCGCGGCACCGGCGACCTGCTCGACCTGGTCGTCGGTGCCCTGCCGCCGGCCGAGGACCAGCTCGGCCACAGCTCCGGGGCCGAGGCCGAGGCCGGCCAGGATGACGGGGCCGTCGCCTTCTCGGTCGCCATCGTCGGACGTCCCAACGTGGGCAAGTCCACGCTGTTCAACCGCCTGGTGGGCGAGGAGCGGTCGGTGGTGCACGACCTGGCCGGCACGACCAGGGACAGCGTCGACACGGTGCTCTCCACCGACGCCGGCCGCATCCGCTTCGTCGACACCGCCGGCCTGCGTCGGCGGGGCAAGGAGGCCGAGGGGCCCGAGTACTACTCGCTCGTCCGCGCCCTCCAGTCGATCGACTCCTCCGACACCGCCCTGCTCGTGATTGACTCCACCGAGGGGGTCACCCACCAGGACCAGCGGCTGGCCGAGCGGATCGACGCCGCCGGCAGCCCGGTTGTGATCGTGCTCAACAAGTGGGAGCTGCTGGACGACGAGCAGAAGGAGACCCTGCAGCATCAGGTGGCCGACATGCTCGCCTTCCTCACCTACGCCCCGGTGCTGAAGGTCAGCGCCCTCACCGGCCTCGGGGTCCACAAGCTCCTGCCCGCTCTCGGCCAGGCCGAGGAGGCCTACTCCCGCCGGATCCCGACGGCGGTGCTCAACCGGGTGGTGCAGGCCGCCCAGGCCGCCCACCCGCCGCCGAACGCCAAGATCCAGTACGCCACCCAGGGGGCCGTGCACCCGCCCACCTTCACGCTCTTCGCCAACCGGGAGCTGCCCCCCACCTACCTGCGCTACATCGAGCGGAAGATCCGCGAACACTTCGAGCTCGGTCCGACCCCCATCAAGATCCGGGTGCGGCGTCGAGGTGGCTGACGTGGCCTTTCTGTCCTCGAGCACGGTCGACGGCCTCGGTTGGGGGCTGCGGGGCCTGGAGGGCGTGCTGGCCCTGGTGTGCCTGGTGTCGGTGGCGCTGTGGGGCCGCTCGGCCCGCCGCCTCCGCCGGGCCCTCGGCCGCATCGAGCGAACCCTTCTACGCTCAGGCGGCGACGACGAGGCCGCCGACCTGTCGCGGGCGGCCTACCGCAAGGAGATGCACACCACCCTGCTCTATGCCGTGCTCGCCCTGGCCCTCGGGGCGGGGGCGGTCGGCGGGGCTCGCTGGACCGCCATCCCGCTGGTCCTGTGCGTCGTGCCGCTGGCCATGAGCATCGGCTACGGCCGGAACTTCATCTATGAGGCCGAGCTGGCCGAGTCACGCTCCATGCTTCTGCGCCGGGCCGAGGAGGTCATGCAGCAGGCCGACCTGGCGCCCCGCCGCTGGGCCCAACGCCTGGCTCCCTCCGAGCTCCCGCAGGTCGAGGGTTTCGAGATTGGCACCGTCTACGAGCCCGGCACCGGCTCGATGGCCGGTGACTTCTACGACCTGTACCGCACCGCCCCGACCCGCATCGCCGCGGTGATCGGCGACGTGGCCGGCCACGGCATCGAACCCTCGATCACCGCGTTCCAGGTGAAGTACCTCCTTCGGGCCTTCCTCGAGCGCTACCGCGACCCGGCCCAGGCCGTCGAGGAGCTGAACAAGGTGATGTTCGCCTCAGGTCAGCCCGATGAGCTGGTCTCGCTGTGCGTGGTGGTGTTCGATCTGCAGGCCTCGACCCTGCGGGTGTGCTCGGCCGGCCACCCGCCGGCCTGGCTGTGGCACGCCGGTGAGGTCCGCCCCCTGCGCTCCAGCGGACCGCTGCTGACCCTCGACCCGAACGGCACCTTCTCATCCAAGGAGGTCAGCCTCGACCAGGGCGATCTTCTCTTACTGTATACCGACGGCCTGACCGAGGCCCGCCGGGGCGAGGCCCTGTTCGGTGAGGAGAGGGTGGCCGCCACCCTGCGCCGGGAGCCCGGCCGGGACCCGAGCTACCTGTGCAAGGCCCTGCTTGAGGC
>JBBSHM010000029.1:0-29788 GCA_038253125.1 Acidimicrobiales bacterium
AGACGGCGGGGTGTTCGCCCCGTCCGGCCAGGGCTTCCTCGGCACCGCCCGCCTCCGCCCCGGTGACGGCGTCCTGCGCGACGCCCAGGGCCGGATCGTCGGCGCCCGCGGCACGCCCATCGACTCCCCCGTCGTCGCCATCGCCTACACGCCGAACCGGCAGGGCTACTGGCTGGCCCAGGCCAACGGCGGTGTCATCCCCATCGGCAACGCACCCGACGTCGGAAACCTCCGAAGCCTCACGCTGCGGTCGCCGATCGTCGGCGCCGCCGCCACCAACGACGGAACCGGCCTCTACCTAGTGGCCGCCGACGGCGGCATCTTCGCCCTGGGCACCGCACCGTTCAAGGGCAGCCTGGGCGGGGCCCACCTCAACAAGCCGATCGTGGCGATGAGCCTCGACGCCGACGGCTCCGGCTACCTCCTGACCGCCTCCGACGGCGGAGTGTTCACCTTCGACGCCACGTTCCGGGGCAGCCTCGGCGCCACCCGTCTCGACAAGCCGATCGTGGGCATGGCCGTCGCCCCCGCTGGCGGCTACATCCTGGTCGCCTCCGACGGCGGCGCCTTCACCTACGGCGTCGCCTTCGCCGGCAGCCTGGGCGGGGTGCACATCGATGCTCCTGTCGTCGGGATCGCCCTCGACCCCGACGGCACCGGCTACTGGATGGCCGGCGCCGACGGCGGCGTCTTCTCCTTCGATGCCGAGTTCTTCGGCAGCGTCGCCGACGTCCTGCTCCAGTCGCCCATCACCGGCATAGTCGCCCTCTAGCTCAACCAGAGGTCCGGTATGCGGCCCCGCCCAAGCGGCGGGGCCGCAGGCGTTGCCGAGGCACCTCCCCCCTCGACGGCCACGCTCTAGACGATGTGGGGTCCCGCCACGAGCTCGGCGTTCTGGAAGTCCTTGAGGGACTCATAGCCGCACAGGCCCATGGCGGCCCGCAGGGCTCCCACCAGGTTTGTGCGGCCTTCGGCGTCGGTGGCCGGCCCCAGCAGCACCTCGCGCAGCGAACCGAGCGGCGGGGCCGGCTGGCGGCTCCCCTTCGGCAGGGTGGGATGGGCGGCGGTCATGGACCAGGTCCAGCCCCGCCCGGGGGCGTGGGCGGTGCCGGCCAGGGGAGCGCCCAGGGCCACGGCGTCGGCGCCGCACACGATGGCCTTGGCCACGTCGCCGCCAGTCGTCATGCCGCCGTCGGCGATGACGTGGACGTAGACGCCGGTCTCGTCCAGGTGGCGCATGCGGGCGGCCCGGGCGTCGGCCACCGCGGTGGCCGGGGGGACGCCGACGCCGAGCACGTCGCCGACGCGGTCGGCACCGCCGGCGCCCACGAGCACGCCGGCCGCCCCGGTTCGCATCAGGTGCAGGGCGGCCTGGTAGGAGGCGCAGCCGCCGACGATCACGGGCACCTCGAGCTCGCGCACGAATCGTTTCAGGTTGAGAGGCTCGACGCTGCGGCTGACGTGCTCGGCGGACACCACGGTGCCGTGGATCACGAACAGGTCGAGCTCGGCCTTCAGGATCTCATCGGCGTACTCGGCGGTGCGCTGGGGGGTGAGGGCGGCGCACGAGACGACGCCGGCCGCCCGCAGCTCAGCGATCCTGGCGCCGATCAGCTCGGGTTTGACCGGCTCGGCGTAGGCCGCCCGCAGGGCCTGGGCCGACCCCCGGCCGTCGGGCGCCGCCGCCAACCGGTCAAGGACCGGCTCAGGGTCCTCATAGCGGGTCCACAGGCCCTCTAGGTTGAGCACCCCGACGCCGCCGAGGCGGCCGAGCTCGACGCACGTGGCGGGGCTGCTGACGCTGTCGAGGGGGGCGGCCATGACCGGCAGGGGGAAGCTGTAGGCGTCGATCTGCCAGCTGACGTCCACGTCCTGCGGGTCACGGGTCCGGCGGCTCGGGGCGATGGCCAGCTCGTCCCAGCCGTAGCCCCGGCGGCCGCTCTTGCCCAGGCCGATCTCGATCTCTGCCATCAGGGCAGCCGAGGCTACGAGGAGCTGAGCGGGTTCAGCACCTCGAACGGCCCGAACGGCAGGTTGCGCACGATGAAGAAGGCGACCATCAACGCCACCAGCCCGGCGCCAATCGACCTGGTGAGGGGTATGCGGCGCAGCCAGCGCACCCCGAATGCCTCGCCGGCAAAGGCGATGGCCTGGTAGGCGGCGAAGGGGGCCAGCAGCACCCACATGGCGTTGAAGTGGAGGGCGCCGCCCACGTCGCCCTTCATCAGAAGGTATGAGGCCCGGGTGGCGCCGCAGCCGGGGCACCACAGCCCGGTGGCGGCGTGCAGCGGGCAGGGCGGGAAGACGGTGTGCTCGAGGGGGTTGCGGACCAGGACCAACGCCGAGAGGCCGGCCAGGAAGGCCAGGATCGCCGCGGCACTGGCGCGGCTGGCCGTCAGCGACCGACCGGTCGACGAGGACGGGACGGCGTCGCATCGCCCCCCGTCATCGGCGTGGATGTGGGAGACGCTCACGCTGCCACCGAGCGCAGACCTCGGCGCGCCACCGGTGGCTCGGCCGCCGATGGCGCCCGAAGGGCTGACCCGCTCTTTGAGACCCACAGAAGCGAAGGTTAGAGGGAACCGAGGGCGGCGGGAGTCGGACGAAGGCCGCTTCGGCGAACCATCATCGTCTACCCGGGCCCGTTGGTGCGGGTATCCTCCTGGTATGACCACCAAGATCGCCGTAAGCCTTCCCGACGAGCAGGTCGCCGCTGCTCGAAGGGCGGTGGCCGAGGGGCGGGCGGCCTCGGTGTCGGGGTACATCGGCCGGGCGCTGTCCGATCACGACCAGTACCTGGAGCTGTCCGACCTTCTGGCCGACATGGCCGCGGCGCAGGGACCTCCGACCGCAGAGGACCGCCGATGGGCACGGCAGGCCCTCGGCATTGATCCCGGATGAGCGGGGTGACCCTCGATGCCGGGGCGCTGATAGCCATCGAGCGAGGCGACCGCCGCATGCAGGCGCTGGTGGACGAGTCAGCTGTCGCCGGCCGGGCGTTGGCCGTACCGGCCGGCGTGGTGGCTCAGGCGTGGCGGGGTCAGCCCAGGCAGGCCCGCCTGGCCCGCTTCCTCCGGCTGCCGCAGGTCGAGGTGGTGGCCCTCGATGAGCCGACGGCGCGAGCCGCCGGCGTGCTCTGCGGGCTGGCTGGCACCGCCGACATCGTCGATGCCTCGGTGGTCCTGTGCGCCCGTCGACGGGACGAGCCAGTGATCACGAGCGACCCGGACGATCTGGGCCTCATCGATCCCAGCCTGCGCCTGCTCCGGCCCTGACAGGGGCGGCGGAACGTGGTCAGAGCCTGGCCAGGAAGTCGCGCATCCCGTTCCGCTTCAGGACGCCGAGCACCTCGGCCGGGACGCTCTGCCCCTTCTCCCAGCGGGCCCAAGCCGCCACCAGGTCGGCGCAGTCAGCCCCCGCCGCCTCGAGGAGCGCCTTGGCGCCGCCGGTCTTGAGGTTG
Organism: Acidimicrobiales bacterium; assembly: GCA_038253125.1. GTDB lineage: Bacteria > Actinomycetota > Acidimicrobiia > Acidimicrobiales > JAUJNH01 > JAUJNH01. Next base: position 3,461 of record JBBSHM010000029.1, read on the forward strand.
GCCATGGTGCGCCCCGGCAGCTCGTCGCCCCGCTCCCAGGCCTCCCACTGGCTCAGCAGCTTGGCGGGCTCCGGCGGGGGTCGGTCCATGGCGGCGCCAATCGTACTGGCAGCCTCACCCTGAGCCGAGAGTGCCCACTTCTGGCCCTCCAGGGCACCAGAAGTGGGCACACCCGCTCAAGAACCCCAGTAGTTGGGCGCCTGCCGGGTCATCTGGACGTGGTGGGGGTGGCTCTCGCGTAGGCCGGCGCCGGTGATGCGCACGAAGCGGGCCTGCTGCAGATCGGCGATGGTGGCGGCGCCGACGTATCCCATCGACTGCCGCAGGCCGCCGACCAGCTGGTACAGCAGGGGGCGCAGCGGGCCCTTGTAGTCGACCCGGCCCTCTATGCCCTCGGGAACCAGCTTGTCGGTGTCCACCACGTCGCCCTGGAAGTAGCGGTCCTTGGAGTAGCTGCGGCTCTGCATGGCCCCGAGCGAGCCCATGCCCCGGTAGTCCTTGAAGCGCTCACCCTGGAACAGCACGATCTCCCCCGGCGATTCATCGGTGCCGGCCAGCAGCGAGCCGAGCATCACGACGTCGGCCCCGGCGGCGATGGCCTTGGCGATGTCCCCTGAGTACTGGATGCCACCGTCGGCGATGACCGGCACGCCGTGGCGCCTGGCCGCCTGCGCCACCTCCCAGACGGCGGTGATCTGAGGCACGCCCACGCCGGCCACCACCCGGGTGGTGCAGATGGATCCTGGGCCGACACCGGCCTTGACGGCGTCGGCGCCGGCGCCGATCAGCGCCTCGGCCCCCGCTCCGGTGGCGACGTTGCCGGCGATCAGGGCCAGCTCGGGGAATGCGGCGCGCACCTGGCGCACCATGTCGAGCACCGAGGCGGCGTGGCCGTGGGCGGTGTCGATGATGACCACGTCGACGTCCTCCTCGACCAGGGCGGCCACCCGCTTCAGGGCGTCGCCACCGGTGCCCACGGCGGCGCCGACCTGCAGTCGGCCCCGGCCGTCCTTGGTGGCGTTCGGGTACAGGATCTTCTTCTGGATGTCCTTCACGGTGATGAGGCCCCGCAGCACCCCGTTGGCGTCGACCACCGGCAGCTTCTCGATGCGGTGGCGGCCGAGGACGACCTGCGCCTCCTCCAGAGTGGTGCCCACCGCCACGGTGACCAGGCCCTCCTTGGTCATCACCTGGGCGATCGGCTGCTCCAGGTCCTGCTCGAACCGCAGGTCGCGGTTAGTGAGGATGCCGACCAGGCGGTGGGCCTGGTCGATGATGGGCACCCCGCTGATGTGGTAGCGCTCCATCAGCGCCAGGGCGTCGGCCACCCGGTCCTCGGCCCGCAGTGTGACCGGGTCCACGATCATCCCCGACTCGCTGCGCTTCACCTTGTCGACCTCGGCGGCCTGGTCGGTGATGGAGAGGTTCCGGTGCAGGATGCCGATGGCGCCCTCGCGAGCCATGGCGATGGCCATGCGGGCCTCGGTGACGGTGTCCATGGCCGCCGACGCCACCGGCACGCTCAGCTGCACGTCCCGGGCCAGCGTGGTGGTGGTGACCGCCGCGGCCGGCAGCACGTCGCTGGCCCCCGGCACGAGCAGCACATCGTCAAAGGTCAGCGAGACAGGTGCGAACTTCTCGTCAAAGCCCGGACCCGACGTGCCGCCTGGCTGCTCCATGGACAGATCGTACTCTGACGCCGACGACGAGTCTGCCTGCCACCGCCGGGACTCTGGGCTGCCGCCGACGGCTTCTCGGGTGACGGAGGAGCCGCTGAAGGTCGGGCCCATTGTCGCTCAGATGCCGGCAGAACGACACAGTGCCAGCGCGGGTTCAGTTGACGAGCCGTGCCTCAGACGACTCAGGGCGCGGCGAAGGCCGGCCCTCGCGGGCCGGCCTCCGTCAGCGATGCCTGCGCCTTGGCGCTGGCTACATCATGCCGCCCATGCCGCCCATGCCGCCCATGCCGCCCATGCCACCCGGCATGCCGCCGCCGGCGGCGTGGGAGACACCGGCGTTCGCCTTCTCGGGCTTGTCGGCCACCAGGCACTCGGTGGTGAGGAGCAGAGCGGCGATGGACGCCGCGTTCTGCAGGGCTGAACGGGTGACCTTGGCCGGGTCGATGACGCCGGCCTTCAGCAGGTCCTCGAACGCCCCGGTGGCGGCGTTGAGGCCGATGCTGCCGGTCTCACGCTCGACCTGCTGGACCTGGATGGATCCCTCCAGGCCGGCGTTGGTGGCGATCCAGAACAGCGGCTGCGAGAGGCTCTTGACCACGATCTCGGCCCCGGTGGCCTCGTCGCCCTCCAGCGACTTGGCGACGGCCGCAACCGCGGCCCGCGCCCGGACCAGTGCAGTGCCCCCGCCGGCCACGACACCCTCCTCGATGGCCGCCCGGGTCGCCGACAGGGCGTCCTCGATCCGGTGCTTCTTCTCCTTGAGCTCGACCTCGGTGGCCGCGCCCACCCGGATCACGGCGACGCCGCCGGCCAGCTTGGCCAGCCGCTCCTGGAGCTTCTCCTTGTCCCAGTCGGACGTGGAGTCCTCGATCTCCCGCTTGATCTGGTTGATGCGCCCCTTCACGTCATCGGACGAGCCGCCACCTTCGACGATGGTGGTGTCGTCCTTGGTGATGACGACCTTGCGGGCCTTGCCCAGCAGGTCGAGGGTGGCGGTCTCGAGCTTGAGGCCGACCTCCTCGGAGATGACCTGGCCGCCGCTGAGGATGGCCATGTCCTGGAGCAGCGCCTTGCGACGCTCACCGAAGCCCGGCGCCTTTACGGCGACCGAGTTGAAGACGCCCTTGATCTTGTTGACAACGAGCACGGCCAGGGCCTCGCCCTCGACGTCCTCGGCCACCACGACCAGCGGCTTGTTGGCCTGGATGACCTTCTCGAGCAGCGGCACGAACTCGTGCACCGCCGAGACCTTGCCGTTCACGAACAGCAGGTAGGGCTCGTCGAGGATGACCTCTTGGCGCTCGGCGTCGGTGACGAAGTAGGGCGACAGGTAGCCCTTGTCGAACTGCATGCCCTCGGTGAACTCGAGCTCGAGGCCGAAGGTGTTCGACTCCTCGACGGTGACGACGCCGTCCTTGCCGACGCGGTCGATGGCGTCGGCGATGGTCGAGCCGATGCCCGGGTCGGCGGCCGAGATGGTGGCCACCTGGGCGATCTCGCTTTTGTCGCCGATCTCCTGTGACTGCTTCTTGATGGAGGCCACGGCGGCTTCGACGGCCTTCTCGATGCCCCGCTTGAGGCTCATCGGGCTGGCGCCAGCGGCCACGTTGCGCAGGCCTTCGTGCACCAGGGCCTGGGCCAGGACGGTGGCGGTGGTGGTGCCGTCGCCGGCGATGTCGTTGGTCTTGGTGGCGACCTCCTTCACCAGCTGGGCGCCCATGTTCTCGAACGGGTCCTCCAGCTCCACCTCCTTGGCGATGGTCACGCCGTCGTTGGTGATGGTGGGGGCGCCGAACTTCTTCTCCAGCACCACGTTGCGGCCCTTCGGGCCGAGCGTCACCTTCACGGCGTCAGCCAGCTTGTTCACGCCGGCCTCGAGGCCGCGCCGGGCGTGCTCGTCGAACTTGAGCTGCTTCGCCATGGCTACTTGCTCACCTTGGCCAGCACGTCCCGGCCGTTGAGGATCAGCAGGTCCTCTCCGCCTTCGGTGATCTCGGTCCCGCCGTACTTCGAGTAGACGACGACATCGCCCACCTTCACGTCGAGGGGGATGATCTCGCCGGAGGTCTCGGCGCGACGGCCGGGGCCTACCGCCAGGACCTCGCCCTGCTGGGGCTTCTCCTTGGCGGTGTCGGGGATCACGAGGCCGGACGCAGTGGTCTGCTCGGCCTCTGAGGGGCGGACGACGATGCGGTCATCGAGGGGGTGCAGGTTCATGTCGGGATCCTCCGTTGGCGTCTGGCACTCGGGTCGGGTGCTTGCTAGCACTCTCGTCGGGCGAGTGCTAACCGTAGGCCTTCGGGGTCAGAACCGCAAGCGGCCCCGGGTCGCCAGGACGATCAGCGTCACCACGCCGACGAGGGCGACCAGGCCGACCACGGCCACGATCCCGGTGCCCCGCACGCCGAGGTACACGATCAGCAACAGGATGGGGATGGCGAAGCCCGCCACCAGGGCGGCGGCGGTGGACAGCGCCCGCCACACCGGGGTCATGCGGTGACCCCGGCCGGGTCGGCCTCGAAGCCCAGGCGCAGGTTGGGGTCGGCGGGGGCGTCGAGGGGCGTGGGGCCGTCGGACCGCCACCGCCACCAGGCCGCCGCCGCCACCATGGCTGCGTTGTCGGTGCACATGGCCCGGCTGGGCAGGTAGCAGCGCCGCCCGTCGGCCTCGGCGTCGGCCGCCGCCCGGGCCCGCAGCGCCGAATTGGCGGCCACGCCTCCAGCCAGGCACACCGCCGGTGCCCCGACGGCGGCGGCGGCCCGGCGCAGCTTCAGGGCCAGAACGTCGACGACGGCCTCCTGGAAGGCGGCGGCCACATCGGCCACCGCCGCCTCTGGATGGGCTCGCACGAAGCGCAGCACGCTCGTCTTCACCCCGCTGAAGGACAGGTCGCAGCCGGGTTCGTCGATCAGGCCGCGGGGGAAGCGCATGATGCCGGCGTCGCCCTGCGCTGCGAGCCGGTCGATCGGGGGACCGCCCGGATACCCCAGGCCCAGCATGCGGGCCACCTTGTCATATGCCTCTCCGGCGGCGTCATCGATGGTGCGCCCGAGGAGCCGGTAGCGGCCGGGGGCGACCACGTGGACGAGCAGGGTGTGCCCTCCCGACACGAGCAGCACCACCATCGGCGGGGCGAAGGTCGGGTCTTCGAGCAGCGAGGCGTAGAGGTGGCCCTCCAGGTGGTTAACCGCGATGAAGGGCAGCTCGAAGGCCAGCGCCATCGCCTTTGCCGTGGCCAGGCCGACCAGCAGGGCGCCCACCAGGCCGGGACCGGCGGTGGCTCCGACGGCCGCCAGCTGCCGGGCCGGCTGGTCGACGCCGGCCTCGGCGAGGGCGGCCCGGACCACCGGGACGATGCGGGCCAGGTGGGCCCGGCCGGCGATCTCGGGGACGACGCCGCCGTACTCGGCGTGCAGCTCGACCTGGCTGCTGACCACCGACGACAGGGCGCGACGCCCGTCGGCCACGACGCTGGCGGCCGTCTCGTCACAGCTGGTCTCGATGCCCAGGATGAGCTGAGGCGCAGCCGTCACCGCGGGTGCTCGACGAGCGTGGTGCCGCCGATGGCGTCCCAGAGGTGGCCGAGGCGTTCGGCGTAGGTGGCGTCGTCTATCCCGTGGGCCCACATCACGATCGCATCCTCGCCCGATTCGACGTAGTAGCCCTTTCGGATCCCGGCCGGCGCCAGACCGAAGCGGCGGTAGAGCGCCTGGGCCGCCTGGTTCGACACCCGCACCTCGAGGGTGAGGTTCTCCGAGCCCCGGCGCACGGCCTCGCTGGCCATCACGACCATCAGGCGCTGACCGATCTTGTGCCGCTGCCACGACGGGTCGACGGCGAGCGTGGTGATGTGGGCGTCCTCGAGACTGAACATCAGGCCCCCGTAGCCGACGACGTGCCCGTCGACCCGGGCCACGAAGTACGAGCGGGCGGCGTGAAGGCCCAGCTCTGACAGGAACAGCCCGAGCGACCAGGGCCGCGGGTACACCTGGGCCTCGATCGACAGCACGCTGCGGAGGTGGCGGCGGCGCATGGGCACCACCTGCACGGCCAGGTCGCCGGCCGGCGGTGGGTGCTCCTGCGGGCGGACGGCCATCACCCGCCGCCCCGGGCCAGGACGGTGAAGTTGGCCTTGGCGTCGGGGGCCCTCAGGTAGAGGGCCTGGACCTGGCCGGGGTCGAGGCCGTGGTCGCCGGCGGCGATCGCCACCAGAGCCAGCTCGAGCGCCGACTCGGCCGACGGCTTGGCCGCAACCACCTCGGCCCCGGCGGCCTCGAGCACGGCCCGGTAGCGGGAGGCGCCATCACCCACGGCCAGGGCGGCGCCGAGGCCGGCAAGCTCGGCGGCCAGCGCCGACGGGGCGATGCAGGCCGGCCCGGCCAGCGACACGCCCGCCCGGTGCAGGGAGCGGAAGACCTCGCCGCGGCGGGCGTCGACCACGCTGGCCACGGGCGGCCCGGCGTGGCGGAAGGGGTGGGCGAGCACGTCGAGCGAGCAGACCGGGTGGACGGGCAGGTCGAGGGCGAGGCCGAGGGCCTGGGCGGTGGCGATGCCCACACGCATCCCGGTGAACAGGCCCGGGCCGATGTCGACGGCCAGCGCGTCGAGATCGGCCAGCGCCAGCCCGGCGGCCCGGCAGGCGGCGGCGATGGCCGGGACGACGGCCTCGACGTGGCGCCGGTCGCGGTCCACCGAGAAGCTGGCCTTCAGCCCGGCCTCGTCGCCGACGGCTACAGAGCACCGGGGCGTGGCCGTCTCGATGGCGAGGACGAGCGTCACCGGGGGTCGGCCTCGCCGGGGCGTCCTCCTGCCGCGGCGAGCGCGGCGGCCAGGGGGGCTCGGCGCGCCTCCCAGGCCGCCCCGTCGAGGAGGAACAGGAGCATGCGGTGTTCCTCGCCGGGACCCGTCTCCAGGACCACACGCAGGTGACCACCGGGCAGAGCCGCCGCCGCTAGCTCGCCCCACTCGATGACGAGGACGCTGCGGCCGTCGTCGACCTCCTCGGCCAGCGCCAGGTCAACCGCCTCCGCCGGCGAGGCCAGCCGCCAGGCGTCGGCGTGCAGCAGGCGCAGGTCCTGCCCTTGGTGCTCGTGCACGAGGGCGAAGGTGGGCGAGGTCACCGGCTCGGTGACGCCTAGCCCGGCAGCGATGCCCTGCACCAGCACCGTCTTGCCGGCCCCGAGCTCGCCTGACAGCAGCACCACGTCGCCCGACTGGAGGTGGTCGGCCAGGGTGGCTCCCAGAACCCGGGTGCGGCTGGGCGAGTCGGACGATGCCGTCACCGGCGGCGGAACAGCCATTCGGACTCCCGACGCTACCGGCGGTTGCCGGGCCGTAGTCGCAACGTCGGCTCACTCCATGAAGCCCGACCCTGGCGTGAAGCGAAGCACGTTGGCGTTCTCGGTCACGGTCCGCACCACGTGCTCAGGGAAGCCGGCGACCGACTCGGCCGTGACCTCAAGGCGGATCTCCACGACCGAATGCTCCTTCAGATTGGCGATCACCTCGTCCACGACCTTCTGGAAGTCCCGCCCATACCTGGACGGGTCCAGCACCACGACACCGTGAAAGCGCCGATCGGTCCGGCCTGGTGGCGCGTCGGTCCCCGGGGGCGGGCACGGACCCGGGACTGGCCTGCGGTCGCCAGGCTCCGGTGGCGGCGGGGCTCCCTCAGGATCGGCCGCCTCAGACCGCTCGCCCTGCCTCTGGGCCAGCGCTACCTCAGGTCGGACCACCAGTGACGAGCGTCCACCAGATCCGCTGGCGACCCCACGGCAAGACCCAGGTACCGGCTCGTCTCCTCGTCGAAGCGGCTGGCCACGGCATAGCCCTCGTCCTTGAACAGCACCGCAGCCGGGCCGTCCTGGACCGCGGCCGCCAGCACCGTCTCGTCACGGAGCCGCGGCAGGTAGACGTACTTGGAGAAGCAGTCCCACAACGCCCCGACGCCCACGTGGCCGTCGGACCACAGCGTCGAGAGCGGGCCCTCCAGTGCGATCCGCAGGGAGAGCGAAGGGAATCGCAGCGCCAGGTCGCCTTCTCGCACCAGCTTCTTGCTCACCTTGGCTGCCAGGGGTCCCGGCCCGTCGATGCGCAGCGTCTTCCACTCGATCGGCCCGGTCGGATCGGCCTGCGTCGGGACCAGTGCCCACTGGTAGGCCACCGGCGTGCGCAGGTCGACGGACTCGTCGGCCCTGGCCTTGCGGTCACGGGCCTGGCGGGCCTGGGCCGCGTCGAGGCTCAGCACCTCGGCGTCGCCGTCGATCTCGGTCCAGGCCACCAGGTCGGCGACCGCCTGTTCGAGCTCGTCGGCGCCCCGCTGGTCGGCGGCCAGGAAGATCAGGGCGTTGCGGTTGACCCGGGCCGAGCTGCCCCGGCGCTCGAACACCTCGCGGGCAGCCAGCAACGCGGGCGACGCCTCGGCGCCCCGCACGTGGAAGTCCTTCGGGTGCAGCACCACGAGGCGGCAGCCGTCGTCGTCGGGCACCTCGGCGGAACCGGCCGGCGCGGCGTGGACGGCCACGAAGTCACCACGCTCGCGGTCCGCCCGCAGGCGCTGGACGATCCTGGCGTGGAGCTCCTCACGCTGGCCGATCCGGTAGCGCTCGGCGATCTCCTGGGCGCGACGGGTGACGCTCGGCTGCACGCCGTACCAGTACCTGGGGCCCTCCTGGTAGAGGTAGGTGGAGCGTTCGGCCAGGCGGTTGAGGGCGTCGCCGAAGGTGGCCACCGTCTCGCCCGGTATGGCGCATCCCAGCCGGATGCGCTGGGTCTCGATGCCCTTGTTGGCGCCGCCCGTGCGGGGCGCCGAGCCGACGAAGATGGTCCTGGCCACCCGCCGCGTCGCCGAGTAGCGGCCCAGGCTGGGCTGGGCCCGGTCCAGCTCGACCGGGGTCGAGCCTGGCCCGTCGATGTCGCTGTCGATGATCGACTTCCAGCTGTCCGGCAAGTGCTTCTCCAGCTCAGTCAGCACGGCCGAGTCGTCGAGCGGTATCGACGCGGGCAGGATCAGCGGCGACTTGTCGTCACGCATCCACAGGGCGTGGATGACCGCGGCCATCAGCCGCAGCACACCCCGCGTTCGCTGGAAGCGTTCGAGGGTCGACCAGTCGTCATAGAGCCGGTCGAAAAGCTCGGGGTGCACGGGGTACGCCGACTGGATGCGCCGGAGGTAGGTGGGGTCGCGGCACTCGCTCGGGAAGTCGTTCCCCTGGGTTCGGTAGAAATCGCAGAAGGTGCGGGCGGCGGCGTCACGATCGGCCAGCCGGTCCACTGGCAGCTCGTCGAAGAGGCGGCGCCGGACGATCTCAAAGGACTCCTCGGACGACGCCGGCCTCCATGACGCTTCCATCCGGCCGATGGCCGACCGGAGGCGGCGCAGCGCTTCACGGCCGCCGGCCCCACCGACCTCCACCGCCGAACGCGACTCGCTCTCCACCGAACCGTCGCTCGAAGCCGGGATGCTCACGACGACCAGCGTCCCGGGCACTGATGCCGCCTGCTCGGTGAGCGCTTGAGCGAAGCTCATCTGAGCATCCAGACTGCCCCCGTCCAGATCGTCCCGCGTGTAGAGATGTCGGGCGTAGGCCACCCATTCGTCAATTAGCACCAGGCACGGCCCGTAACGACGGAACAGCTCACCCAAACGCTCACCGGGGCTGGTGCGGGCGGCATCGTCGACGGCCACCAGGTCGTAGCCCTCCCGGCCGCCGAGCTGCCACGCCAGCTCACCCCACAACGTCTTGACATGGGTACCGTCGGCCTTGCGACGACCCGAGGCCGGAGGGATGGCGGTGCCGACCAGCACGACGCGACGCACCATCGGCAGCGAGGTGACGCCCGCCCGCGCCAGCACCTCGCCCACCTCGGCGGGCAGGGCCGAGAGCGGCGTGCCCGAGCACAGGTGGTAGAGCGCCAGCATCGAGTGGGTCTTCCCACCGCCGAAGCTGGTCTGCAGATCGACCACCGGCGCACCTCCGGTCCCACTCAGGCGCAAGGCCGCGGTGACCAGCAGCTCGCGCAGGCCCTGGGTCAGGAACGTCCGGCGGAAGAACTCGACCGGGTCGGAATACTCACCGCTGGCTGAACTCGACACGACCGCCTCGAGGTTGGCGGCGAACTCGGCCTGGGTGTACTCGCCGCTGGCCACGTCCCGGTGGGGGGTGATCACCTCACGCCACGGTCTCAGACCGCCGACCGACCCGATGGCCAGCTCGGCCGCAGGCGGCACCGCTGCTTCCCTCTTGCGGTCGACCTCCGCCTGCACGCGGAGCAGCTCCTTGCGGGCCGCACCCACATCTGCGGCCTGGGGCGCGGCGGCGGCGGTCAGCAGCTGTTCCATGTCGTCGAGCGCCCGGTAGGCGGCTTCAAAGCTGAAGGGCTTCACATGAGCCCAGTCGTTCCTGGCGGTGCGCAGCCGGCTGACCAACGTGCGCTCCGACTGGCCCAGCACCTTGCCGAACACGGCGTTCCACTGGTCCCACAGCACCTTCAGCTGAAACTGAGGGCCGGAGGTGGCCACCACCTGTTGGGGCTTTCCGCTGGCTGCCACGACGGCCGCGACCCAGTCGGAGGGTCCAGGGGCGACCGACCGCATCTGGGCGTCGATCCACGGCTCCAGCCCTGCGGCCAACGACTCGAAGCCTCGCCCCACCCGATCACGGTTGCTCGTCGCCATCTACCCTCCCGTCCGTCGTCACCCCAGACCGTAGGTGGCGCCCGATGCCGAGCCAGTTGCCTTACGCTTCCCCCATCGTCGCCGAGCGCCCTACGTACCTGCCCCGCTTCGAACGCCCCCCGCTGGCCGAGGTGGCCATGAGCGTGGTGTTCCAGCCTCTACGCACCATGACCGGCGCTCACCACGGGCTGTACTGGGAAACCATCCGGGAGCGGTTCCCCACCAGCGCCGATCAGCCACCCATCGACACGATCTACGAGACCGAGGGGGGACCGCAGGGTCCGGCGCTTGAGATCCGCTTCGGCTCGCCCCAGCTCCGATCGTTCTTCAGGAGCGCCGACGACGAAGGGCTCATCCAGGTTCAAGCCGACCGCTTCGTCAACAACTGGCGCAAGGGTAACGGCCACTACCCGCACTTCGAGCAGCTTTGGGCCGACTTCTCCCTCCACTGGAAGGGCTTCACGGCCTTCGCGTCGAGTCACGGTCTCGGCCGACCCGTGCCCGAACAGGTTGAGCTCACCTACGTGAACCTCGTCGACGATCGCTCCCTCCCAGAGAGCCTCACCGTCGGAGGGCCACAGCGCCTCCAGCTGCCCGGGGCACCACCCGACACCGCACTGCGTGCCGAGGAGTTCCAGACCGCGCTCCGCTACCGCTTGACCGGCGAGCCGCTCGCACGGCTCTACGCCACCGTGGTGCCCCGGGGACCCGCGTGGATGCTTGAGATCACGGTGCGATCCCGTCTAGGGGACGACGATCAGAAGCTCGGCGATACCTTCTTCCGGGCACGCACTGCCATCGACACGGCGTTCTCGGCCCTGACAACCACCACTGCGCAGACCGCGTGGGGCATCATCTCCTCATGACGGCGGTCTCGTTCCCGATGACGGTGCCAGTGTGGCGTGGAGCACCAAGTGCGGCCGCGCTGTCCGTGCCCACTGCGCCCGTTGACTGGTCTCATCGGATCGGGCCGCTCGCTCTCGGCCTGGCCGACCTCCCCGCAGGATGGGATGGCGACGACGCCCCCGCCTCTACCGAGAACACCATCCGGATCGCGCTCGATGAGCTGCGGCGGTTCACCCCTGCCGGTGTTCCGATGCCCCAGGTCCACCCGACAGCGGGCGGCGGCGTCCAGTTCGAATGGCACTGTTGCGGCTGGTCGGTCGAAGTCGAGGTCACGCCCTCCGGCCGGACGATCGCCTGGGCCGAGACCCAGAGCGGAGACCAAGGATGGGACGGAGCCCTTCCCGAGGTTCGCGAGGCCCTGATCACCACGCTCAAGTACCTGGCGGCGTGAGCGCCGCCGACGACCCGAGCATCGCCGACCAAGAAGCTCTCCTGCGGCGGGTGGTGATCAACGACGCCACCAAGCCTGGGATGAGAATCTTCAGCGCTGGCTGCCCTCGACGGGAGGCTTCAAGATCGACCCGGACGGCGTCTCGGCCTACCGAGCCCGCATGCTGGCCGCCGTCGGCCTCGGTTCTGCCGATGTGGCCGGCACGAGGAAGGGTTGCGGCCGTCTTCGAGGTAGCGGCCCACCAGGCTCGGGCCGAGTCCCTCGGCGTGGTCGGCGATCCACAGCCCGCAACCGGCCCGCTTGGTGCGAGCCACGCGCTGGTCACCTTCCCGGTTGAGGGCCCAGCCGCCAAGAAGCGACGCCTGCGGCGCCTGCTGGGGCAGGCAAGGATCGTCCACGGGCTCGAAGTGTGGCCGTGCGAGAGCCCTCTCTGATCCTCGGCTTGAGGCACTGACGTGACGGGCGATCCGTGGCCCGAAAGTGGCTCATCGATGCTCATCGCCTGGGTCACTTTTCTCCACTTTCCTCTGGCCATTCCCGCTCAGTGGCGCTAGTATCGAACGTGTGTTCGGTACGGCTTGGGACCCTTCGGTCGTCGATGATGACGGGTTGTCGTCGATGCTGCGCGAAGCATCGGCCGCGGTCAACAAGGCGGAGGCCCACCGGTTAGCCGTGGCCGCCGAATGGGACCGCCGCCAGGCGTGGGCGGCCGATGGGGCCTACAGCGGGCGGTGTTGGCTGGCCGCGGAGTGTGGCCTGTCGCGGGGTGAGTCCGGTTTGATCCTGAAGACCGCACGGGTTGTCGCGTCGGCGCCAGTCGTCGCCGCTGCGGTGGCCGGCGGGAGCCTCTCGGTGGCCAAGGCCGAGGTGTTGGCATCGGTCGTGAACCCTCGGATCGAGGCGGCTTTCGTCGAGGACGGCGAGACGCTTCTCGACAACGTTGGCCAGCTGGGTGTCGACGACACACGACGAGTGGCACGGTGGTGGGCTCGCACCGTCGACCAGGACGGCGTCGAGCCTGACGAGCCGGTCGCGAAGCTGCGGTGCCTCGAGGCCAGTGACGGCACGACCCACCTGTCCGGAGTGCTCGGGGTCGAGGCTGGAGCGATGTTCAGGTCCGTCCTCGATGGGATCGCCGATCAGCTGTGGCGGGCCCGGCGCGGCGACGACGACCACAACGAGAACCGCCACGTGTACCTGAACGGACAGCTCCGAGCCGACGCGTTGGAGGAGATGGCCCGGCGGGCCTCGGCTGCCGACCCGGCCGGCACCGGTGCCCGGCCCTTGATCTCGGTGATCATCGACCTGCCCACCCTGGAAGGCCGGGCCGACCGGCCGGCCGCCGTCGAAGGTGGAGGGCTTCTCAGCGCTGAAGCGGCACGCCGTTTGGCCTGTGACGCCCAGATCAGCCGGGTGCTCACCGACCCGAACGGCACGATCCTCGAGCTGGGCCGCACGGCCCGCACGGCCTCAGCCGATCAGTGGCGGGCCTTGCGCTTGCGCGACCAGGGTTGCACTTGGCCTGGCTGTGACCGACCTCCCGGGTGGTGCCAGGCCCATCACATCGTGTGGTGGGAGAACGGTGGGCGAACCGACCTCGACGGGCTCACCTTGCTGTGTCACCACCATCACCACCGGATCCACGACGACGGCTGGCAACTTGAACGACTCGACGACGGCGGCCTCCACTTCACCGGCCCCGACGGCCGAGTCCTCACCCGACCACCACCGAAGAGGCCGTTACCGCTACGTCCACCCCCGCCGACGATCGACCCGCTCGATCGCGCCGCCATCGTTGCCCGCCTCCGCGCCCTCACCACTGGGTCGCCCGCGGCCTGAGCCAGCCGCCTCCTGCATGACCAGCAACCGAGTCGCCAGCTCAGCTTGAGGTGACCGTCAGCCTCGCGGCCTTCGGGGAAGGGTGACGGTCAGTGCCTCGGTGTGGAGGCGGAGCTCGGGGGGGCGACCAGAGACGGCGATGGTTTCTCGGACCATGGTCAGGAAGCCTTCGGCGGTAGCATCCATGATTGCCCGGTCGGTGCCCGAGATGGCGGGTTGGACGAGGAAGCCGACCAACACCTGGTTCCGCCTGATCGGTGAGGCGCCGGCGTACAGGTCATCGGGCGACAGCGAGTTCGGGAGCCTTCCGGGGCTCGTCACCTCGATCCGGTCGTCGAACACCTGCAATCGGATCTGGCCGGCGATGGCGTAGTCCCGGTGGGCTACCGCGTTGACCACCGCCTCCTCGATGGCGCGCAACGAGTAGGCCGGGTGATCGGCTCGCCCCGCTCCGTCCTTAATCGAGGCGGTCGGCACCGCGGGTGAAGCGGCCAGATAGGCCGTGGCGGCCGAGATCTGCTCGACGACCGTCCCGGTCAGCTGGCGACTGTCTAGGCGCCGATCGGTGTCAGGCTGGGTCCCGTCATAGACGACGATGTCCACCGTCGTGCTCGGCAGGTGCCGCTGGGGCTCCCGGCCGAACAGCAGCAGACCGGCAACGGTCACGTGCATCTGGTCCAGGTCGTCGGTGGCCAGCAGCTTCAGGTTGCGGGCCAGGCGCAGGGCATCCTCAGGGGCCGGGGCGGAGCCGAAGCGGGCATGCCCATAGCGGCCCAACCGCTCGAGATCGAGGTCGTCCGGCGTGGTGCTGATAACCGGCCTTTCGTCCGCCGACACAAGCGTGCCCCGCCGGGCCAACAGCCGGGGCAGCAGCTCCATCGACACCTCGCAGGTGGTGTTGCCCATACGGACCAACGGTCGCTTCCCCTTCGGGGCGTGGACGGCGTAGTAGTCGGCGCGGATGTCGACCCGGAGCACCAGGCGGTCCGTACCTTCGGAGCCGGCCAGGGCCATGGCGTCGAGGCGGACGAGGTGGCCGGCAGGCGGTTCGACGTTGCTCTCGGCGGCGTTCACCACGAGCTGCTGCAACGCGTCCATCCGGTCGGCCGGCACCCCGATGATGGTGCGGGTGTCGGAGACACCGAGGACCAGGACACCCCCGTCGGCGTTGGTGAAGGCGCTGATCTGGCGGGCCACCCACGCTGCAGCCTGCCCCTCGCCCGTCACCACGATCTTGTTGCCTTCGAAGACGACCTCCTTCAGGTCAAGGACAGAGTCCTCGCCAGCGGCGATGGCCCGCAGCAGCTCGGCAGGTGTGTCGTACACGCTCGCCAGACAACCATACGAACCCGGGTGAGTCGGCTAGTAGCCGTACTTGGCCCGCCGCCGGTCGAAGGCTTCGCGACTGCCTTCCATGATCCGCTCGACCGCTTCACGGACCTTGGGCTGATCGAGGGAGCCCTCCACCAGCTTGCTGCCCCGAGCCTCCCCTCCGGGTGGCGAGACAGCCTGCAGGGCGTAGATCAGCTCGGCGTCACCGTTGACGGGCAGGTTCGGGTTGTGGGTGGTGATGATGATCTGGCGACCGTTCTTGGCCTTGCGGAGGAGCGGCACCAGTTCGGTGTAGATGAACTCGTTGTCGATCTCATCCTCGGGCTGGTCGATCAGGATCGGATCGGTCCCCGCAGCCAGCGCCAGGGCCAGGATCGCGGTGCACTTCTGCCCCACCGACAGCCCCTGAGAGAGCGTACCGGCCAGGCTTCCGTCCTTCCTTCGCAGACGTACTTCGGCGACGTCAGGAAGGCGAAGCCGAAGAAGATCCCGGCGCTTATTGGCATCGATGGCCATAGTGATGTGCTCCCGATTCTTCTCCGAGAGGCCAAGAGGCTCGAGCTCAGGGATACATTCGTCAGTTCGCATCTCGTCGATCCACCAGGTGAGTCCGTCAACTCGTTCCGCCGGAGGGAATGCTTCACGGGCCGCCTCGCAAAGCCGGTGAATCAAATCGGTACCAACTGACCTTTTATCCATCCACCCGGTCAACTCCTCACACAGGGGCTGAATGTCGTCGTCCGGCCGGATGGTGACCTCGACGTAGGGAGTTCCTTCGGCCGTTAGCGCGCTGAGCGATCTGAGCCGTGCTGCCATGTCCTGGCGGGCCTGAACCTGCTCATCCCAGACCTGTCGGAGCGCAGCTTCCAGCTCTGGCTGCCTGGGAAGCCTGACCTCCAGTGCCCTTATCGCTGTGTTGAGCTCACCAAGCTCAGCTGTACGGGCGGCGACCAGCCGGCGGATGCGCTCCGGGTCCTCTCCAACCAGCTCAGGGTCCGCAGCCAGAAGTTCGGTGTAGCTGGCCTCCGCCGCCTTGAGGTCGGCGTCCCACGCCCTGCGTTCGCTGGAACTTCCCTCGGCCTCAGCGAGCTGGCGGAGGTCGTCGGCGAGGGATCCGATCTTCGTTGTGGCAGTCCCCACCGCTTGCTGGATGCGTTCCAGGAGGGCAGCAACCGCATCCGCATGGGGGGTGTCAGGCTGACGAAAGCCCGACTGACCGACACCGACCGAAAGCTCCTCGGCAAAGAAGTCGATCTGGTCCGCCACATCAAGCAGCGCCCTGTCGAGGTTGGCGACGGCGTCGTTCTCCCTTCGGTGCTGGTTGAGGATCGCTAACGGCTGGCGACGCTCCTCAGTGGAGCCCAGCATCGCCCGCAGGCGGTCCAGCTCGGCCGACACCCTCACGTGATCGACGCGCAAGCCATCGAGCCGAGAGAGCGCTAGGTCAAGTTCGGCAAGCTGCTCAGAAGCCCGCTGCTCCGAGCGGCGCAGCTCGGCCATTCGTTCGTGCTGAAGACGATCGAGAAGCTCCAGCGTTGCGGTTGTCGAGGACGCCACCGCGAAGGCCTCACGCTGACTGAGAGCCACGATCGGGAACCGAGCATCAGCAGGAGCGAACACGCCCTCGGCCCCTTGGGGATAAGTCAGATCGAGGACGTCATTCCCTCGCCGGACCTGAAGGAGCACCGTCCCCAAACCCAGCGAACCGATCGCCTGCTGGTGATTCCTCCGAACATCGTCGCCGGTCGTGGGTGGTTGGCCGGTAACGGCGCGCACATACTCGAGGATGGTCGACTTCCCGGTCCCGCCGCCACCGATGAAAGTGTTCAGGTTGGGGCTCAGGTCGATCTCTTGGTCATCGAGGAACCTTGCACCGCTGATGGTTATCCGTTCGATCCGTGGATGCGAGGCAGTGTCTTCCGGCCGATTCGGCCCGAAGGTGATCCGCGATTCGTGGTCGAGGAACGCCTGGCGGAGTCCTTCGATCGACGGCGTCGACATCTTGATCCACGTGTCGCGGCTGCCGATGAAGTTGGCATTAGAGTTGCCGTCGTCCGGGCCGAGCCGCTTATTGTCGGAACTGTTGACCACTGCGATCGGGTGTGTTCGGTGAAAAGCCTGATTAGGATCATTCCGCACAATCATGCCCAACTTGCTCGGCATCTTGGCGAAGTGCTCGCGAGTTTTTGTAAGCTCGATGCAGATCAGACGCTCGTTCCTGATTACGTCAGCCTGCCACTGCTCGGCCAACTTCTTGTCGTCGAGTACGCCGTTGCGAGCATCGACGTGAGCGGCGATGACGATGCCGCGCTCCTCGCCTACGATATCGAGCAGTTTGTCGAGGTCACAGTCAGCCTTCCTATCGTTGGAGCGGTCGTGGACCGGGAGACCCAGCCTGGTAAGCACATCGCTGACCTCTCCGGCGGTGCGGCGTGGCTCGAACAAGCAGAGGAAGTGGACGCCGCTAACATGTTTGGCCTTGATCTCGAAGCCGGGGAACACCGTGATCCGGCGGCCCCGGCTGCCGGCCTGGGCCTTGACCTCTGCTCGTACCGCGTCGAGGAAGGCAGGCCCGCCGGGGCCGCCCAGGTTGTGGTCGGTGATCCCGATCACCTCCAGTCCTACTTCGTAGCAACGATCCACGAATGCTGTGACGGCCTCGGCCTGTTCCTCTGGTGCGGGCGAACCGCTGAGCTTCGTCAGGCCCTCCCAGTGTTCATGGTCTGCCGGGGTCTGGAGCTGGAGGTCGCACTTGTGGAATCGGGCATAGCGGGGTTGGGTCACGGCCATGTCACTCCAGCATCTCTCCCTGTTCGCCGGCTGTGGTTTCCTGAGCGGACGAGAGCGCCGTGGCGTGGGCTTGGCGTTGGAGGTCGGTCCAGGCGGCGCCCAAGGCGTTGTAGGGGCCGCCGTCTTTGGCCCAGCCCTTGCGTTCGCAGATAGAGTAAAGGCGGTAGGCCAGGAACTGGGCGGCGACGCCCACGCCGCCGAGGCGGGCGAGCAGGGCGGCGGCGGCCTCCTCGCCCTGTTCGTCTAGGCGCTTCACCAGGTGCTGGGTGGCCTCCCACACCGGGACCCGGTTGTCGGTGACCGGGTCCCAGCGGGCCGCCAGCTCGTGGCGCTCCAACAGGCGGGTCTTGCCGGCGCTGATGACACCGGCTTCGACGAGCCCACCGAGGGAGGTGTCGTAGGCCCGGCACAGCTGGTCAGCCAGGCCCGAGTCGCCGGCGTCGAAGCGGTACTGCTCAACCACTTCACCGCCCACCGGCTCTCGGCGTCCAGCTCGCCCTCCTGCTCATCCAGCACCTCGGCCAGCACCTCGTTGATCAGGACAAGCGCAGCCCGCACCCGCATCGGCTCGCCTGACGGCTCGATCACCTTGGCGTAGCGGGAGAACACCGCCATTCCCGGCCCGATGGCGGCCTGGGCCAAGTCGACCGGAGCCACCGCCGCCTGCTGCATGAGCCGCAACCGACTGGGCAGCTCGGCCCGCAGGGCGGCAACAAACGCCCGCTTGTCGGTGACCCCGGCGGCGTCGGGCCGAGGCCGGCAGGCCAGCACGATCGACGAAGCGAGGGCATTGGACGCCTGATTGCGCATGCGGTTGCCCAGCTCGGTGCGCATCGGCCACGTGGCGGTGACCTCCAACCCGGCGGCGATGAGCCCGGCCAGCATCGTCTCCCAACCCGTCGACGCCACCCCGTCGTCGTCGTCCTCGGCCTGCTTGAAGGCGTAGAACACCGTAAGCGGAATGTCGGGAACCTGGGCCGCCCGAAGCGCAGTAAACGTCCGCACGAACCCGTCCTCGAAGAACCTCTCGGCCGCGACCTTGCCCCCATTATGGCGGAACGGGTCGGCCACCAACTCGGAAGCCTTGGGCGTGAGCACCGTGGCCAACAGCTCGGGGTACACCTCCTTCAGCGACCGCCGCAGCCAGACATAGAAGAAGTCGGCCAGATCCGCATAGCCGATGTTGTCGTAGTACGGAGGATCGGTGGAGATGACGACCGGATCAAGCGAAGTGTGCGTCGCCGCATCTCGCTGGAGGACAAGAGCTCGTCCTGCGCGTGGAGTGCCCTCGAGCGCTGTGACCATATTCTTGAGTGAAATCTTGAAGTCACCAGCTGCCTCCGAAAACAGCCCACACTCTCCAAAGTCCCAAATCATCGAGATTGCCTGGCGGGTGAAGAGATTACGCACCTGACCCCGCGAGTTCTCCCATCGGGCGAGGCTGTTCTGCAGATCGGCAAGCCGGCTCATCGCGAGACTGAGGTAGACAGCCACAGCATCTGCGTACTCCGGGCCGCCTTCTTTTTCGACCAAGACCCGGGCTTCACCTACAAGATCGGAGAACGTGCACAGGGCCACCAACTGTCTGCTGGTGAACAGGTCAGCGTGGTGGGTCATGCCGTAGCCCTGGACCCGGAAGCCGAGGGCCTGCTTTGGCAGCTCGGTGTCCGGGACATCTTCGGGGCGGGGCACCGCCGCCGCCTGCTCGTGCTCGACGGTGGGCGCGAGGTAGATCCTCTGCCGGTGGCCTTCGGCAACCACAGCCATGAGCTGGGCGCCAATCCGGCCGGCCTTGCCTTCGGCCCGCACGTGGGCCAGGGGCACCGGGGTCGAACAGAGCACGCAGTTCGCGCCGGTTCGGCTGACCGTGCCCTCGACCGGCGGCCCAGCCGGGCCGTGGCCGATCTCGAAGCGCACCCGGCTCCCTTCGACAACAGCGCGGACCCAGGCCTCCTTGCCCTTCTTCTTCCCCAGCCAGAACGAGCGGACCAGGGGCAGAGCGCCGCCGCAAGCCGGGTTCGGGCAGGTCACCGTGCGGGCCCAGATCCAGGCGATGACGTTGGCCTGGGTGCCGTCGGCCAGCGTGGCCTTCGGGTAGAGGTGGCCGATGCGGCGCTGCGCCTCGTCCCGCATCCAGCGGCCGTAGAAGCGGACGTCCTCGGCCAGGCCCTGGGCCCCCGTCCACGTGGTGCGGTTGGCGGCGTCGGGGTGGACAGGGCCGCGGCCACAGAAGCGGGGCGGGATCTCGATCAGGGCCTTGTTGATGAGCACGGCCACCGGGTTGAGGTCGCTGGCGTGGGCGACCAGGCCCAGGCGCTGGGCTTCGACGGGGATCGAGCCGCCGCCGGCGAAGGGGTCGAGCACCGGCGGCGGGTCGTCGCCGCAGCTCCTGCGGATCTCGGCCCGGGCCTCGGCCAGCACGCCGTCGACATCGTTGGTGGCCTCCCAGGGGACCAGCCGTTCGATCAGGTCGTGCAGACGGGCCCGCTCGGCCGCCTGGGCCTCCTCGGTGGGGAACTCCTCGGGCCGGGCCGACGGGTCGTCGACCAGCTGGGCGAACAGCACGGCCCGGCAGGCGGCCAGGGGCCTGCGGGCCCACCACAGGTGCAGGGTGGAGGGGTGGCCGTGGCGGATGCTCTTCTCCCGGGCCGCTTCGCGGTTGATGGCGTCGAGGGGCAGCGAGACCTCAATCAGCTTGCGGCGGCCAACTGTCATGCCGGCTCGGCGCCCTTGCCCCAGGTGCGGGACCAGTCGAGGGTGACGCTGGTGACGTCGAAGGGCAGGTCGCCGACGGCGTCGAAGGCGTGGCCCACGTAGCGAACCGTGTCGGTGCCGTCCAGGCCCACCTCGACCAGGGCCAGGGCATGGCCGTCGCCGGCGTTCTGGGCGAACAGCACCTCGTTGCGGGTGACGGTGACGGTGGCCGACCCTTCGATGCGGCCCTTCACCTCGATGAAGAGCAGGTGCCCGTCGGCCGTGGTGGAACCGATGTCGTAGCCGGGGTTGTTGTGGGCCATCTCGGTGGGTTCCCGACCGAGCGAACGCTCGGCCGCCAGCACGGCGGCGACGGCACGCCGGTCGACCTCCTCGGTGTGTCGGGCGTTCGGTCGGGGCGGGCGGGTCGGGCCGCAGGCTGGCCAGCAGGCCGGCGGGTACCACCAGGGCCCCGCCCACCACCACGGGCGGCAGGGGACGGAGCTGGGCCTCCTCGGCGAGGGCGGCGAGACGGGCCTTCAGGCGACGGGACAGCTCATCGGCCCGCTTGACCGCCTTGGCTGCGTTAGCCGCCGCGCCCGTGCGCCCCGTGGCGGCCAGCTCGGACAGGCGCACGGCCTGAGCGTCCCAGTGCTGGACCTCCCGGGTGAGGCGCACCTCGACCGCCCGCCGGGCGCGGTCGACCCGGCCCATGACCCGGGCCCGCACAACGGCCAGGTGCTCGGGGACGGCGAGGGTGATGGCGGCGTCCAACGCCCGCTGCTCGACATCGCCGCCTCCGGTGAGCCAGGGGGCGTCCAGCACCGGCCCCAGCACGGCCAGGTCGTCGGCGGTCGTGGGCCGGCAATCGAGGTAGGGGGCCGGGCCGGCGGCGCTGGACGTGCCGTCGGGAGCCAGGGCGACGAACTCGAAGCGCTTGGAGACTGTGCGGCCCGAGGCATCGGCGATGGCATGTTCGAGGTAGACCAGCACCCACGGTGTGGTGCCCGCCTCGGTTTCGTCGACCAGCACCGCCCCCTGGCGCAGGAGGCTGCCGTGGCGCTCGATGGTGAGATCGGCCACCGCGTCGAGAAGCGGGTGGCCGGGGCACACCAGCTGGGCGGGAGGCGCCCCCTCGGGCCGTAGGAGGGCCTTGTCAAAGCACACCCGCTCGTAGGTGGCAAGCACCGGTGCGGCCCGGCCGATCTGGCGGTCGCGGCTGCGCACCTCGCCGGGCACGTGGGTGACCTCGAACCGGCCGGGCTCACGCTCGACCAGCCGGCCGCCCAAGGCCCGGAACGCCTCGGCGAAGAAGGCCCCGACGTAGCGGGGTTGCAGGCGCCGGGCCTCGGCCTCCTCCATGCGCAGGCGCACCTTCTCCACATCCGCGGGGCCGAGCAGGTCGGGGGCCAGGGCCTGGTGCTCGACCAGCTCGGTCAGGCCCGCGCCCACCCGCTCGTCGATCACCCGGTCAAGCTCGGCTCGGCGCTGCGGGTCGTCGCCATAGCGAACGGCTTCGATCAGCAGGTCACGCAGCGGCCGGCCCTCGAAGGCCTGACCGAGCACGTCGAAGACCTGACCGCCCAGGGACGCCCGCTGCTGGTCCAGCTTCTCCAGCAGGCGCAGGTAGACCTGGCCCTCCCTGGTCTCGGCCGCCACCAGGTTCCATAGATGGCACACCTCGGTCTGGCCGATGCGGTGGACCCGACCGAAGCGCTGCTCGATGCGGTTGGGGTTCCACGGCAGGTCGTAGTTGACCAGCAGGTGCGCTCGTTGGAGGTTCAGGCCCTCGCCGGCGGCGTCGGTGGCCACCAGCACCAGACAGTCGGCGTCGGAGGTGAACACCTCCTGGACGCGGCGGCGCTCCTCGCGCAACGTGCCACCGTGGATGGCCACCACAGCCTCGGCCCGGCCGAGCAGGGCGCGCAGCCGCTCGACCAGGTAGGTGAGGGTGTCGCGGTGCTCGGTGAAAACGATGAGCTTGCGGCGAGCCCCGTCGGGGCCGCGCAACGACAGGTCGTCCTCCACCAGCCGCCGCAACTCGGCCCACTTGCGGTCCTCGCCGGAGCGGCGGACCCGGTCGGCCAGGGACTCCAGCCGGCCCAGGGTGGCGATCTCGGCCTCCAGCTCGGCCACGGTGCGGGCTGCGGTGGCGGCGTCCACCACCTCCTGCTCGACCTGCTCCAGCTCGTCGTCGGCCAGCTCATCGGCGGCGTCGAACCCCCCGCTCCCGAACCCGGCCTCGTCCTCCCGGTCCCGGTCGAGGTCGTCGAGCAGCCGGGCCAGCCTCGGGTTGGCGGCCCGCACCTCGGCCCCCCGCTTGGCCGCCTTCTCCTCGACCAGCCGGTCCTCCAGGCGGATGCGACGGCGCCGCAGGGACTGGAAGATCGCCTCCGGGCTGGAGGCCAGGCGGCGCTGGAGGACCGTCAGGGCGAACCCCACCCGGTTCCCCCGGCGGCCCTGGCCCTCGGCCCCGAGCCGGTCGGCCCGGTTCATCTCCTCGACCACGTAGGTGGTGACGGCCTCGTACAGGCCGGCTTCGGCCGGGGTGAGCTGGTAGGCGACCGTGCTGGCCCGCCGCTCGGGGAACAGCCGCCGACCGTCGAAGCGCAGCAGCTTCTCCTTGATGCGCCACCGCATCAGGTCGGCCACGTCCGCAGTGTGGACCCCTTCGCGGAACCGGCCCTCGAAGCGGTCGGCGTCGAGGAGCCCCATGAACAGCTGGAAGTCCTCCTCCTTGCCGTTGTGCGGGGTGGCCGTCATCAACAACAGGTGGCGGGTGCAGCCGCCCAACCGCTCGCCCAGCAGGTACCGCCTGGTCTTCTTCACCTCGCCGCCGAACCAGTGGGCCGCCATCCGATGGGCCTCGTCGACCACGATCAGGTCCCAGTCGACGGCGGCCACCTTGTCGGCCAGCTCATCGTTGCGGGACAGGTGGTCGAGGCGGGCGATGCTCAGGGGGCGGTCGACGAACGGGTTGCCGCTTTGGGACGACTCGACGACGTCGCTGGTTAGCAGGTCGAACCCCAGGCCGAACTTGTCGGCCAGCTCGTCCTGCCACTGGGCGACCAGCCCGCCCGGGGCCACGATCATGCATCGTTCTAGGTCGCCCCGCAGCGCCAGCTCCTTGATGAACAGCCCGGCCATGATCGTCTTGCCAGCCCCCGGGTCGTCCGCCAGCAGGAAGCGCAGCGGGTGACGTTCCAGCATGTCGCCGTACACCGCCTCGATCTGGTGGGGCAACGGCTCCAGCACCGACAGGTGGACCGCCAGCATCGGGTCGAACAGGTGGGCCAACCGGATGCGCCGGGCTTCCGAAGCCAGCCGGAACAGCCGGCCGTCGGCGTCGAACGACCAGGGCCGGCTGGCCCCCACAACCGACAGGTGAAGTTCGTCGTCGCGGAACAGCAGACGTTCCGCCACCTGGCCGTCGCCGTTGCGGTAGGTGAGCGAGATGGCCGAGGTGCCGTGCCAGGCGGCGGCGACCACGGTGACCGGACGGTCAGCGGTGACGCCGAGGACACAGGCCCCCGCCGTCAGCTCCTCCAGCCGCCCCACCTCGGGGACACTACCGACGGGCGGACAGGGAACCGATCAGCGGCGGAGCCGAGGAACCCTGGAGGAGATGCCACACACCACCTCGTAGGCGATGGTGCCCACCCGCCCGGCCCACTCCCAGGCGGTGACCTCCTCGTCGCCCTGGCGGCCGATCAGCACGCACTCGTCGCCGGGGCGCACGGTGCTGGCCGGCCCGCAGTCCACCAGCAGCTGGTCCATGGTGACCGTGCCGACGACGGGGCAGCGCCGGCCGCCGATCAGGACCTGGCCGCCGCTGGTGCCGTAGCTGCGGGGGACGCCGTCGGCGTAGCCGATGGGCACGGTGGCGACGATGGTGTCGGCCGGCGCCGCCCAGGCCAGGCCGTAGGACGCGGCCTGGCCGGCGGCCAGCGGCTTCACGAACGAAACCTCGGCCTTGAGCGACAGCGCCGGGCGCAGGTCGGCGAGACCTTCGAGGCCGGCGGCGGGGGCCAGGCCGTAGAGGGTGATGCCGCAGCGGACCAGGTCCAGGTGGCTGTCGGGGTGGGCGAGCAGGCCGGCCGAGTTGGCGGCGTGCAGCAGGTCGGGCCGAATGCCGAGCCCGGCCAGGCGGGCGGCCACCTCCCGAAGGATCGCCAGCTGCCTGGACGTCTCGGGCCGGTCCGGCTCGTCGGCCACCGCGAAGTGGGTGAACAGACCTTCGAGGTGCAGCTCGGGGCAGTCAGCCACCTGGCGGGCCAGCGCCACCGCCGCTTCGGGGTTCGCCCCCACCCGGTGCATCCCGGTGTCGACCTTCACGTGCACCCGCAGCGGCGAGGGCAGGCCGGCCGCCGCCTTGGCCGCCGCCTCGACCCCCTCCCCGGTGTAGACCGTCGGCCGCAGGTCCGACGCCACCACCTGGACCATGGCCGACGGCCGGGGCTCCGACAGCACCAGCACCGGCGCCGAGATACCAGCCCGGCGCAGCACCTCCCCCTCCTCGACCAGCGCCACGCCCAGCCAGGTCGCCCCGCCGGCCAGCGCCGCCTCGGCCGAGCGCACCGAACCGTGCCCGTAGCCAGCCGCCTTGACCACGGCCAGGAGGGCGGCGTCGCCCGCCCATCTCTTCAGCTCCCGGGCGTTGGCGGTGACAGCCGAGGTGTCGATCTCTGCCCACGTGAACCGCACGCTCATGATCTGCCCCTTGGGTGCCCGGTTCTGTCGGGAGTAACCCCTCGCTGGGCGACAGCTTCTCCCGACAGAAGGCGGGCGGTGAGCCAGCGGCTGACCAGTGGCGGGAGGTCGCCGGCCACCAGGCCCCAGGCGGGGCCGGTCCGGGCGGCGGCGCCGTGAACGTGGGCGGCCAGGCCGGCGGCGTCCAGGGCGCGGACGCCGCGGGCGAGGAAGGCGGCGATCAGACCGGTGAGGACGTCGCCGGTCCCGGCCGTGGCCAGGCGGGGTGAGCCGGCGGCGGCCAGCCGGACGGCGCCGGAGGGGTCGGCGACGATCGTGGTCGGTCCCTTCAGCAGGACGACGGCGCCGCTGCGGGCCGCTGCCGACACCACCGTCGCCAGGCGGTCGGCGCCGATCGGGCCGAACAGGCGCCTGAACTCGCCCTCGTGGGGGGTGAGGACGGTGGGGGCGCGGCGCCGGGCCAGGGCGCCGAGGTCGAGGCCCGACAGCGCGTCGGCGTCGAGGATCACCGGGCCGTCGAAGGCCGCCAGCACGGCGGCGACGCCGCGGGCGGTCGAGGGGGTGGCGCCGAGCCCCGGGCCCATGGCCACAGCCTTGGCCCGCTCGAGCAGCGGCAGCGCATCCGCCTCCCAGCCCTCGGTCGGGAAGCTGCAACCGACGTGCTCACCCACCGGCAGGTCGGCAGCGTCACAGCCCGGACTGGCCAGCAGGACGTAGCCGGCGCCGCTGCGCATCGCCGAGGTGGCGCACAGCTGCGCCGCCCCCAGCATCCCAGGCGCTCCGGCCACGACGAGCACCGCCGACTGCCACTTGTGCCCGTCCCGGGGCCGGGGTGGCACCAGGCGCACGTCGTCGTCCTCCATCAACCAGGCCCGCGCCCGGCCGCAGTCCAGGCCGATGAGCTCGACGTGCACCCGGCCGGCGTGGCTGGGTCCGGCGCCCAGCACCAGGCCGGGCTTCCATGCCCCGAACGTCACCGTCTCATCCGCCTGGACGGCCTGTTCGGCGGCGCCGGTGTCGCCGTCCACGCCGGTGGGCATGTCGCAGGCCAGCACCGCCGCTCCGCCCGGATCAGGCGGGTCGTAGGCGCCCGAGAAGCCGGTGCCGTAGGCGGCGTCGACCACCAGGTCGGCAGGCGGAATGCGACCCGGCGCCGATGCGGCGTCCACCTCCTCCACCCTGACCCCCCACGACGCCAGCCAGCGGGCCGCCACCCGGCCGTCGGCGCCATTGCTGCCCTTGCCGGCCACAACGACCACCCGCCGCCCGCTCGGGTTCGGCCCCAGCATTGCCTTGGCGTGGGCGGCCAG
>JBBSHM010000030.1:0-29276 GCA_038253125.1 Acidimicrobiales bacterium
GAACACGTAGGCGAAGAGCACCACGAACATGATCGGCTGGATGGTGGCGTCGCTCAGCGCCTCGGGTTGGCGCCTGAGGTGCCTGAGGCCGCGGCGGGTGACCACCAGGGTGTCGTGGATGATGCCTCGAGGGGGCCGTACCCCTTCGTCGGCGGGCCTGGAATGGGGAAGGACAGTGGCGGTCATCACATCGTCTCCTTGGCGCGGTTGGCGTGCTGGGGCATCTGGCCGGCGGCGGCGTCGGCTGCGTCAGCTGCGTCAGCTGCTTCGGCTTCGTCGGCGGTGGAGCCGGTGAGGGTCAGGAACACCTCGTCCAGGGTCGGCTGGCGCAGGCTGAGGTCGTCCACCGGGATGTGGGCCTCGGACATCGCTCTGGCCACGGCGATCAGCGTCTCGAGGTTCCGGTCGGCGGGGGCGGTGGCCGACCGGACCGCCTGGTCAACCGTCGGCGTGCATCCGGTGATCGAGGCCAGGATGCGGGTGGCGTCGGCCAGTTGCCCGGGCTCAACGACCACGACCTGGACCTGGTCGCTGCCCACCTCGCGCTTCAGCTTGCGTGAATCGCCTCGGGCGATGATGCGACCATGGTCGATGAGGATGATGTCCTCGGCCAGCCGCTCGGCCTCCTCCAGGTACTGGGTGGTGAGCACCACGGTGGTGCCCGCCTCGACGAGGGTGTCGAGAACGGTCCACAACTCGGCTCGGCCTCGGGGGTCGAGGCCGGTGGTGGGCTCGTCGAGGAACAGGACCTCGGGGCGGGCCACCAGCGTGGCCGCCAGGTCGAGGCGGCGGCGCATCCCGCCCGAATATCCCGAGGTGCGCCGGTCGGCGGCGTCTTCGAGGGAGAAGTCGGCGAGGAGCTCCTGCGCCCGGCTCTTCGCCTCCCGCCGGCTGGCCTGGTGCAGCTCGCCCAGCATCACCAGGTTCTCCCGGCCGGTGAGCAGCGGGTCGACGGTGGCGTCCTGGGCGGCCAGGCCGATGCGGCGCCGCACCTCGTTGGGCTGGCGCCGCACGTCGAAGCCGGCGACCGTCGCCTGACCCTCGTCGGCCTCGGTCAGGGTGGCGAGGATGCGCACGGCGGTGGTCTTGCCGGCCCCGTTGGGCCCGAGCACGGCGGTGACGGTGCCCACCGGGACCTCGAGGTCGATGCCGGCCAGGGCGGTGTTCGACCCGTAGCGCTTCACCAGGCCACGGGCCTCCACTGCGCAGTTGTCGGGCATCTCGTCCTCCGATGAGCTGTCTGGGGGGAAGCGACCCGGTGCCGATCCCGTCTGTCTGCCGCCCGGTGCTGCCCGTGATCGACGACGTGACGACGCAACCATGACCCACAACTCATCGGCCGCCCACCGGTTTTCGCGCCAGCCACCCCCGGGCGCACCGTCCGCAGGAGCCAGGCCAGCACGGCCAAGTGGGGCTCGACGGCTGGCAGGCCATCGCGGCCCGTGACCCGGTTACCCTCCGCCAGCAACAACAGGGGGTCGGGTGACGCTCACCGCAGGCGGCTCGTTCAGCGACAAGGTCAACTTCATCTGGTCGGTGGCCGACCTGCTGCGGGGCGACTTCCGCCAGTCCGAGTACGGGCGGGTCATCCTGCCGTTCGTCGTCGTGCGCCGCCTCGACTGCGTGCTGTCCGACACCAGGCGGGCCGTCCGCACCAAGGCGGCCCAGATGGAGGGCCGCATCGACGACCCCGAACGGGTGCTGTGCGCCGTCGCCGGCGCCGACTTCTACAACACCTCCCCGCTCGACTTCGCCGGCCTCACCGCAGATGCCGCCAACGTCCTGGGCAACCTCCAGGGCTACATCGGCGGCTTCTCACCGGGCGCCCGGGACGTGATCGACAAGTTCCGCTTCGACGAGCAGATCATCCGGCTGGACCGCGCCGGCCTGCTCTACCAGGTGGTCGCGAAGTTCGCCGACATCAACCTCCATCCCGCCGTCGTGGACGAGACCGAGATGGGCTACATCTACGAGGAGCTGATCCGCCGCTTCTCCGAGCAGTCCAACGAGACGGCCGGCGAGCACTTCACCCCCCGCGAGGTGATCCGGCTCATGGTCGACCTCCTCCTCAGCGAGGACGACCGCGTGCTGCGGGACAAGGGCGTGGTGAAGACCCTGTTCGACCCGGCCTGCGGCACCGGCGGCATGCTGGCCGTGGCCGAGGACCGGATGCGCGAGCTGAACCCCGACGGCCACCTCGAGGTCCACGGCCAGGAGCTGAACGACGAGTCCTACGCCATCTGCCGCTCGGACATGATGCTGAAGGGCCAGTCGTCGCGCAACGTCGTGTGCGGCAACTCCTTCAGCCAGGATGGCTTTCCCGGCCGGCGCTTCGACTACCTGCTGGCCAACCCGCCCTTCGGGGTGGAGTGGAAGAAGGTGGAGAAGGTGGTGAAGGACGAGGCCCGCCACCTGGGCTTCGCCGGCCGCTTCGGCGCCGGCCTCCCCCGCATCAACGACGGGTCGCTGCTGTTCCTCCAGCACATGATCTCGAAGATGAAACCGGTCGGCGCCGGCGGCTCCCGGCTGGCCATCGTCTTCAACGGCTCGCCCCTGTTCACCGGCGCCGCCGGCTCCGGCGAGTCGGAGATCCGCCGCTGGATCATCGAGTGCGACTGGCTGGAAGCCGTGGTGGCCCTGCCCGACCAGCTCTTCTACAACACCGGGATCTCGACCTACATCTGGATCGTCACCAACCGCAAGCGGCCCGAGCGCCAGGGGAAGGTGCAGTTGGTCGACGCCCGCGACCTGTTCGTGAAGATGCGCAAGAGCCTGGGCAACAAGCGCAAGCAGATCAGCGCCGACCAGATCGCCGAGATCGTCCAGCTCCACGGCGCCTTCACCGAGGGCGACAGGGTTAAGATCCTCCTCAACGAGCGCTTCGGCGTGCAGCGGGTCACCGTCGAGCGGCCCCTCCTGGACACCGACGGCAAGCCGGTCACCGACCGCAAGGGGATGCCCAAGCCCGACCCGGCCAGGCGCGACCAGGAGAACGTCCCCCTGCCGGCGGGCACCCCGAGGTGGGACCAGGCCGACCCGGGGGCGGCCGGCAGGCTGGCCAACCGCGCCCACCGCCAGGCTGTGGAGCAGTACGTGGAGACGGAGGTGCTCCCCTGGGTCCCTGACGCCTGGGTCGACCACACCAAGACCAAGATCGGCTACGAGATCCCCCTCACCAGGTACTTCTACAAGTACACCCCGCCCCGGCCCCTCGCCGAGATCGACGCCGAGCTGAAGGCTCTGGAGCAGCGGGTTCAAGAGCTCTTGACCGAGGTGGCGGAGTGAGGTTCCCGAAGCGGCGCCTCAAAACCTTCGCTGACGTCACGGTCAGCAACGTCGACAAGAATTCGGTGCCTGGGCAGATCCCAGTACGGCTCTGCAACTACACCGATGTGTACCGCCACGACCGGATCCAAGACGATCAGGACTTCATGGCAGCGACGGCCACCCCCGACCAGGTGGAACGCTTCCGTCTACGACCCGGCCAAACCATAATCACAAAAGACTCGGAGACGGCCGACGACATCGGTGTGCCTGCCCTAGTTGAATCGGCCGGGCCAGACCTGCTTAGCGGCTACCACCTTGCAGCGATTACTCCAGATGGTACGCAGGCCGACCCGCACTACGTATTCTGGGCTTTGCAGTCTTCCCAGAGCCGTGACCAGTTCGCGCTGGAAGCCTCGGGCGTGACCCGATTCGGTCTACGATTGGACTCGATAGCTGGCTTGGACTTGCCCAGTCCCCCGTTGGATCTCCAGCGTCGGATTGGATTGTTCTTGAACGACGAGACCGCCCGGATTGACGAACTCTGCGAAACTCTACGACAGCAGATCGAACTTCTCCGTGAGCGCCGGCAGGCGCTCATCACCGCTGCGGTGACCGGCGAACTCGAGATTCCTTGATGGCCAAGTCCAGGGAGATCCACTTCGAGGATGAGGTCTTCGACATCTTGACCTCCACCTCGGGGTGGCTGGCTGGGGACGCCGCCGACATCGACCTGCAGACCGGGATCTTCTCGTATCACATCTTGCAGTTCATCGCCGACACCCAGATCGGTGAGTGGAACAAGCTGCTGGCCAACTTCTCGGGGGATCCTGACCGGGCGCAGGTCGAGTTTCGGCGGCGGGTGGCTTCGGAGATCGATGCTCGGGGCACGGTCGATGTCCTGCGGCGGGGGGTGAAGGGGTGGGGTTGCTCGTTCCAGCTGTGCTTCTTCAAGCCGGCGCATGGGATGACGCCAGCGCTCGGCCAGCGGTACGCCGCCAACCGGCTGGTGGTCACCCGTCAGCAGCGGTACAACGCCAAGCACGCCAACACCCTCGACCTGTGCCTGTCGGTGAACGGGCTGCCGGTGGCCAGCGTCGAGCTGAAGAACCCGCTGACCGGCCAGACCGTCGAGCACGCCAAGGCCCAGTACCGAACCGACCGCGACCCGAACGACCCCTTCCTGTCCCGCCGCACCGTCGTGCATTTCGCCGTCGACCCCCACCTGGTGTTCATGACCACCCGGCTGGCCGGCGCTTCCACTCGGTTCTTGCCGTTCAACCAGGGCAACGGGGGCCGGGCCGGGAACCCGCCGGCCGTCGGCGGGCGCCACGCCACCGCCTACCTGTGGGAGCGGGTGTGGGAGCGGCACGCCTTTTTCGACCTGATCGGCAACTTCATCCACACCGAGACCGGCGCCGCCGGCAAGGCCACGGTGATCTTCCCCCGCTACCACCAGTGGGACTGCGTGCTCAGGGTCGAGGCCCACGCCCGCTCGCACGGGCCCGGCCACCGCTACCTGGCCCAGCACTCGGCCGGGTCGGGGAAGTCCAACTCGATCGCCTGGCTGGCCCACCGCCTGTCCCGACTGCACGACCAGCACGACACCCCGGTGTTCGACAAGGTGATCGTCATCACCGACCGCCGGGTGCTGGACGACCAGCTTTCGGCGACCGTCGCCCAGTTCGAGCAGGTCGCCGGCGTGGTGCAGCGGGTCGACGACAAGGTGTCGTCGAAGTCGAAGAAGCTGGCCGAGGTCCTCTTCTCCGAGCAGGCCCGCATCGTCGTGTGTACCCTGCAGTCGTTCAGCTACGTCGACAAGACCCTGGCCGCCGGCCACCGCAGCTACGCGGTGATCGTCGACGAGGCCCACTCCTCCCAGACGGGCGAGGCGGCCAAGGACCTGAAGGGGGTGCTCGGGGCCAGGACGGAGGAGGAGCGGCTGAAGATGGCCGAGAAGGAGGAGGCGGGCGAGCCGGTCACCGGCGAGGACCGGGTCGCCGAGGCCGTCGCCGCTCGGGCCCACCAGCCGAACCTGTCGTTCTTCGCCTTCACCGCCACCCCGAAGGCCCGCACCGTCGAGCTGTTCGGCACCGTCGACCCGGCCACCGGGATGAAGGTGCCGTTCCACACCTACTCGATGCGCCAGGCCGTCGAGGAGCGGTTCATCCTCGACGTGCTGCGCAGCTACACGACCTTCGAGGTGTACTGGCGGGTGCGCCAGACCGGCACGGCCGACCCCGAGGTCGACAAGACCAGAGCGTCGAGCCTGATCGCTAAGGCCATTTCGTTGCACCCGCACAACCTGGCCCAGCGGGCCAAGGTGGTGGTCGACCACTTCGGCAGCCACGTGGCCCACCAGATCAACGGCCAGGCCAAGGCCATGGTGGTCACCGCCTCCCGCCTGCACGCCGTCCGCTACAAGCAGGCCATAGACGCCTACCTGGCCGACCAGCACATCACCGACGTGAAGACACTGGTGGCCTTCTCCGGCAAGGTGGGCGACCCCGACGACCAAGCCGCCGACCCGTGGACCGAGGCGAAGCTGAACGGCTTCGCCGAGTCCGAGACCGCCGCCCGGTTCAAGGGCGAGCCCTCACCACCGTTCGATCCCTACGCCTACCAGGTGCTCATCGTGGCCGAGAAGTTCCAGACCGGTTTCGACGCCCCCCTGCTGCACACCATGTACGTCGACAAGAAGCTGGAGGGCGTCAACGCCGTGCAGACCCTGGCCCGGCTGAACCGCACCCGCCAGGGCAAGGAGTCGACCTTCGTCCTCGACTTCCGCAACGACGCCGAGGCCATCGCCGAGCACTTCCGGCCCTGGTACGACACGACCATCGCCGAACCGGTCGACGCCAACGTGCTGTACACCTACCAGGGCAACCTGCAGTCGGCCGGGGTGTTCACCACCATCGAGGTCGACCACTACTGGGAGGTGTTCGCCGAGGTGGCGCCCCAGGCCCGCAAGGGCAACGGCGCCCTGTACAGCGCCTTGGCCGGGCCCCTCGAACGGTTCAACGACGACCTCGGCGACGAAGCCAAGGAGCAGTTCCGCGGCGACCTCGACGGATACGTGCGGGCGTACTCGTTCCTCTCCCAGATCGTCAGCTGGACCGACACCGGGCTGGAGAAGCTCTACGCCTTCGCCAAGTCGCTGGTGGCCAACCTGCCCAATCGGCCGGGCGACGCCAGCCTCGACCTGGGTTCGGAGGTCGAGCTCACCCACCTGCGCCTGGAGCTGCGGGGTCAGCTCGATGCCAGCCTGGCGGCGACCGACCCGATCGATGACCCGCTCCACGCCATCACCGGTGGCGGCAGCGGCGGCCGCGACCCGGAGAAGGAGCGGCTGTCGGCCATCGTCTCGCGCCTGAACGAGCGGCACGGCCTCAACCTGAGCCTGACCGACGCCCTGCTGTTCGAGCAGTTCAAGGGCGACTGGACGGCCGATCCCGACATCGCCGCCGCCGCCAAGGTCAACTCCTTCGAGAACTTCATGATCGTCTTCGCCAAGAAGTTCCTGACCACCGTGTTCGCCCGCATGGACGCCAACACCGACATCTTCAAGGCCATCAACGACGACAAGGCCTTCGCCGAAGACCTCAAGAACAGCTACGGCAAGGAGACCTACGACCACTTCCGGGCCGCCTGATCCGCCGCCTCGCTCTTCTCAACGGTAGGCTTCGAACGTGTGTTCGGCTAACCGAGCGACACGCGGACCTGGATCGTCTCCTGGCGTGCGACACTGTGGTGCAGGCCAACCCGCACGCCAAGCCGCCCGAGGCTCAAGCATGAGCGACGTCATCGACCTCTATGTTGACTGGAACACCCAGGATGACACCGGCCTGCCGTGGACGTTCATCGATGAGGCCCGCGACCCATCGCTCATCGTGATCGGGAGCTACGTGATCGCCGGCCATGGAGACGC
Source organism: Acidimicrobiales bacterium (assembly GCA_038253125.1). Taxonomy (GTDB): domain Bacteria; phylum Actinomycetota; class Acidimicrobiia; order Acidimicrobiales; family JAUJNH01; genus JAUJNH01. Next base: position 7,193 of record JBBSHM010000030.1, read on the forward strand.
CGTCGCCGTAGCCGAGATAGTTGCCATCGGCGACGAAGGTGTCGTCCACGTACGCCAGGTCCCTGGACCGATCTCCAACAACGCTCACCTGCTCCACCAGCGAGCGAGTTGACGGACCACCTGTTCACCGGCACATCCCTCGATCTGGCCATGGCCCGACATCGTCGGCCGGAGAGGCGCCAGTCGTTGGTACGCTTCCCGGTATGACCACCGTCGCCAAGGTCACGGTCAGCCTCCCGATCGAGCTCTCGGCCGCCATCGATCGGCGCCGGGCTGAGAGCGGGGAGAGCCGGTCACAGATCGTCGTCGATCTGTGCCGGCAGGGGTGGTGGCGGTGGGACGAGGAACGGCGCGCCCGCCAGTCCGAAGCCGCGTACCGCGCCATTCCCGAAGCGGTCGAGCCGCCGGGCTGGGCCGTGGCGGCGGCCGCCACCATGGAGGGCTGGGACACCTGGGATGGGCCCGAGGCGCGCCAGGTGATCGAGGACGAGCGGGCCGAGGTCGTGGAGAAGGTCAGGCGCCTGGCCGCGGAGCCGGGATCGACGGCCTTCGTCTCGGTCCTTCGCCAGGTCATCGAGCAGCCACCCGCTCGTGCAGCGGGCTGAGGTGTGGTGGGCGGGTTGGCCGCTGGGTCAACGCCACCCCGTCCTGCTGCTCAGCTGGGATTCGGGCCGCCGGCACCGGAGCCAGGTGACGGTCGCCGAGGTGACGACGACCGTCCGCGGCCATGCCCAGGAGGTTCCGCTGGGGCCGATGGACGGTCTGCCTCGGGACTGCGTCGTCAACCTCGACCGGGTGGTCACCGTGTCACGCTCGCTCCTCGCCCAGCGGATCACCACCCTCCCCGCCGCCCGGATGGGCGAGGTGGAGCGGACCCTCCACCTGGCGCTCGGGATGCGCCTGCCCTGCCGGGCCTCGTAGCTCAGGAGCGACGGCCCAGGGTGACGGCGGCTTCGCGGTGCATGCGGCCGAAGTTGTAGTAGGCGGCGCAGGCGCCCTCGCTCGACACCATGCAGGTGCCGATCGGGGTCTCGGGGGTGCAAGCGGTGCCGAAGACCTTGCACTCCCACGGGCGGATGACGCCCTTCAGGACCTCGCCGCACTGGCAGGCCTTGGGGTCGGCCACCCGCACGCCGGGCACCTCGTAGTACACCTCGGCGTCAAAGGCCGACAGGTCGGGGCGCAGGGCCAGCCCGCTCTGGGCGATGAAGCCCAGGCCCCGCCACTCGAAGTGGGGGCGCAGCACGAACACATCGGCCAGCAGCTTGAGAGCCCGTGGATTCCCCTCGTTGCGAACGATGCGGCTGTACTGGTTCTCGACCTCGCAGCGGCCCTCGCGGATTTGCCGCAGCAGCATCACGATGGTCTCGAGGATGTCGAGCGGCTCGAAGCCGGCGGTGACCACCGGCTTGCCGTAGCGCTCGGGAATGAAGCGGTAGGGGCGGTTGCCGACGACGGTGGACACGTGCCCTGGGCCGAGGAAGCCGTCGAGGCGGAGGTCCGGCGAGTCGAGGATGGCCTTGAGGGGCGGGACGATGGTGACGTGGTTCGAGAAGACCCGGAAGTTGCGGACCCCGAGCTCCTTGGCCCGCAGGATGGTGACGGCGGTGGAGGGGGCCGTGGTCTCAAAGCCGACGGCGAAGAACACCACCTCGCGGGTGGGGTTCTCGACGGCGATGCGCAGGGCGTCGAGCGGGGAGTACACGAAGCGCACGTCGGCGCCCCGGGCCTTGGCTTCGAGCAGGGTGCCCTTGCTGCCGGGCACCCGCATCATGTCGCCGAACGAGGTGAAGATGACGCCGGGGTGCTCGGCCACGGCGATGGCGTCGTCCACCCGGCCCATCGGGATCACGCACACCGGGCAGCCCGGCCCGTGGATCAGCTGAACGCCCTCGGGCAGGATGTGCTCGATGCCGTGGCGGTAGATGGTGTGGGTGTGGCCGCCGCACACCTCCATGAACTTGAACTCGTCGTCGCCGGCCAGGTCGTTGATGACCTTCAGGAGGATGCGGGCGGCGGCAGGGTCTCGGTACTCGTCTACGAACTTCACGTGGACCTCCCCCGGTAGATGCGTTGAAACCCTACCGCCCTGGTGTCCTTAGCGAGCCACGGCGGCAACGGCGGCCTGGCCCAGGCTGATGGCGCCGTCGCCGCACGGGACGTTGCCGTGGAGGAGGACCCGCAGGCCGGCGCCCACGAGCTCGCCGGCCACCACCTCGGTCAGTCTGGCGTTCTGGAACACCCCGCCCGTGAGGACCACTGTGTCCAATGCCCGCCGGTTGGCCAGGTCGACAGCCAGGCCGGCCACCGATCTTCCAAGCGCCTCGTGGAAGCCGGCGGCGACGATGGCCACCGGAACCCCCTTGTCCCGCTCGGCTCGCAGCACGGCGATCAGCGGCCCCGGGTCGAGCAGCTGCACCGGGTCGAACAGCGGCCCCGGGTTCAGCGGCCCCGGGTTCAGCGGCCCCGGGTTCAGCGGCCCCGGGTTCAGCGGCGCCACGGCATCGTGCTCGTGTGCATTGGGATGCGCCGGCGATCGGCGCGCCGCGGCTGAGAGCGTGGTCCAGGGCGTGGTCGAGGGCGTCATCGACGAGCGGTCGTGGGCGGTGCCGGGGCGTTCGGTGACCAGGATGCTGCCCGGGTACCTCGGGGCCTGTGACCGGTCGACGGTGCCGGCCAGGGCCTCTAGTTCGATCGCCGCCTGCGCCTCGTAGCTGACCCGGGCGCGGATGCCGAGCAGGGCTGAGACGGCGTCAAAGAGGCGGCCCACGCTGCTCGTGACCGGGCCTGCGCCCCGGGCCACCAGATCGGCGATCCCGGCCCGGTGGCCGGCGTCGACATCCGCCGGCACCAGCCGGTCGGCGGCGGCGGCGGCGTCGATGCCCTCGGCAGCGGCCAGCCAGGCCAGGGCCATCCGCCACGGCTCACGTATGGCGGCCACTCCCCCGGGCATGGCCAGCGGCCGCAGGTGGCCGACCCGCTCGTAGCCACCCAGGTCGGCGACCAGGAACTCGCCACCCCACAGCGTGCCGTCCGGCCCGTACCCCGTGCCGTCAAAGGCGATGCCGAGCACCGGCTCGACCCGGCCGTGCTCGACCAGGCACGAGGCCACGTGGGCGTGGTGGTGCTGCACGCCTACGGTCGGCAGGCCGAGCTCGAGGGCCACCTTGGTGGACAGGTACTCGGGGTGCAGGTCATGGGCCACCACCTCGGGCCGCACGCCGTAGAGGCGGGGCAGGTGGTCGAGGGCCTGCAGGAACGACCGGTAGGTGGCTAGGTGCTCGAGGTCGCCGATGTGGTGGCTGGCGACGACGACCCCGTCGCGGGCCACGGCGATGGTGTTCTTAAGCTCCGCGCCCACGGCCAGGATGTGGCGGGGCGTCGGCACCGGCAGGCGCAGCGGCTCGGGGGCGTAGCCCCGCGAGCGGCGCAGGACCTGGGTGCGGCCGGGGAGCGAGCGCACCACCGAGTCGTCGCAGCGGATGTGGATGGGCCGGTCGTTCGTCAGCAGGCCCTCCACCATCGGCCCCAGCCGCTCGACGGCGTCGTCGTCGGTGTGGGCGATCGGGTCGTCGCTCAGGTTCCCGCTGGTCAGCACCAGCGGCCGCCCGAGCTCGCCCATCAGCAGGTGGTGCAGGGCGCTGTAGGGCAGGAAGACGCCGAGCTCGGCCAGGCCCGGGGCCACGGCGTCGACCACCCCCGAGCCGGGCCGGCGGGGGGCCAGCACGATGGGTCGGCGGGGCGAGGTGAGGGCGGCCAGGGCCAGGTCGTCGAGCACGACCAGGCGGCCGGCGGCGGCGATGTCAGCGGCCATGACCGCGAACGGCTTGTCGTCGCGGGCCTTGCGGCGGCGCAGTTCGGCCACCGCCGCTGCGCTGGTGGCGTCGGCCGCCAGGTGGTAGCCGCCCAGGCCCTTAACCGCCACCACCGAACCGGCGTCGACCGCCGCCACGGTGGCGGCGAGGGCAGCGTCACCCTCGGCCAGCGCCGAACCCGACGGGTCCCGCCAGGCCAGCCGGGGCCCGCACACCGGGCAGGCGTTGGGCTGGGCGTGGAAGCGCCGGTCGCCGGGATCGTCGTACTCGGCCTGGCACGCCGGGCACATCGTGAAGCCGGCCATGGTGGTGGCCGGCCGGTCATAGGGCACGCCCAGCACGATCGTGTAGCGGGGCCCGCAGTTCGTGCAGTTCGTGAAGGGGTAGCGGTAGCGCCGGTCGGCCGGGTCGTCCACCTCGGCCAGGCACTCGGCGCAGGTGGCGGTGTCCACGCTGACGGCCGCCGCCTCGGCGCCGCCGCCATCGCTGGCCTCGATGGTGAAGCCGGCGCCTTCGCCGTGCGGGGCGAGGTCCTCGGTCGTGACGGCGGCCACCCGGGCCAGGGGCGGAGGGTCGCGCTCCACGATCCGGGTGAGCTCGGCGATCTCGTCGCCCCCGCCCTCGACCTCGATGAGGACGCCGGCGCTGTCGTTGCGCACGAAGCCCGACAGGCCGAGCGCCCGGGCGTGGCGGTAGACAAAGGGCCGGAACCCCACGCCCTGAACCGTTCCAGTGACCCGCAGGCGGGCGCGCACGTCCGTCAGCAGATCCGGGGCAGCGGGTCGCCGACGAGCATGTCGACGATGCGCGTGCCGCCGAACGCGGTGCGCAGCACGACGATGCCGACGGGGTCTCCGACGATCTCGCCCACCCTGGCGGCGCGGCGCCCGAGGGGATGCGCCCGCATGGCGGCCAGCGCCGCCTCCTCCTCCTCGGGGGCCACGATGGCCACGAGCTTGCCCTCGTTGGCCACGTACATCTCGTCGATGCCGAGCATGTCGCACGCGCCCCGCACCGCAGGGTCGACGGGCAGCAGCGACTCGTCTAGGACCACGCCGAGGTCGGCGTCGCGGGCCAGCTCGTTGGCCACGGTGGCGACGCCGCCCCGGGTCGGGTCGCGCATCCACCGGGTGTTCGGGGCCGCGGCCAGCAGCTGCTCGACCAGCTCGCCCAAAGGCGCGGTGTCCGAGCGGATGTCGGCCTCGATGTTCAGGTCGCCGCGGGCCAGCATCACGGCCATCCCGTGATCGGCGATGGTGCCGGAGACGAGCACGACGTCGCCCGCCTTCACCAGCTCGGGGCCCAGTCGCCGCTCGGCCGGGATGAGCCCCACGCCTGCTGTGGTGATGTACAGGCCGTCGGCCGCCCCCCGGCCCACCACCTTGGTGTCGCCGGTGACGATGGAGACGCCAGCGTCGCGGGCGGCCTCGGCCATGTCGGCCACCACCTCCTGCAGCTCGGACACCGCCAGGCCCTCCTCGATGACAAAGGCGGCGGACAGCCACGTCGGCCGGGCACCCTCCACGGCCAGGTCGTTCACGGTGCCGTGGACGGCGAGGTGGCCGATCGAGCCGCCGGGAAAGCGGTAGGGCTTCACGACGAACGAGTCGGTGGTGAAGGCCAGCCGGTCACCGTTCGGCATCGTCAGCGTGGCGGCATCGGCCTGCGGTCCCCGGTCAGAGTCGGAGAAGGCGGCCAGGAACACGTTCTCGATAAGGGCCGCCGAGGACTTGCCGCCGGCCCCGTGGGCCGAGGTGATGACGTCATCGGTGAGCCGGGGCTTGCGGCGCCGGAAGGCCTCGATGCGGTCGAGCATCGCCGCCTCGCGCTCTGCCTTGTCGTGGTCAGGATCGTGGGCGTTGCCGTTGTCAGCCATCAGGCCGCCTTCCTGGAGAGCTCACGCTGGACCGAGCGCCACAGCTCCATGGCCAGGGCGGCCTGGCTCTCCTGGATGCGGTGGACGCTGTCCGACCGCACCACCAGAGAGTGGTCGACCGAGGGGCTGCGGGCCAGGGTGCCGCCGTCATAGCCGGCCATGGCCACCGTCAGCACGCCTCGCCTCCGGGCCTCGTCCGCCGCCACCAGCAGGTTCTTCGAGCCGCCGCTCGTGGACAGGGCGATGCAGATGTCACCCGGGCGGGCGTGGGCGATGAGCTGGCGGGCGAAGATCAGCTCGAAGCCGACGTCGTTGCCAAGGGCCGTGAGGATGGCGGGGTCCTCCGTGAGGCAGCGGGCGGGCAGGGCGCGGCCCGACGGCGGCCGAGAGAAAAGCGTGGCCACCGAGGCGGCGTCACTCGAGCTGCCGCCGTTGCCGAAGCTGTACAGCACCCCGCCGGCCTGGAACCGCTCGGCCATGGCCCGGGCGGCAACCGCCACGGCCCCCGCCGTCGCCTCGATCGTGGCGGCCGCCAGGCTCTTGCTGAGCACCGCCTTGGCCCGGGCCGACGCCGCCAGGTCGACCAGGAGAGGCATCGGGTCCCTCTCCTCGCTCTCGATGAAGGGGTATAGGAAGCCGGTGCCCTCCATCGCTGCGTCCGGCGATGAGGAGCTCTCGTTAGGTTCGCTCATCTCGTGGCCAGCGGCTCGTCGTCCAGCACGGTTATGGCAGAGCCGGCGTGAACCAGGATCAGGGCGCCGGCCGGCAGCGGCCCGACGAGCGTGGTGTCCACCACCTCGATGCCCTCGGCGGTGCGCACGGTGGCCTCGGGGTCGAGTTCGCCGGTGGCGGCCACCACCTCGGCCAGCCGGCCCTCGTCGGAGCAGGTGACGCAGACGGGGCCATCGCAGGCGTCGTCGGCGGGCGGGGTGAGCAGGCCGGGATGGTCGAAGCAGACGTGGGTCAGCTCCCACAGCATGTGGTAGCGCAGCGAGAGCGAGCCGTCGTAGGGGGCCAGGGCGGCGTCGGTGGCCGGATCGCTCCACAGCACGTGATCAGCGGCACCGGCCGCCGGGCGGGGACCGGCGCCGATCCACATCGTGAGGGCGCCCCAGGCCCTGGCCCGGCGAAACGCATCCGCCACCGTCGCGTCGTCGGCGGCGCTGACGGCGCACACCACGTCGCCCGGCCGCACCAGGGCCCGGAGCGCACCCACCAGGTCGGGGCCGCCGACGTGCACCGCCGGCAGCGCCCGGCTGCCGACGATGACCGGGTGGACGAACTCGACCGCCACGTGGCGGGCCTGCTCGGGCCACCTCGGCGCAACGCACCACATCGTGGCGCCGACGTTGAAGCGGCGGGCCAGGGCCAGCGATGCGGCCGCCAGGTCGTCAGCGTCGTCGGCCCCCTCGGTGGCCCAGCTGGGGGCACTGTCAACGGCATCAGTCATGGGTCACACCCTCCGTCCTCGCCTTGCTCCAGCGTCGACCGGCATCTGTCCGAGCGTACCGCCGGTGCGCTGCTTCCCTGGACCCCGCCCGGGCACCGCTGGGGCCATACCTCACCGACCGTGCCTCGCTGGCGCTGCCTCGTTGGCCGTGCGTCGCCGGCCTCCCGCATCGGCCGGGTGGCCGGCTCGGGTGTTGACATCGCGATGCGCCACGTCCTATACCGCGCCGGGGTGGATCTCCGGGTGGCGGTGTTGGCTCCCATCTCGTGGCGGGTGCCCCCCCGCCACTACGGGCCGTGGGAGCTGTTCGCGTCGCTGCTCACCGAGGGGCTGGTGGCCCGGGGCGCCGAGGTGACCCTGTTCGCCACCGGCGACTCGCTGACCACCGCCCGCCTGTCGTCGGTCGTCCCCCGGAGCTGGTCCGAGGACGACCAGGTCGACCCGAAGGTCGCCGAGTGCCTGCACATCGCATCGGTGTTCGAGCGGGCCGCGGAGTTCGACCTGATCCACAACAGCTTCGACTTCCTGCCGCTCACCTACTCGGCGCTGGTGGACACGCCGGTCCTGACCACCATCCACGGCTTCTCGTCGCCCCGCATCGTGCCCGTCTACGCCAGGTACAACCGGCGGGGCTCCTACGTCTCCATCAGCGACGCCGACCGCCACCCCGACCTCGACTACCTGGCCACCATCCACCACGGGATCGACACCGACTGCTTCTCGCTCCACCCGGACCCCGGCCGGTACCTCCTCTTCTACGGTCGCATCCACCCGCACAAGGGTGCGGCGCAGGCCATCGAGGTGGCCCGTCGCTGCGGCCTGCCCCTGGTCATGGCTGGGATCGTCCAGGACCAGACCTACTTCGATGCCGAAGTGAGGCCCCACATCGACGACGAGCGGGTCCGATACCTCGGCCCGGTCGGTGCCGACGAGCGGTCCGGGCTGCTCGGGGGGGCGCTGGCTCTGCTCCACCTCATCGAGTTCGACGAGCCGTTCGGCCTCAGCGTCATCGAGGCCATGGCCTCGGGCACGCCCGTCATAGCCACCGGACGGGGGTCCATGCCCGAACTGGTGGACGACGGGGTGACCGGGTTCCTGGTCAATGGTCCCGACGAGGCGTGCTCCGCCGTCGAGCGGGCCTCCGGGCTGAACCGGACGACGATCCGGGCTCAGGCCGTGGCCCGCTTCGGGAAGGACCGCATGGTCGAGGAGTACCTCGCCGCCTACGACCAGGTGGTCCGACGGGGCTGAGGCAGGGCCTGCGGGTATCGCGGCGGGTCCATCGGGTAGGATGAGCAGGACCCACTTGGTCGGCACGACCCACTCGTCGGTCGGCATGCGGATGCGGACGCACGTGTGGTTTCTTCGCCCATTCCGCTGAGCCAACAGGTAGGAGCCCTTCAGATGCCCGGATCGTTCCCCGACGCCTCAATGCGCAGCGCTGGCGCCAGCCCAGCCTCCGTGGGCTCGGCGAAGGGGCTGACGGTCGGCATTCTCGGCACCTACCCGCCCACCGAGTGCGGGCTGGCCACCTTCGCCGCCGCCCTGCGCAGCGGCATCTGCAGTGACGGCGGCGATCAGCGGTGCCAGGTAGTCCGCCTTGTCGACGTGCCGCCGGGCGACGGCGGCCCCGAGGTGCTGGCCGAGCTGCGACGGGGTTCGCGTCCGAGCATCGCCGAGGCGGTCGAGGCCCTGAACCAGCTGGACGTGACGATCCTGCAGCACGAGTACGGCATCTATGGCGGCCCGGACGGCGAGGAGGTCCTCGAGATCGCCGCCGGCCTCGCCGGCCCGACCATCGTGGTGCTGCACACCGTGCTCGATGACCCGAGCCCCAACCAGCGGCGGATCATCGAGTCGTTGGCCGCCTCGGTCGACGCCCTGGTGACCATGACCCGCACCGCCCAGCGCCGCCTGCGTGACTACGACCTCGACATGGCGAAGGTCTCGGTGATCCCCCACGGCGCCCACCCTCCCGCACCGGATCTCGAGGTGGATCAGGATCAGCCGCGCCCGACGATCCTGACCTGGGGCCTGCTCGGCCCGGGCAAGGGCATCGAGTGGGTGGTCGAGGCGATGGCGATGCTGAGCGACCTCGACGTCGAGCCCTGTTACCAGGTGGTGGGCAAGACCCACCCGAAGGTGGTCGAGCTGCACGGCGAGGACTACCGCACCACGCTTGCGGAACGGGCCGACGAGCTCGGCGTCGCCCACCTCGTTGAGTTCGTCGACAGCTACTCCGACCGGGCCGAGCTGCAACGGCGGATCGCCGCCGCCCACGTCGTGGTCCTGCCCTACGACTCGCAGGACCAGGTCACCTCGGGCGTGCTGATCGAGGCTGTCGCCTCCAGCAAGGCGGTGATCTCCTCCAGCTTCCCCCACGCCGTCGAGCTGCTCGGTGGCGGCGTCGGCCTGCTCGTGCCTCGCCAGGACCCGGCGGCCATAGCCGCGGCGCTGCGCCGGGTACTGACCGAGCCGGCCCTCCACGATCGGATGGTGGCCGGAGCGGCGGCGCTGGCGCCGAGCCTGAGCTGGACCGCCGTAGGCGGGCAGTACCGCTCGCTCGCCGCCAAGCTGCTCAGCGGCCGGGCCACAGCCGTCGCATGACGGTCGCATGACGACGGCCACGGGGGTGCCGCCGTCAACGGAACGGCTTTCCGGCTCGGACCTGCCCCCGCTCTGCTTCGAGCATCTCCTCCGCCTCAGCGACGACACCGGCGTGCTCGAGCACGCCCGGGGCGCCATGCCCCGCCGGAACCATGGGTACTGCGTCGACGACGTCGCCCGTGCCCTCCTGGTCATCAGCCGGGAGCCGGAGCCCCCGGCGGCTGTGGCCCGCCTGGCCGAGCGTTGCCTCACCTTCCTGGCCCACGCCCAGTCTCCGGACGGCCGCTTCCACAACCGCCTCGGCTACGACCGCCGGTTCGAGGACGAGCCGGGCACGGGCGACTGGTGGGGCCGGGCCATGTGGGGCCTCGGCACCGCTGTCGCCTGCGACCCGACCCGCTGGGTGCGGGACGAGGCGTTGACCAGCTTCACCCTCGGCTGCCAGGTGCGCTCACCCCACCGCCGAGCCATGGCGGTGGCCGCCCTGGGCGCCGCTGCCGTCGTCAAGGCTGTGCCGGGCCACGATGAGGCCCGGCGGCTGCTGGGCGACGCCGCCGGCGCCACCGGCCGTCCCGGCCCTGACCCGGCGTGGCCGTGGCCCGAGCCCCGCCTCACCTACGGCAACGCCACCCTGCCCGAGGCCCTGCTGGCCGCCGGATCCGCCCTCGACGAACCGGCGCTGATCCACGATGGGCTGGTGATGCTCAGCTGGCTGGCCGATGTCGAGATCCCCTCCTCCCACCTGTCGCTGACGCCGGTCGGTGGCTGGGCCGCTGGCGAGCCCCGGCCCGGGTTCGACCAACAGCCGATCGAGGCCGCCACGCTGGCCGACGCCGCCGCCCGGGCCTTTGACCTCACCGGCAACCCGCGGTGGCTCCAGGTGGTGCAGCGGGCCGCCGAATGGTTCCTCGGGGCCAACGACGTCGGAGTCGCCCTGTTCGATCCCGAGACCGGCGGCGGCTGCGACGGCCTCCACGTCGGCGGACGAAACGCCAACCAGGGCGCCGAGTCGACCCTGGCCCTCCTGTCCACCATGCAGCAGGCCCGCCGCCTCCTCGGAGCCCGTTGAGCGGTAGCAACCAGCCTCTCACCAGGGTCGGGCCGCGCCTGTCCCCCGACCGGTCACGGGTCCTGGCCCGCCTGTTCGTGCCGGGCGAGGAACTGCCAGGCCACCACTCCCGGGCCACGACCGTGCTCCAGCGGGTGCAGGACCTGAGCGATGCCGAGGTGGTGACCGCCCTGGCCGACCTGCGCACCCGGTTCGGAGGTCGTCACCGTGACCTCAACGGGATCTTCCAGCGCCACTTCGAGCTGATGGCCCACCGGCTGGCCGGCGACCCGCCGGGCGCCGAGCGACAGCTGCTGATCGGTGCCTACTTCACCAGCGAGTACGTGCCCGAGGGCGCGGCCCTGACCAACCCCTCGATGGTCGAGCACCCCAGCCAGGACGGCCTGGCTGGCGGCGAGGTGCGGTTCGTGATGACCGTCCGCTCCGTCGGTGAGGGGCACCTGTCGACCATCGAGCTGCGCACCGGGGTCGTCGACGCCGACGGCAGGGTCGAGGTCGACGACCCGGGCCCCTACCTCGACATGGGCCTGCCGCTCGCCACCAAGTACGACCACGTCACCTTCCGGGCCCTCGTCATCGAGCGCGGCATCGACGACGAGACCGCGTCGTTCATCCTCGACGGCCTGAGCGACCCGTTCCTGCGGTCTGACCTGGACGCGGCCATCGCCGGGACCCACCCCGGGATGCTGCGCCGGGCGCAGGCCCGCGAGACGATGCAGCAGCTGGAGGGGATCGCCCTCGACAACTACGAGGTGAGCTTCCCGAACGCCAGCCGGATCAGCGAACGGATCCTCTACCCCGCCGGCCCGAGCGAGAGCCACGGCATGGAAGACGCCCGTCTCACCCGCCTGGTCGAGCCCGACGGCACGGTGCGCTACTGCGCCACCTACACCGCCTACGACGGCTGGAACGTGGCTCCCCACCTGCTCGAGACGGCCGACTTCCTCAGCTTCCGGGCCTCGCAGCTGAACGGTCCCGCCGCCAAGAACAAGGGGCTGGCGCTGTTCCCCCGCAAGATCGGCGGCCGCTACCTGGCCCTGTCCCGCCACGACCGGGAGCGCAGCTCGATCACCACCTCCGACGACCTCTGCTGCTGGCGGGACCCGGTGACCCTTGACACACCGCTGCGGCCGTGGGAGCTGATCCAGGCCGGCAACTGCGGGCCGCCCATCGAGACCGAGCGGGGCTGGCTGGTTCTGACCCACGGCGTCGGCGCCATGCGCACCTACGGCCTCGGAGCCCTGCTGCTCGACCTGGACGACCCCCGCAAGGTCCTCGGCACCACCGCTCTGCCGATCCTCCTGCCTGACGAGACCGAACAGGACGGCTACGTGCCGAACGTCGTGTACTCCTGCGGCGGCATGCGCCACGGCGACCAGGTGATCCTGCCCTACGGCTTCGGGGACCAGCAGATCTCCTTCGCCCGGGTCGACCTGCGGTGCCTGTTCGACCTGATGAGGTGACCAGAGGCCGCGGAGGCGGCTGACTAGTCAGCACAAATGGCCCGAAGGAACCATCTCCATGCGGCGCGCATCGTCCGATCAGGGAGAAGTTCTCGTCGTCGAAGGGTCGTCGCTCGTGGAGGTGCTGAACAGGGGCGACGGCGGTCGCCGCCCTGAGCCGGTACGGCGAGCGCTGGGTTGGTCAGCCGCCGTGGTCCTCCTGGGAGCCCTTCCTGCCCTGGTGATCGTCCCGTCGGCCCAGGGGCGCTCGGCGGCCGACCTGGCGGCGCCCGGGACAGACCGTGCACCCGATGCGGGCGCCGGCGGCCGGGCGGACAGCGGCGGCCCGGCGTCCAGCACCCCCGATGCGGCGGGCTCAGCCGCCGGCAGCACCACCACCACCGGTCCGGCCAGGGGGCCCGCCGGATCGGCGGCGACAGGATCGGCCGGGCCGGTCGGGGCGGCGGGCGCCTCGGCGAGGAAGCCCGCCACCGCGCCCGGCCCGGCGGCCAAGGCCCAGGCCGCGTCTCCCTCGGCTGCCCCGGCGGCCCGCCTGCAGCCCGACGCCGGCAGCTACCCCCTCAGCATCCGAGGCACCAGCGCCGTTGATGGACAGGCGGCAGCCGTCCCCTCATCGGGCACGCTCTTAGTCCAGCAGCGCTCGTCCAGCGATCAGTCCCAGCAGACCGTGGGGCTGCCCGGCAGCCTCGTGCTCGTCCAGCGGGCCACCCCGAGCGGCCTGGACCTGGTCTCGTTCAGCCTGACGGCGTCATCTCGGACCCTGACCTTCCAGCCGCCGTCGGCGCTGGCCTTCGTGCGGACCGATGTCGCCGCCGGGACATCCTGGAGCTGGTCGGCCCGCTCGACCGACGGGTCGGTGAGCGTCAGCCAGACGGCGACCGTCACCGGCATCGGCACCGTGAGCGTGGCCGGCGCCACCGTGGCCGCCGTGACGGTGGACCGGGTGCTGACGGCCACCGGCTCGGTGCAGGGAACCATCCGGGTCAACTCCACCGTCTCGCTGGTGGACCGGCTGCCGCTCGTCCAGCACCAGGCCCTTGACGTGAAGGCCACCGCTCTCGGCCTGTTCTCCACCCACATCGTGAGCGACGTCACCGCCACGCTGACCAGCACGAGGCCCCGATGACAACGACCCTTACGACAACGACCCCGATCCTCGAGGTGGACGGCGCCACGCGCCGGGCCGCCGACGGCACCGCCCTGCTCGACGACGTCAGCTTCGAGGTGGAAGCCGGCTGGCTGGTCGCTGTGGTCGGCCCCACCGGCGCCGGCAAGACCTCGTTGGCCAAGGCCCTGCTCGGACAGCTGAGCCTGGACACCGGCACCGTGGTTGTGCACGGGCTGGCGGGCCGGGGTCGGGTGGCAGGCGTGCCGCAGGACGACGCCACCCACGCCCAGCTGTCCCTGCGGCGCACCCTCGACCACGCCGTCGCCCTCCGCAGCGGCGCCACCCCCGGCGAACGGCGTCGGAAGGTGGATTCGGTTCTGACTGAGCTTGGCCTGGCCAGCCGGTCCTCCACCCCCCTCGCTCACCTCTCGGGCGGCGAGCGCAAGCGGGCAAATGTGGCCGTGGAGCTGCTCGGCGACCCTGATCTCCTCGTCCTCGACGAGCCCACCGCCGGGCTTGACCCCGCCTTCGAGCGTTCGGTGTTCGCCAGCCTGCGCTCGCTGGCCGACTCCGGCCGCACCATCGTTGCCATCACCCACAGCATGCAGGTGCTGACGGTGTGCGACCGGGTGCTGTTCCTGGCCCCGGGGGGCACGGTGGCGTTCTACGGCTCGCCGGATGACGCCGCCTCCTACTTCGACTGGAAGGAGCCGGCCGACGCCTACGCCGCCCTGTCCACCGAGCCTGACGGCTGGCGGGAGCGCTTCGCGAGCCACCGGGCCAGCCATCAGCCGCCGCCGGCCGTCCCCGGCTCTCCCCGGCCTCCCGTACCCGCCCCGGCCTGGCGCTCGACCACACCTCCGGCCGTCGACCCGCCGGCCGCGGTGGGCTCAGGCCACCTCGGCACCCTGCTCCTACGGTCGTGGCACCTGGCGTCGTCGGATCGACGGGCTTTGGCCCTGACCTTGGCTGCCGGTCCCCTGCTGGGGCTGCTGCTCTTTGCCGTGCTCCCCGGCGGCACGCTGCAGCGGGCCGCCGGGCCGGATGGTCAGGCCGGCCACTCGGCTGAGCTGTTCGCCTTCTTCCTGGCCATGACCGTCACCTGGCTCGGCGCCGCCGGCGCCGCCCGTGAGGTGGTGAAAGAGCGGCACATCGTCCGACGGGAGCGCCTGGTGGGCGTCTCGCTGTCCACCTACCTGAGCGGCAAGGTCCTGTTCCTGTCGGCCGCCACCGCCGTCCAGGTCGTGCCGCTGGCCGGGATCGCCCTGATCCGCCAGCACGCCCCGGGCCGGGGGCCGGCCCTGGGCTCGGCCATCCTCGAGATCCTGGTCGTGGCCGTCGTCGTCGGCGTCGCCGCCGTGGCCACCGGCCTGCTCGTGTCGACCTGGGCCACCACCTCGGAGAAGGCCATGACCGTCCTGCCGGTGGTGCTCATCGCCCAGCTGGCCCTGGCCGGCCCCTGGGCCGAGGGACGGGGGGCCGGCGTGGCGGTGATGCGGGTCCTGGTCCCGGCCCGCTGGGCTGAGGTGGCCGTACGGGCCACCGTCGACGGTGACGCCGGCCGCTTCTGGCTGGGGCTGGCCGGGGTGGCGGGGCTCGCCCTCCTCCAGATGGGAGCCGCACTGGTGCTCCTCCGGCACACCTCCACCTCGCCCGCCTCGACCGGCTCCCGGCCGCTCGACGACATCAACACCCGGTTGGAGGCCACCTCGCCCGGCACCGCACGGCTCATCCCCGTCGGCATCGCCGTGGTCGTGGCCGTGGCCGCCGGCTTCGGGGCCCTGCGGGCTGGCTCGAACGGTGGCGGCCTGAACGGCTCGGCACCCGAGGCGGCGGGACCTGCGCCCACCCCCGCCGCAGTGAAGGTGACCCCCACCGCCGGCGCCGTGCCGCCGACGACGCTCCCGGCGCCGCCTCCGCCTCCCCCGGTCGCCCCTACCACCACCCCGGTGACGACTCACACGACTCCCTCCCCGACCCTGCCTCGGGTGACGAACACCATCGCGCCTCGGGCCACCCCCGCCGCCCCCTCCACGCCTACGACGAGCCCGCCCCCGCTCCCGGCGACGGCTTCGGCCCCCCCGACCTCAGCCCCTCGGCCGGTGGCCAGCACCGCCACCTACGACCCGTTCGCCCTCCCCAGCTGGATCCTCCAGCAGGTCCTACAGCCCCCCGCCCGACGCTGACCAGGCCTCTCGACATTCCGAGGTCCCTAACCCACGGCTTCTGTCGGGACTAGGCCTGTCCCAGGCGACAGCTACTCCCGACAGAAGGCGACTGACTGACGATGTGGCGCCGAACGGGCCAACCGGGTAGGTCAGGAGGCCATGGGATTCCTCGCCTCTGCCCCGAAGCTCGACCATCCGGTTCGCCTCTCACTGCCGGGCGTCGCCGGACCGGCCGCCGCCACCGACGCTGAGGTGCCCGGGTTCAAGCTGCTGATCGGCGGCGAGTGGCGGGACGCCGGGAGCGGCAACGTCTTCGAGGTGCGCTCCCCCATCGACGGCACCGTCATCGCCACTGCGGCCAAGGCCGGGAAGCAGGACGTCCTGGCCGCCATCGACGCCGCCAGGCGGGCCCGCCCCGTCTTCCGGGGGCTGGCCGCCGCCGCCCGCCTGGAGATCTGCGCCGATGCCGCTCAGGTGCTGCGCCAGCACCTCGAATCCTTCGCCGAGGTCATCGTCGCCGACCTGGGAAAGACCCCCGAGCAGGCCCGGTCCGAGGTGTCGGCCACCAGGGAGCGGCTGGTGCTGGCCCGTGAGGAGGTGCGCAAGATCTTCGGCGAGTACCTCCCGGGCGACTGGATCGCCGACACCAGGGGCAAGGAGGGGATCGTGCTGCGCGAGCCCGTCGGCACCGTGGCCGCCATCGGACCGTTCAACTACCCGCTCTTCCTGGCCGCCTCGAAGATCATCCCGGCGCTGGCCGCCGGCAACACAGTGGTGGCCAAGGCCCCTTCCGACGACCCGCTGGCCCTGGTGCTGTTCGCCCGGATTCTGGAGGAGGCCGGACTGCCCGACGGCGTGCTGAACATGATCACCGGCGCTGGCGGGGAGATCGGCGGCCTCCTGGCCGAGCACGAGGACATCTCGATGATCTCCTTCACCGGGTCGAGCGGGGTCGGGCGCCGCATCGCCCAGGCTGCCAGCCCCAAGCCCCTGCACCTCGAGCTCGGAGGCAACGCCGCCGCCATCATCTGCGGCGACGCCGACCTGGAGTTGGCGGTGGACAAGACCCTGCTGGGCGCCTTCAAGAACGCCGGCCAGCGCTGCGACGCCGTCAGCCGGGTGCTGGTCGAGGAGTCGGTGTACGACGACTACGTGGCCCGGGCCGTTGCCGAGGCCGAGAAGTGGATCGTGGGGGACCCCCGGGCCGACGGGGTGAAGGTGGGCCCGCTGGTCAACCCCGAGGCGGCGCAGGCCGTGCAGCGCCTGGTCGTTGACGCCGTCGACAAGGGGGCCAAGATCCTGCTGGGCGGTGAGGTCGAGGACGCCTACCATCAGCCCACGGTGCTGGTGGATGTCCCCCTCGACGCCGAGATCATCTGGGAGGAGACGTTCGGCCCCGTCCTGGCCGTCGCCCGGGTCGCCGATCTCGACGCCGCCCTGGAGGTGGCGAACGGTTCCCGCTACGGCCTCGACTCGGCGGTGTTCACCCGCAGCCTGGAGCAGGCGTGGAAGGCGGCGCACGCCCTGGAGTGCGGCATGGTGCACGTCAACGACGCCCCCGCCCACGGCGTCGGCCACTTCCCCTTCGGCGGCCACAAGCCCGACTCCGGCATCGGCCGGGAAGGCCTCGGCTACTCGATCGACGAGTGCACCCGGGTCAAGACCGTCGTCCTGCCGACCTGACCCAAGGCAGAGGCGCTGGCCGAAGCTCACATGACGAGGCCCCTGGACTGGACTCACTCCAGGATTGGGGTTAGGGTCCCGGGAAGTGCCCGGCGAGACAGCGGTCGACAACGGTGCGCTGCTCCGCCGGCACGGTCTACAGGTCACGGCCCAGCGTCTGGCCGTCCTGCGGGCGGTCTCTGACAGACCGCACCGTGCCGCCGACGACGTGTACAAGGTCGTCGGCGCCGAGATCGGCGCCATCTCACGACAGGCGGTGTACGACGCCCTGGCCACCATGACCGACAAGGGCCTGGTCCGACGCATCCAGCCCGCCGGATCGCCGGCTCGCTACGAGGACCGAGTCGGCGACAACCACCACCACCTCATCTGCCGAACCTGCAACCGGATGCTCGATGTCGACTGCGCGGTGGGCGACACCCCGTGCCTCACGGCCGCCGACGATGCGGGCTATGAGATCGACGAAGCCGAGGTCATCTACTGGGGCCGGTGTCCCGAGTGCGCGGACCAACCTCTTGGTCAACCGTCCACAACAACGAAACCGATACACGAGAAGGACCGACATGACTGACATTACTGACATGGGCAGCGAAAGCGAAAACCCAGCGATCCCGACCCCCACCCCGGCCCCGGCCGCCGATCGGCTCAGGTCGAACGCGGACTGGTGGCCGAACCAGCTGAACCTGCAGGTCCTCCACAACCAGACGCCCAACCCGCTGGGCGAGGACTTCAACTACGCGCAGGAGTTCCAGGCCCTCGACCTGGACGCGCTGAAGCAGGACGTGATCAGCCTGATGACGACGTCGCAGGACTGGTGGCCGGCCGACTACGGCCACTACGGGGGACTGTTCATCCGGATGGCGTGGCACGCCGCCGGTACCTACCGCACCACCGACGGTCGCGGCGGCGGCGGCTCCGGCGCCCAGCGCTTCGCCCCCCTTAACAGCTGGCCCGACAACGCCAACCTGGACAAGGCCCGCCGGCTGCTCCTGCCGGTGAAGCAGAAGTACGGCCGCAAGCTCTCCTGGGCCGACCTGATCGTCTTCGCCGGCAATTGCGCCCTGGAGTCGATGGGGTTCAAGACGTTCGGCTTCGGCTTCGGCCGGGAGGACATCTGGGCGCCCGAGGACGACACCGACTGGGGCCCCGAGGCCACCTGGCTCGGAGACGAGCGCTACAGCGGCGACCGGGAGCTCGGCGGTTCGGTCGGGGCCGTGCAGATGGGCCTGATCTACGTGAACCCTGAGGGGCCGAACGGCAACCCGGATCCGCTCGCCTCCGCCAAGGACATCCGCGAGACTTTCCGGCGGATGGCGATGAACGACGAGGAGACGGTTGCGCTCATAGCGGGGGGCCACACGTTCGGCAAGTGCCACGGCGCGGTCGATCCCGACTGCATCGGCCCCGAGCCCGAGGGCTGCCCGATCGAGACCCAGGGCCTGGGCTGGCTCAACACTTGCGGCAGCGGCAAGGGCGTCGACGCGATCACGAGCGGGCTGGAGGGGGCCTGGACGAACGACCCGGTCAAGTGGGACAACGGGTACTTCGACAACCTGTTCCGCTACGAATGGGAGCTGACGGCGAGCCCTGCCGGGGCCAAGCAGTGGACGCCCAAGGATGCCTCGGCGAAGGACTCCGTGCCGGATGCTCATGACCCGGGAAGGCGGCACGCCCCGATGATGCTGACATCGGACCTGGCGCTGAGGCTGGACCCGATCTACGCCCCGATCTCCAAGCGTTTCCATGAGAACCCGGACCAGCTGGCCGAGGCGTTCGCCAAGGCCTGGTACAAGCTGCTGCACCGCGACATGGGGCCCGTGCGGCGCTACCTCGGACCGTGGATCCCCGAGCCGCAGCTGTGGCAGGACCCCATCCCCGCAGTCGATCACGAGCTGATCGACGAGCAGGACATCGCCGCCCTCAAGGACAAGGTCCTGGCGTCGGGCCTGTCCACCTCGCAGCTGGTGGCAACGGCCTGGGCATCCGCTGCCACGTACCGCGGCACCGACATGCGGGGCGGGGCCAGCGGGGCCAGGATCCGCCTGGCGCCGCAGAAGGACTGGGAGCTCAACGAGCCGGCCGAGCTGGCCAAGGTGCTGCAGGGCCTCGAACGGGTCCAGCAGGACTTCAACCGTGCCCAGTCGGGCGGCAAGAAGGTCTCGCTCGCTGACCTGATCGTCCTGGGCGGGTGTGCAGCCGTCGAGAAGGCGGCGAAGACCGCCGGGCAGGACATCACGGTTCCCTTCGCACCGGGTCGCACCGACGCCTCGCAGGAGCTGACGGACGTGGAGTCCTTCGGTTGGCTGGAGCCGCCCGCCGACGGGTTCCGCAACTACCTCCGAGCCGGCGAGAAGCGGCCGGCGGAGCACCTGCTGCTGGAGCGGGCCAACCTGCTGACGTTGAGCGCCCCCGAGATGACCGTCCTCGTCGGCGGCATGCGGGCCCTGAACGCCAACTTCGGAAAGACCCAGCACGGTGTCTTCACCGGCCGGCCCGAGGCGTTGACGAACGACTTCTTCGTGAACCTGCTCGACATGAGCACGGTGTGGAAGCCGTCGAAGTCAACAGAGAACGTGTACGAGGGTCACGACGGCGCCACCGGCGAGGTCAAGCGGACCGCCACCGCCGCCGACCTCGTCTTCGGCTCGAACTCCCAGCTCCGAGCCATCTCCGAGGTCTACGCCTGCGATGACGCCAAGGAGTCGTTCGTGCACGCCTTTGTGGCGGCGTGGGACAAGGTCATGACCCTCGACCGGTTCGACCTCGCCTGATCCACGTCCCCGGTCTGTGACCGGTTCACCTCGAATCGGTCACAGGCCACCGTCGGCAGTCCAGCACGGCGGCCGCCAATGGGTCGGCCACTTCACCTTCGGCGGCCCCAAGAGAGCCCGACTCCAGCGTTGGCCGAGTGTCAGGGCGGCGTCCTGGTGATCCGCACGTGGACCGCCGGGGAGCCGACAACCTCGACCACCGCGTAGCGATCGGCGATGCTGTCGAGCTGGTCGAAGAGCCGGGCGCCCCCGCCGAGCAGCATCGGGACGATTGCCAGGTGCAGCTCGTCGATCAGCCCGGCGTGCAGGTACTGCTGGACGGTGGCGGCGTGGCGAAGGCCCACTCGTGGAGCTGGGTGCCGCCACAGGAGGTGGCTGCGGCCAGGAGCGGCTCCTGCACGACGTCCTCGGCGTCGGCGAAGCTGCCGTAGCGGCGGGCCACAGCACCGAGGGCCTGGGGGACCAGTCCGCGCAACAGGCCCTCGGTGCCGGCGGTCACAGCTCCGGGTCGGGTGCGCTCAGCACCTGGCGGACCTCGATGGGCTGGCAGAGGGGCACCCCGTCCGGCCCGGGGGCTGCCGAGGTCTGGGCGGCGATCTCGATGGCCCGCTCGGCCGTCTCGACGTCGACCAGGCGGTAGCCGGCCACCAGCTCCTTGGACTCGGGGAACGGGCCGTCGGTGACCACCGGGCCGCTCGCCCCGTCCGACACCACGAACCGGGCCTGGTCGGGCCCGGCCAGCCCCTGGGCGTCGACCTGCTCACCCCGCTCCATCAGCTCGGCGTTCAACGCGTGCTGGAAGTCGATGTGAGCCATGACGTCGGCCGCCACTCGGTCATCGGCGCACACTCCGACCCGACCTCGCCGTAGTTCATGAGCAACAGCAAGCGCATCTCTCCATCCTCCTTCGTTCGAGCGGACCCGTTCGGCACCGCTACCCCAACGTCGAAGCCATCCCCGGTTCCTCGACATCGGAGGACGCCACGACTTTCCGTCCGCGACCTGGAGTCCGATCTCGTCGACCTGGCCGAGTAGGACCACCGCATGCTGACCATCGCCCGGCCTGCCCCAGACCTCGGGGCCACCGACATCGTCGAAGGCCGTGGCGAAGAGACCACCGCGGCCGTCTCGAGGCCGCCCTGTCGCGGTACTTCGGCGACGGGTATTTCCTGGACCCCTTCGCGCCTTCACCCGACACTTGACCACGGGTTGACGAGCTCGACGCCGGTGTCGGCGAAGTCCTTCACGTTCCTCGTCGCCAGAACCGCGCTGTGCACAATGCAGATCGCGGCGATCTGAGCATCGAGAGCGGCGACCAGTGCGCCCGCCCGTTCCCGAGCCGTGACGATCGTCCCGTAACGGCACGCCGCCGCGTGGTCGAACGGCAGCACCTCATCGGCGAAGCCTGACGACAGCTCGGCGATTGCCGTGTCGAGCGCGTCGCGGCGAGCACCCGGAGGCAGACGAGCGACGCCGTAGACGAGCTCGGCGACCGTGACCGCGGTCAGCCGCAGCGCACTCGGGTCCTGGCGGGCGAACCACCCGACGACTTCGTCGGCTCGACGAGGTCGCATCAACTCGGACACCACATTGGTGTCCACGACGATCACGACAGGTCAGGCGTTCGAGCAGCATCCGTGCGCCGCGGAATGTCGAGCTCGGTGCCACCGGCCGAAGTCGCTGCCGCAACCAGTCGTTCGATAAGGCTCTCGCCGCGCCCTGCCCGCACGGCGTCCTCAAGGATAACCCGGATCTCAGCCTCCATCGACCGGCCGTGCTGCGCTGCGCGCAAGCGCAATCGTTCACGGACCGCGTCGTCGAGGTTCCGGATGCTGATGTCTGCCACCTCGACCACCTCCTGCTAGCAATGCTAGCGGAGCGGGCAGCCAGTTCGTAAGGCCCGACGCATGCGCAGGCGACGACACGGCACCTCGTCGGCTTCGAGCCGACGCCCCCTGCGCCAACGCCCTCGCATGGCGGCCGTTGCCGGCGTTTACGCAGTTCAGCTACTCGATCCGCATCCCTGACAGCGCTCGGGCGATGACCAGCTGCTGGATCTGCTCGGTGCCCTCGA
>JBBSHM010000031.1:0-27327 GCA_038253125.1 Acidimicrobiales bacterium
AGGGGCGCGGTCTCCGCCGCCGCCACACCACCTTGCGATCCCCGACATTTGGGCCTGAGCTCAGCGGTGGTGGGAGTGCCAGGCCCAGGCCGAGGTGACGATGTCGTCGAGGTTGCGGGTGGCCTGCCAGCCGAGGAGGTCGGCGGCCCGGGTGGCGTCGGCCCAGATGGCGGTCGGGTCGCCGGGGCGCCGGGGCACGTCCTCGGCCGGCACGGGGCGGCCGGAGGCCTTTTCGGCGGCGGCGAGCACCTCCCGCACGGTCGAGCCGGTGCCGGTCCCGAGGTTGAGGGTGGCGCTCGGCCCCCCTGCCAGCAGCAGCTCGAGGGCCCGGACGTGGGCGTCGGCCAGGTCGTCGACGTGGATGTAGTCGCGGATGGCCGTGCCGTCCCGGGTCGGGTAGTCGGTGCCGAAGACGGCGAGGGGCGGCCGGGCGCCGAGCAGCGCCTTCATGGCCAGCGGGACGAGGTTGAGCGACATCGTCCAGTCCTCGCCGATGGTGCCGTCGGCGGCCGCCCCGGCCGCGTTGAAGTAGCGGAGCCGCATCGACCGCAGCCCTAGGCAGGTGTCGTACCAGGCCAGCATTCGCTCGACCAGCAGCTTGGACTCGCCGTAGGGGCTCTCGGGGTGGACCGGGGTGTCCTCGCTGACCGGCAGGTGCTCGGGGGTGCCATAGACGGCGCAGCTGCTGGAGAAGACGACGGCGCCGACGGCGCCGCGTTGCAGCGCCTCGAGCAGGGCGTTCGTTCCCGCCACGTTGTTGGCGAAGTAGCGGCCCGGCTGCTCCATGGACTCACCGGCCGCCTTGTAGGCGGCGAAGTGGACGCAGCTGTCCACCCGGTGCTCACGCACGACCGCCTCCACCAGGCCGGCGTCGGCGATGTCGCCCACCACCAGCGGCACCGCACCCACCATCGACCGGTGCCCGAGCTCAAGTGAGTCCAGGACGACGACCTCGTGGCCCTTGGCCACCAGGGCCCGGGTGGTGTGGGCGCCGATGTAGCCCGCCCCACCGGTCACCAGGACGCTCATGGGGCCAGCCCACCGGGTGCCGCCCCCGCCGGGGCTGCGTCCCGGCGTGTGCGGCTTGACCAGCCCCAGCCGACGGCGGCCACGACGGCGACCCCGACCATGACCCATGACAGGACCGGCGGGTCCTCGCCGTTGCGGAAGTGGCCGAAGGAGATCCACAGGGCCCAGGCCAGCCCGGCGGCCACCGCGATGCCCACGACCACCAGGGTGGCCGGCGCCAGGCGGCGTCCAACGGCCAGGGCCAGCTCGGAGACGGCGACGCCGTAGAGCGGGAAGCCGATGACGGCCGTCAGCCCCCGCAGGTCGTACTCGCCGAGCACCAGGGCTCCGACCAGTGCCAGCAGCGTGCCGACCACGATCGCCAAGGCCTGCCGCACGAGTGCGAAAGACTACTGTGCCCGACCATGGCGTCTCCCTTCGGCCGGCCACAAGCGGGGGCGCCGGGCGATCCCCCCCGGGGTACGCCGGTCCTGCTGCCGGAGGGCTGGGTGGCCACGGTCACCGACAGGATCGTCTCGACCGTCGACGGCGTGCGGTCCAAGACGACCGAGCCGCTCGAAAAGGTCGGCCGCATGGTCATCTGGGGCCTGCTCATCGCCACCGCGGGCACGGCGCTGCTCGTCGTCCTGCTGGCCGGGATCCTGCGGTTCGCCTACGAGCTGATCGGCCGGATCCCCGGCATCAGCGGCCGCCAGGGCCGGAGCGTCTGGATGATCGACATCGGGATCGGTGTTGTGCTGATCCTCTTCGGCCTTCTCTTCATCAACAAGGGCACGAAGCGGCAGCCGCAGGACTGACCGTCCGAGGCGCACCAACGACCAACCCTCGACAACAGCCACCACAGGGAGCCAGAGCAAGATGCCGCAGACGCGTGAGGTTGTAATCATCGGATCGGGGCCCGCCGGCCAGACCGCCGCCGTCTACACCGCCCGGGCCAACCTCAAGCCGCTGATGATCGAGGGCGAGCAGACGAGCAACACCGACGGCCCGGGCGGCCAGCTCATGCTCACGACCGAGGTCGAGAACTACCCGGGCTTCGTAACGGGCATCGTCGGCCCGGACCTGATGTCGGCCATGCGGGACCAGGCCGAGCGGTTCGGCACCGAGTTCGTCACCAGGCGGGTGTCGAAGGTCGACCTGTCCCGCCGGCCCTTCGCCATCTGGGTGGGCGACCCCGACGCCGCCGAACCCGCCTACCTGGCCAAGACCGTGGTCATCTCCACCGGGGCCCGCAGCCTGATGCTGAACCTGCCCTCCGAGCAGCGCCTGTTCGCCCAGGGCGGCGGCGTCTCGACGTGCGCCACCTGCGACGGCTTCTTCTACAAGGGCCGGGAGATCGCCGTGGTCGGCGGCGGCGACTCAGCCATGGAGGAGGCCAGCTTCCTCACCAAGTTCGCCACCAAGGTCACCGTCATCCACCGCCGGAACGAGTTCCGGGCCAGCAAGATCATGGTCGACCGGGCCAGGCGCAACCCGAAGGTCGACTTCCGCCTCGACACCGTCGTCGAGGAGGTGCTGGGTGACGACACCATCAGCGGGATGCGCCTGCGCAACGTGGTGACCGGCGAGGTCGACGAGCTGGCGGTCGAGGGGCTGTTCGTGGCCATCGGTCACGCCCCGAACACCGAGCTGTTCAAGGGGCAGCTCGACATGGACGACGCCGGCTACCTCATCACCCAGCCTGACACAAGTCTGACCAACGTGGAAGGGGTCTTCGCCTGCGGCGACGTCCAGGACCACACCTACCGTCAGGCCATCACCGCCGCCGGTTCGGGCTGCATGGCGGCCATCGACGCCGAACGGTTCCTCGAAGCGACGTCCTGACCCAGGAATGCCGACCCCGGCTTCAGCGTTGTGGACCTGGAGGTTGATCCCTTCGCAACGATCCCCGAGGAGGCCCACCATGGGTGCCCACACCATCACCGTCACCGATGCCACGTTCGACGAGGAGGTGAAAGGTTCAGACCAGCCCGTGCTCGTCGACTTCTGGGCGACGTGGTGCGGGCCGTGCCGGATGATCGCCCCCGTGCTGGAGGAGATCGCCGCCGATCGCCAGGGCACCTTGAAGGTGGCCAAGCTCAACATCGACGACAACCTCGAGATCACGACCCGCTTCGACGTCCAGAGCATCCCAACCCTCATCCTTTTCAAGGACGGTGAGCCGGTGGCCCGCGTGGTCGGAGCCCGTGGCCGCGCCTCCCTCGATGAAGAGATCGACCGCCACCTTTAGAGTCTTTGCGCCTCACGAGGGGACCTAGGGTTCTCCACCGGTTCTCCCCAACCTGTGGAGAACCCTCGGGCCGTCGGCTTGACCTCTAGCCGCCGGTCATGGCCCGGTAGATGCGCTCTAGATCGTCGAGGTCGGCAAAGTCGACGACCATCCTCCCCTTCCCAGGCGCCAGCTCGACCACGACGCGGGTGCTCAGCAGGTCGCCCAGCAGCTGCTCAAGCTCCAGAAGGCCTGGTTCCTTGGTACGCCCGGGCGAGGCGGCGGTGCGCCCGGCTGAGCCGCCACCGGGCCTGGACGGGGCCCCTCCTGGCTTGGGCCGTGCACCGGCTGCGATCCGCACCTGCTCCTCGGTGGCCCGCACGGACAGACCCTCGGCCACCACCCGGGCGGCGACCGCCTCGATCTGAGCCCGGTCGCCCAGGCCGAGCAGGGCCCGGGCGTGCCCCTCGGCCAGCACGCCGTCGCGCACGAGCTTCTGCACCGGGGGAGGAAGTTGGAACAGCCGCAGCAGGTTGGTGACCGCGGTGCGGCTCTTGCCGACGCGCTTGGCCAGCTGGTCGTGGGTCAGGCCGAAGTCCTCGAGTAGCTGCTGGTAGGCCGCCGCCTCCTCCATCGGGTTCAGGTCGCGCCGGTGGAGGTTCTCCACCACGGCCTGTTCCATGCTGGCCAGGTCCGACACGTCGCGCACGATGGCCGGGAGCGTGTCCAGACCGATCCGCTTCGCCGCCCGCCACCGACGCTCGCCAGCGATGAGCTCGTAGACCGAATGGCCGTCCTCGTCGCCGATCGGCCGGACCAGGATCGGCTGGAGCACGCCCACCTCGGCGATGGACGCAGCCAACGAGCCCAGTGCCTCCTCGTCGAAGGCCTGGCGAGGCTGGAACCGGTTGGGCCGCACCGAGGAGACCGGTACCTCCCGCAGGTCCGATTCCGGTCCGCCGGTCGGGCTGCTGCCGCCGCTCCCCTCGGCCGGGATCAGCGCTCCCAGTCCTTTACCCAATCCGCTGCGGCGAGCCACCAGAGACCTCCTTGGCCAGCTCCCGGTAGGCGATGGCGCCTCGGGAGGTCGGGTCGAACACGATGATCGGCTGCCCGTAGCTGGGCGCCTCCGAGAGCCGGACGGTTCGCGGGACCAGATGCCGGCAGACGACGTTGCCGAAGTGGCTCCGCACCTCCTGAGCCACCTGTTCCGCCAGCCTGGTCCTGGCGTCGTACATCGTCAGGATGATCGTCGACACCTCAAGCGCCCGGTTGAGGTTGTTCTGGACCAGCTGGACGTTGCGGAGGAGGGCCGAGAGCCCTTCCAGGGCGTAGTACTCGCACTGCACCGGCACCACCACCTCGCTGGCCGCGGCCAGTGCGTTCACGGTGAGGAGGCCGAGTGAGGGCGGGCAGTCGATGAGCGTGAAGTCGAACTCGTCCGCCACCCCGTCCAAGGCCCGCTTGAGCCGAAGCTCCCGGGAGAACGCCGGGACCAGCTCGATCTCGGCACCGGCCAGATCGATCGTCGCCGGCACCACGAACAGGTTGCGCACGCTGGTGGGCTCAAGGGCGTCCTCGATCGGCAGGTCACGCATGAGGACGTCGTACACCGAGGTCTGCAGATCGTGAGAGCTGATGCCGAGACCGGTGGTGGCATTGCCCTGGGGATCCAGGTCGACAACCAGGGTGCGGTAGCCCAGCTCGGCCAGTGCCGCACCCAGGTTCACCGCCGTGGTGGTCTTGCCCACCCCTCCCTTCTGGTTGGCCACCGCCAGGATCCGGGGCAGCGGCCGCCGAGGCCGAGGTGGCTTGGCCGCTTCAGCCCCCGCCACCGAGGCGGCTACCCGAACGAGCTCCGCCTCTTGATCTCGCAGGTCGACATCGTCGTCATCTGGTACGAACGGGGTTTCACCGGCTTCGTCGCCGGGTGCTGCCGTGGGAGCGGCGTCAGGCTGTTCCACGTGAAACCCCTCCCCGGTCGCCGTGGGCTCAGTCGACCCGGGTCTGCTGTTGACGGGGCGGCCTTCCGCCGCTCCTCCGCCGGCATCAGCAAGCACGGCATGCTCGGTGTCGCCCCCGGGGCGGGCTATCGGCCGACGTGGTTCCACGTGAAACCCAGGATGATCTGCGGCCAGCGCCCCGGCGACGGTCATGGGCGCTAGAGGTGCCGCTGCTGCGGGATCCGGCGCCGCTTCGTCAGCGAAGCGCTCATCGGCATCCCCAGCACCGTCGGCACCCGCCGCTCCGCTGGCGCTGCCTGCGCTTGGAGTCGGGTCGTCCCTCACTCCCGCCCCATCGGCCGGCGCCGGGCGAAGGGCCTCGACGCCCTCGGGCGGCCTCCCGGACTCGGCGGGCGGCGTATCAGCCACCGTGGACCCCATCTCGGCTCTCTCCATCATGGAAGTGCCGGCGCCAGCGGAAACATCAGGGGCATCCCCGTCGGCTTCGACGGAACCTTCGGCATCCTGGCGCAGGCCTTCGACCCCTTCAGGTGGCCCGCCAGAGTCGACGGGCTGCGCAGCCGCCACCGTGGACCCCATCTCGGCTCCCTCCGTCATGGAAGAACCGGCGCCAGCGGAAACGCCAGAGGCATCCCCGTCCGCTACGACTGAACGTTCGGCATCCTGGTGATCGGGCCACAACGGGTGGGCCTCGGGTGACCGATACGACGTGAACGGTGCATCATCGCGCCGACCGGACTGAGGCAGGTCCAGCTCGGAGCGGTCGGTGACGGCACCGACGACGACACCGCCGGCATCATCGGGCCGACCTGGCTGAGGCTGGTCCGGCCGGGACGTTGAGGCCGCCGCCTCGGCCGAGCCGCCGCCGACCGGTTCCCCGTGAAGCGCTACGGCGTCGGCCGCGGCCCTAGGTTCCTCCGGCGACCCGGCCCGAGGCGCGGCCCCGGCTGGACCGGCATCGGATGGCACGTCGGTGGCTCCACAATCAACGGCGGTGGCCTCTGCGATCACCTTTCCAGCGCCGCCGAGCGCGCCCCGCTCTGGCGAACCCTGCCGCCAGTCAGCCTTGCTCTCGGACCTATTCTGATCCTCCTCCTCCGGCGGGCCGGCGCCAGCCGGTGCATCGACGGTGTGGCCTGGGCCGTGATCATCTTCCGTCGTCCTGGACGGCTCGGCTGCGTGGGGCGGGGGTTCGTCGGTCGATGAGCTGACGGATCGCACCCCGGCGTCGCCCGCAGACTGCGGCCCAGGGCCATCGTCGGCCGTGCTGCCGTTGTCTTCCGGCTCCGACACCGCCACATCAGGTGCTTCGGGGACAGCCGGTGCAGTCAGGCCGGTTGAATCCTCGGGTTCGCCGGACAGCCCATTCCCCTCCTGAGCAGAGTGAACCGGCTGGTCGTCCGCCGCCTGGACATCTCGAAGCTGGTCAAATATCGACCGTCCACGAGCTGCGAAACCCTCCTCCGGTGTCTCCATGTCTTCCCATCGTCGCAACAAGCCGGTCAACAAGCAAGCACCCTTCAGCATCGGGGCCTGTTCCACGTGAAACAGCCTGGCGGCAGGTGGAGGCTCAGGTGGAGGCCCGAGGTGCAACCGGTGGGGCGATGCCGCCTACGGCCGCCGCCACGCCGTTAGAACAACGGCTGGCGGGCCTGGCGCTTCCAGGGCCTGGGGTACTCCGCCGGGCACGCCTGGTCCTGGTGGAGGACCATGTAGCCGGCCCGTTCGGTGCGGACGATGCCGGAGGGCTCCAGGCCCAGCGATGCCAGCCCGGCCCGGGGCCAGCGGAGGCCATCACTTCCCGGGGGTTCGGACACCACCAGGCTGCCGCCGGTGACCAGCAGCGGAGCGGCCGCCTCGGCGGTGATGCGCGGGGGGCCAAAGCTGCGCACGGTCACCAGCGAACATGCGGCCCGCAGCGGCTCCCCCGGGCGGGCCAGGTGCTCGGCCCGCCCGTGCACGACGGTGACACGCTCGGCAATGCCCAGCTCGTCGACGGCCCAGCTCAACAGCTCGCACCGTTTGGCCATGCCGTCCAGGAGCACCCACCGGCTCTCCGGCCACACCTCGACCGCCAACACCAGGCCAGGCAGGCCGCCGCCGCTGCCCAGGTCGCAGGCCAGATCGGCCGGGGTGGGAGCGTGAGGGGCGGCGGCGGCGAAGCCACGGGCGTGGACCATCTGGTCGTCGAGCGGGCCTGGGCCCAGGAAGCCGCTCGCCGCGCTGCGCTCGAGGACAGCGGTGAGTGAAGTGGTCAGGCTGGGTGGACCACGACGCGCCGGCGGGGGTCTTCGCCCTCGGAGGTGGTTGTGACCCCTTCGATGCCGTTGGCCGTGTCGTGGATGACCTTGCGATCGGCCGAGCTCATCGGCTCGAGGGCAGCGGCGGTGCCGCTCGCCACCACCTCCTCGGCCACCTTCTCGGTGAAGCGCCCGAGCGCCTCCCGCCGCTTGGCCCGGTAGCCGGCGACGTCGAGGAGCAGGCGGCCCGTACGAGCACCGGTCCTGCGCTGCACCACCGTTCGGGCCAGATCCTGCAGGGCCAGCAGCGTGGCTCCCTTCGGCCCGATCAGCAGCCCAAGGTCGTCGCCCGTCACCTGGACCTCAGAGGTGTCCTCGTCCACCTCGACCACCGTTGTGGTGGACCCTTCGATGCCCATGGTCTGGAGCAGCCCCTCGACGAACTGCTTGGCCACCTGGGCCTGCTCGGCCAACGGGACCTCGGGCCGTTCCTCCGACATCGTCTCTACCATCGTCTCCACGTTCACAACATCCCCCTGCTCGTCTTCTTCAGCCACGGCCACGTCGGCCTGAGGCTGTGGGTTCGCCGGCTGCTGAGCGGCCGGAGGCGCGTCGGCCCTGGGCGCCCGGCTTCCGCTCCTTCGGCGGCGGCCGCTGTCGTCTTTCGACCGTGGCACCGCCGGCAGCAGGCGGGCCCGGACCCGGGCCTCCTCGCGCAAACGGCCGAAGAGGCCCATCTTCGCCTCGGCCAGCACCTCGACCTCGGTGTCCTCCTCGACCCCGCCCAAGAGGTCCAACGCCCGTTCGCGCGCCTCATCGATCGTTCTACCGGTGACCTCCACCCACTCCATCAGCGACCCTTCCTGCGCTTCTTCGGTTGCTGCCGCCCTGGGTTGGCCAGAGGCACGCTATGGCCGCCGCCGTTCGAGCCGCCGTTCTGGCCCGGGGGCGGGCTGTCGGTGACCGGCTTGGGCGCCGGGCCGAGCTTGGGGGGCACCTTCACCGGGAGCTTGGGCGTCTTGACCGAGGAGCCGTTGCCCCCCGCACCCTTGCCCGCCGGCTGGTTGCCGCCCTTCGGGTTGCCGCCCTTCGGGTTGCCGCCGGGCCTGGTCGACGACTTCGGCGGCTTGGCCTTCACCGCCGCGTTGCCCTTCTTGGGGCCCGAGGCGGCCTCCTTGGCGATCGCCGCCTGCTTGTCCTTCAACGACTCGGCCAGCGTCGGGTCGAACCGGTACAAGGCCCACTGCTGCACGATCCGCAGGGCGCTGCTGGTGGCCCAGTACAGAGTCAGGCCCGCCTGGAAGGCCCAGCCCCAGACGCCGAAGAGGAACGGCATCACCTTGGTGACGGTCTGCATCTGGGGGTTGGCGGCGGCGGCGGCCGGGTTGCGACGGTTGACCTGGCGCTGGGCGAACACCTGCAGGGCGATCATCAGCACGATCAGGCCCAGGTAGGGCAGGAACTTGATGAAGCCGTCGTGCACCACCTGGCTGGCCGACTTGGCCAGGTCGAAGCCAAAGGCCTTGACCTCGCCCGGGGCATGCCCCAGGCGCTTCAGCCCCGAGGCTGCGTACCACTGGTGAGGGTCCATCCCCCGCAGGGAGTGGTACAGCTTCGAACCCGTGGGGAGGTGCTGGGGATCACCCAGCTTGATCGAGCCACTGGGGGCCGACTTGCCGCGACCGAAGCTGAGGGGCGGGCCCCACTGGCCGTACGGCTTGCCCGCCACCGTGGCCGGGTTGTAGTAGCGGACCCGGCTCATGCCCCGCAGCACCCCGAACAGGGCGATGAAGAACGGGCTCTGCACGATGAAGGGCAGGCACCCGCCGACGGGGCTGACCTTGTTCTCCTTGTACATCGCCATGATGGCCTCGTTGAGGGCCTGACGGTCGTCCTTGAACTGGGCCTGGAGCCGCTTCTGCTCCGGCATCAGCTTCTGGATCTTGATGGTGGACCGCAGGCCCTTCAGCGTGAGCGGCGTCAGGATGGCCAGGACGATGCAGGTGAGGCCGAGGATGGCCACGGCGTAGTTGGGGACGACGCTGTAGATGGCGGCGAGGATCGCCGCCATCAGCTGGTAGAGCGGGTCGAGGACGTTGGCGAGCAACGGAGGGCTCCTCAGCTGAGCGGCCGCGTGGGCCGCTCTGGTCGGGGCGGATGTCTGCGACGGTCGATGTCGGGTACCGGATCGGGGCCAAAGGCGCCCCAGGGATGGCAGCGGCCCAGGCGCCGCACCGCCAGCCAGGCGCCGCGGCGGGCGCCGAAGCGCTCAAGGGCGGTGGCCGCATAGGCCGAGCAGCTCGGGTCGTAGCGGCAGGGGGAGGCCCGGCCGGCACGGGCCGCCTGGTACAGCCGGACCAGGCCCAGCAGGACCCCGGCAGGGATCGAGACCGGTCGGCCTTCGACCCGGCCAGCGGCTTCGACCCGGCTCATGGCGCGGCGCCGAGCACGATCCGCAGGTGGGAGCGCAGGGTCGGCCCGTCGACGCTGGCGGCGGCGGGGGCCAGGACCACCAGGTAGCTGCCGGCCGGCAGCCTCCCGGCCCGGGCCAGGCCGGCCAGCTCGTCGCGCAGCCGGCGGCGCAGCCGGTTGCGCACCACCGACGGACCAACCTTGCGCCCGATGGCGAAGGCCACGCAGGGCGGCGCCGGTGCCTCGGCGGCGGCGGCGGCGGGAACAGCCGCCGGGACGAACGCAACCGTCACCGGACCGCTCCGGCGACGGGTGCCGCCGTGGTCGCGGGGCCGGGCCAACGCCGAAAAGGCGTCGGCACTACGAACCCTCCACACATCATGCAAGCGCCGGCTCTGCCCGCGTCAGGCCGACAGCCGCGTGCGGCCCTTCAGGCGGCGGGCCCGGATCACCGCACGGCCGCCTGCGGTGCTCATGCGCTTGCGGAACCCGTGGACCTTGGCTCGACGCCGGGTGTTCGGCTGGAAAGTGCGCTTGGACATTGCCGCTCCTGGTGGTTGCGTGGCTCGACACCGCCACGGCGCGTGGCTCGGGGTGCCGCGGGCTGGCGCGCACCACCGAGCGCGCCGGGGGGCGCCCGACCCCCGACGCTACCGGACGGCTCCGGCAACAGCCAGCAGGCCGGCACGAAGCGTCAGCCTCGTCGCTCGGACCCTGGCGCCCCGCCACGCCGCCTCTGCCCGGTGCTACCGTACCGGGATCGCCTCGGGCGGCTGCACGGCCGCAACGAAGGCGCTGGATGATCCGTCTTCCCCGGTCATCCACAGCTGTGGACAGGGTGTGGACGGACGAGGGCGGGGGAGGGCGACAGCGCCAGTGACCGACGCACAGCGACTGTGGCAGGCCTGCACCGGGACCATCCGCGAGCAGCTCACCGAGGCGGTGTGGCAGACGACCTTCGAGGAGGTGTCCGTCGAACCCGGCGACAGCGGCGAGCTGGTGCTGCGGGTGCCGAACCTGCTCGTGCGCGACCGGATCGAGAAGCGCTTCCTGTCGCTCGTGCGTGATGCTCTCGACGACGCTGGCGGCGCCAGCTTCACCCTGCGGCTGGCGGTGGCACCGGCTCCGTCACACCTGGCCGGGTCAGCCGATGACCTCGGCGACGAGGTCTACGAGGCAGCGCCGAGGCGGGGCAGGACATCATCGGAGCACGCCGGCGACACCATGGAGCTGCGACGCAACACCGCGGCCATCGACGCCGGCCCGGTCAGCACCCGCAACGGCAACTCGGCGCTGAATCCCGACTTCACCTTCGAAGCCTTCGTCATCGGCGAGACGAACCGCTTCGCCTACGCCGCGGCCCGGGCCGCCGCCGAGTCGCCGGCCAAAAGCTACAACCCGCTGTTCATCTACGGCGCCAGCGGGCTCGGCAAGACCCACCTGCTCCACGCCATCGGCAACTACGTGCGGGCGCAGTACCCCGGCCGGCACGTGCAGTACGTCTCCACCGAGAAGTTCCTGAACGAGTACATCAACATGATCCGCACGAGCACGGGCGACGAGTTCCGCCGGCGCTACCGACAGGTCGACGTGCTGCTCATCGACGACGTGCAGTTCCTGGCCGGCAAGGAGGGCACCCAGGAGGAGTTCTTCCACACCTTCAACGAGCTGTTCCAGGCCAACAGCCAGATCGTGCTGACGAGCGACACCCACCCCCGGGGCATCCCCACCCTCGAGGACCGCCTCCGCAGCCGCTTCGTGTCGGGCCTTGTCACCGACGTGCAGCCCCCCGACCTCGAGACCCGCCTCGCCATCCTGCGCAAGAAGTCCGAGGGCGAGAAGGTCGAGCCGCCCCGCGACGTCCTTGAGCTCATCGCCACCCACGTCAAGGACAACATCCGTGAGCTGGAGGGCGCCCTGACCCGGGTGATCGCCTACGAGAGCCTGGAGGGCACCCCGCTGACCCTGCTGGTGGCCGAGCGGATCCTGAGCGACATCCTCTCGGCCGGCGAGGGCCGGCGCATCACCCCGGCCATAGTGCTGGAGACGGCGTCGAAGCTGTTCGACTTCCCGCTCGAGGACCTGTGCGGACCGGCCCGAAAGCGCCCGTTGGTCGACGCCCGCCAGATCACCATGTACGTGATGCGCGAGCTGACCGAGCTGTCGTATCCCTCGATCGGCGAGCAGTTCGGTGGCCGCGACCACACCACGGTGCTGCACGCCGTACAGAAGATCACCGGGCAGATGAAGGAGAAGCGGGCCGTCTTCGACCAGGTCACCCAGCTCCGCCAGGCTGTCCTTCACGGTGGGTGACAGCCACGGTGGGGGCGCCCTCGCTGGACGATGGCCCAGTGGACGACAGCTGCACGAGCGGTGCACGACGGGTCGGTTGTCCACATGGTCGGCGTGCGCCCGCCTCAGCCTGTGGGAGGCTGGGGACGGGGGCGGGACAGCGGCAGGGTCCCTGACCTGGGATGATGTGGGTTTCTCCACAATCCACAGCACCTACTACTGGTCCTAGATCTACATCTAGAAAGAGAAAGAAGAACAGTGAAGCTTCGCTGTGAACGAGATGTGCTGGTCGAGGCGCTGAGCACGGCCCAGCGCGCCGTCACCAACCGCAACGCCGCCCTGCCGGTGCTGGCCGGCGTTCGCCTCGAGCTCTCGGGCGACACGCTGCGCGTCACCGGCACGGATCTGGACCTGTTCGCCCACGTCCAGATCGAGGTGGTGGGCGAGGCCGACGGCAGCGTCGTGGTGCCGGCCCGGCTGGCCGCCGACATCGTGCGGTCCCTGGAGGCTGGCGTGGTCAGGGTGGATGGCGGCGACGAGGAGCTCAAGATCTCCTCGGGCCGGGCCGAGTTCTCGGTTCGCACCTACGTGGCCGCCGACTTCCCGAAGGTGCCGGCGCCGGCCGAGCGCTCGGTCACTCTGCCGGCGGCGGTGCTGGGCGAGGCGCTGCGCCAGGTGGTCCGGGCGGCCTCGGCCGACGAGGGCGTCCCGATCATCACCGGGGTGCTCCTGGCCGGCGAGGCGACGGGCCTGCGCCTGGTGGCCACCGACAAGTACCGGCTGGCCGTGCGTGACCTGCCGGGCGTGCACGTCCTGGCCGAGGGCCAGCAGGTCCTGGTGCCGGCCCGGGCCCTGGCCGAGCTGCAGCGCCTGCTGCCGACCGCCCAGGGCCCGACCGCCCAGGGCCCGAGCGGTTCCACGGAGGAGTCGCCGGGGGCCGAGGTCACCCTGCGCCTGGGAGAGCACGACGCCACCTTCGAGGTCGGCCACGCCCGACTCACCACCCGGCTGATCCCCGGCAGCTTCCCCGACTACCGCCAGCTGCTGATCTCGGGCTACAAGAACCAGCTGACCGTGGGCAAGGAGCCCCTCCTCGAGGCGCTGAAGCGGGTGAAGCTGCTGGTCCGCGACACGATCACCAGCGTCCGTGTCCATCTCCAGCCCGAGACCATCACCCTCACCGTCGCCACCGCGGACGTGGGCACGGCCACCGAGGACGTCGACGCCAAGTACGAGGGTGAGGACCTGGTCGTCGCCTTCAACCCGGCGTACCTGATCGACGGTCTCGAAGCCATCCCGGGCGACGAGGTGCTCCTGCAGGCCCAGGACAAGATGAAGCAGGTCACTCTCACCAAGAACGAGCCGGGCGCCCCCGAGTACCTGTACCTGTTGATGCCCGTCCGGGTCTAGCGGCCTGAGCCTTGAGGCTGGAGCGGTTGTGGCTCACCGACTTCCGCAGCTATGAGGCGGCCGAGCTGGTGCCGGCGCCCGACGGGCTGACGGTGATCGTGGGGGCCAACGGGCAGGGCAAGACGAACCTGCTGGAGGCGGTGGCGTGGCTGGCCACGCTGTCGTCGTTGCGGGGGGCGCCCAACGAGGCGCTGGTGCGGGTGGGGGCCGGGCGGGCGGTGGTGCGGGCCGAGGGGGAGCGGGAGGGCCGGCGTCTGCTGCTCGAAGCCGAGGTTCCGGCCCGGGGCGGACGGGTGCGGGTACAGGTGAACCGCCAGGCGCTGGGGCGCAGCCGTGAGCTGCTCGGAGCGTTGCGGGTGAGCGTGTTCAGCCCTGACGACCTCGATCTGGTCAAAGGGGGCCCGGATGGGCGACGCCGGCTGCTCGACGAGGCGCTGGCCAGCGTCGGGTCCCGCTACGGGGCCCTGCAGGACGACCTGGCCCGGGTGCTGAAGCAGCGGGGGGCGCTGCTCAAGGGCGTGGAAGGGGGCCGCCTGGACGAGTCGGCGGCTCTGACCCTGGATGTGTTCGACGCCAGGCTGGCCACGGTCGGGGCGGCGGCCGCCTCGGCCCGGCGCAACCTAGTGGCCCGCCTGGCCCCGGTGGTCGCCGCCTCCTATGACCGTCTCGCCGGTCGCACGTCGTCGGTGTCGGTGTCATACGACACCGCCTGGGGGCTGGACGAGGACGACCTGGCTGCGGCGCTGGCTGCCGCCCGGGTCGACGACGTGCGCCGGGGGGTGTCGACCGTGGGTCCGCACCGGGACGAGCTCGGCCTGGTCATCGGCGGACTGACGGCCCGCACCCATGCCAGCCAGGGCGAGCAGCGGACGCTGGCGCTGGCCCTGCGCCTGGCCGTGCACGAGGTGGTCACCGAGGTGGCGGGTTCCGCCCCGATCCTGCTGTTGGACGACGTGTTCTCCGAGCTGGACCCGGCCCGCACCGCGGCGCTGGTGGCCAGCCTGCCGGCCGGCCAGGCCCTGCTGACCACGGCGGGTGATGTGCCGCCCGGCATCGCCGCCGCCGCCACCGTCCGGGTCGAGGGCGGCCGCCTGCTCGCCTGACCACGGGCCTATCACGTCGATGACCCTTCCCTGGATCGGCGAGGCTGCTTGCATACCTCGGCGGCGCCGGGAAGGGTGGTGAGATGGCCGACGAAGCGCCCCCCGGTGAGCCGCCTTCGGTCGACCCTCTCCCGGGCTGGCCCTACCAGCCCGCCGACCTCGTCCGTCCCGCTTCGGAGGACCTCCCGGCCTGGGTCGGAGCGGCCCCGCAGAGCGGGAGGGACTGGGCCCAAGCGGCCCCGCAGAGCGTGAGGGACTGGGCCCAAGCGGCCCCGCAGAGCGTGAGGGACTGGGCCCAAGCGGCCCCGCAGAGCGTGAGGGACGGTGAGGGGATAGGCGCTCCCGGCGCGGGGGGGATCGGGGCCGCGCCTCCTGCGAGACGGCGTCGGCTGGTGGTGGGGGTGGTGGCAGCTGTCCTGGTGATCGGGGCCGTGACCGTAGGGGCGCTGGCGTCCCGGCGCGGCGAGCGCCGGGCGGCCGAGCCGAAGCAGACGAGCGCGGCGCAGGCCCCGCAGGCCACCAGCGGCCGCCGGCTGCCCGGTCCGCCCCTGAGCCTGCCGCCGCCCACGGGGTCCGGCACCGAGCTCACGTTGATGGCCGGCCGGGTCGTGGTGGCCGCCCGGCCGGGCTGGGAGGGCCTCGAGTCCTTCGACGACACCGCCTCGGTCCGCCTGGCCCTGCGAGGGCCGGCGGGGCGGGACCTGCTGACGACGATGACGATCGCCACCCTGTCCAGCGCGGACTCGCTCGACACCACGTTGAAGCTCGACGGGGGAACGTCTTTCGAGGTGAAGGGGCCGGACAGGACGCTCCGGGTGACCGTGCAGCCTGGCCCGGCGGCCCGCATCGTGGCAGGGACCGTGAGTCCTCGTGGCATCTTCTTCGTGAACCTCAGCATCTTCGCCCTTGACGGGCAGGACCTGGATGCGCCAACGCTGCGCACCCTCTTCACCGACCAGGTCGCCCCGGCCCTGCGCTTTCCCTGAGCCGTGCTCGCGGCCGCGCCGCTCGTCAGCTGATCGCCCCAATCGGCGGCCCCGGTCCCGCCGGCGCATTATCGGGGCATGACTCTGGGTCATACTTTTGGCTAGGATTTGGGCATGACACAAGTAGCGGTCAAGTTGCCCGATGGCCTCGTGCGTGAGGTTGACGAGCTCGTGGCCAGCGGGGTCTTCCCGAGTCGCTCGTCAGTGATCCGCCGCGGTCTGGAGGTGCTGGTAGATGCCCAAAGACGTGATGCCGTGGCGCAGTCCTACGAGCGCGGCTACCGGGCCTCTCCCGAGTCTGAACAGGAGCTGGCGGAGGCGACTCGTCTGGCGGTCGCTGCGGTTCACGACGAACCGTGGGAGCGCTGGTGGTAGCCCGCGGCGAGAAAGGCGATGCTGGTCCGTCGCCTCGGAGCGCTCGCTGCCGATCGCCAGCACGCGATCTGCCGCGCCGCGGCAGCAACGCTGGACTGCTGAACGGTGGGCGCCGGCCTCTTCTGACCGCGGACATCGCCAGCTCAAGCGGCTGGGTTCAGACGATTGGCGAGGGTGCTCGACGGGCGACCCCCTGGTAGAAACGGGCGGCATGAGCACCTGGCGGGCGGACTCCGAGTCTGAGCCGCAGGCCGTCGGTGTGAGCCTCGACCGGGTGGCGGCCCGGCTGGGCGGCGGGTCGGCTCGGGGCCTGGGAGCGCTGTACGAGCGCTGGGAGGAGGTGGTCGGGCCCGGCGCCGCTGCCCACGC
This sequence comes from Acidimicrobiales bacterium, assembly GCA_038253125.1. Classification (GTDB taxonomy): domain Bacteria; phylum Actinomycetota; class Acidimicrobiia; order Acidimicrobiales; family JAUJNH01; genus JAUJNH01. Next base: position 16,390 of record JBBSHM010000031.1, read on the forward strand.
CCGGCCGGGGGCGCTGCGCCAGGGTCGGCTGGTGGTCGAGGTCGACCACCCGGCGTGGGTGACCAGCCTGGCCCACCACCAGGCCACCATCCTGCGCCGAGCGGCAGAGGTCGCCGGCCCCGGCGTCGTACACGCTGTCGACCTGCGGGTCCGCCTGCACTGAGCCCTTCCGGCAACTGTCGGGACTATGGGGCGCGTGGGGCGACATCTTCTCCCGACAGTTGCCGGCTGAGGGTCGCTGGAAGCCAGCTGAGACCCCGCTGGGCCGAAGCACCCCGTCACGAGTCCGAATCGGGCCGCAGCGGCGCCCACACCGGGCGGAGGAGGCCGCTGGAGCATCACCACGCTGTCCCGCACCTCGGGTACACTTGTGGGACCGGCTCGCTGGTCACCGCTGAACCCGGATCTCCACCTCGACGTCTGGAAGGGCGCGCCCCCTCGCATGGCCGAAACCTCTGCAGCCCCGCCGGCCTCCACGGCCTACAGCGCCAACCAGATGACGGTGCTGTCGGGCCTCGACCCGGTGCGCCGCCGCCCTGGCATGTACATCGGCTCGACCGGTCTGAACGGCCTGCACCACCTGGTCTGGGAGGTGGTCGACAACTCTGTCGACGAGGCCATGGCCGGCTTCGCCAGTCGGATCGTCGTGACGCTGCTGGCCGACGGCGGCTGCCGGGTCGAGGACAACGGGCGGGGCATCCCGACCGACCTCAACACCCGGGAGAAGATGACGGGGGTCGAGATCGCCCTCACCAAGCTGCACGGCGGCGGTAAGTTCGAGGGCAAGGCCTACCAGGTCTCGGGCGGGCTCCACGGCGTCGGCGTCAGCGTGGTCAACGCCCTGTCCATCCGCACCGTGGTCGAGGTGTACCAGTACGCCAAGCACCACAGGATCGAGTTCCGCAACGGCGGCAGGCCGGCCACCAAGCTTGAGGTGGTGGGCGATGCGCCCCACCGGGGCGGCGAGCCGGCCACCGGCACCGTCGTCACCTTCTGGCCCGATCCCACCGTCTTTGCCTCCGAGGGCACCGAGTTCCGGGCCATCACGGTGCTCGAGCGCCTCGAGATCATGGCCTTCCTCAACAAGGGCCTGGAGATCCGGTTCGTCGACGAGCGACCCGACCACCAGGACAGCCGGGTCTTCAGGTACGACCGGGGCATCGTCGACTACGTGGGTCACATCAACGCCTCAAAGGATGCGCTGTTCAAGCGGGTCGGCCACTACTCGACGGCTGAGAGCGAGATGGAGTGTGAGATCGCCTTCCAGTGGAACACCGGCTACCACGAGGGCATCTACAGCTATGCCAACGGCATCTCCACCACCGAGGGCGGCATGCACGAGGAGGGCTTCAAGAAGGGCCTCACCGTCGTCGCCAACAAGTACGCCCGGGCCCGGGGCCTGCTGAAGGAGAAGGACGACAACCTGGCCGGCGAGGACGTGCGTGAGGGGCTCACCGCCATCATCTCGGTGAAGCTGCGCGAGCCCCAGTTCGAGGGCCAGACCAAGGCCAAGCTGGGAAACGTGCCGGTGCGCTCGATGGTCGAGAAGGCCACGAACGACAAGCTCTTCGAGTGGCTCCAGGAGCACCCGAACGAGGCCAAGGCCATCATCTCCAAGTCACGCGACGCCTTCCAGGCCCGCCAGGCGGCGAAAAAGGCGCGCGAGGCCGTGCGGCGCAAGAGCGCCCTCGAGGGCGCCGGCATGCCCGACAAGCTGGCCGACTGCGCCCGGGGCACCAAGCCCGACGACGCCGAGCTGTTCATCGTCGAGGGCGACTCGGCCGGAGGGTCGGCCAAGCAGGCCCGCAACCCCACCATCCAGGCCATCCTGCCGATCCGGGGCAAGATCCTTAACGTCGAAAAGGCGCGGATCGACCGGATGCTGAAGAACAACGAGATCCAGGCCCTGATTCAGGCCATAGGCGCCGGTCTGGGCGAGGACTTCGACCCAGCCAAGGCCCGTTACCACAAGATCTGCATCCTGGCTGACGCCGACGTCGACGGCAGCCACATCCGCACGCTTCTGCTCACGTTCTTCTTCCGCTACATGAAGCCGCTGTTCGAGAGCGGGTACATCTACATCTGCCAGCCGCCGTTGTTCTCCACGCTGGTTGGAAAGGAGCGGGTGTACCTGAAGGACGAGGTGGCTCGCATGGCCTTCCTGACGTCCAACCCGGGTCACAAGAACCCGTTCGAGCGCCTGAAGGGCCTGGGCGAGATGGACTTCGACGAGCTGAAGGTCACCACCATGGACCCGGGCCTGCGCACCCTCCTGCAGGTGTCGGTCGAGCAGGCCGAGCTGGCTGACCAGGTGATGAGCATCCTCATGGGCGAGGACGTGGAGAGCCGCAAGCACTTCATCACGAGCAACGCCAAGGACGTCAGGTTCCTCGATGTCTGACACCAACGGCACCAACGGCGACGGCCCGGTCACCCCGGACGTACCGGAGATCGAGCCGGGGCAGGTGCCGCCGCGCCTCGGGATCGAGCCCATCGCCATCCAGGAGGAGATGGAGCGGTCGTTTCTGGACTACGCCATGTCGGTCATCGTGGCCCGGGCCCTGCCCGACGCCCGCGACGGGCTGAAGCCCGTGCACCGTCGCATCCTCTACGGCATGTGGGCCATGGGCGCCCGGTCGGACCGCACCAGGCTGAAGTGCGCCAAGATCTGCGGAGAGGTCATGGGGAACTACCACCCCCACGGCGACAGCGCCATCTACGACGCCCTGGTGCGCATGGCCCAGCCCTTCTCGCTGCGCCACCCGCTGATCGACTTCCACGGCAACTACGGCTCGATGGACGACGGCGCCGCCGCCTCCCGTTACACCGAGAGCCGCCTGGCCACCCTGGCCAACGTCCTGCTGGAGGGCATCGACGAGGACACCGTCGACTTCGTCCCCAACTACTCGAACACCGACGAGGAGCCGTCGGTCCTACCGGCCCGCTTCCCCAACCTGCTCGTCAACGGCAGCCAGGGCATCGCCGTCGGCATGGCCACGAACATCCCGCCCCACAACCTGGGGGAGGTGATCGACGCCACCGTCCACCTGATCGACAACCCGCAGGCCACACCCGAGGACCTGATGCACTTCGTGAAGGGGCCCGACTTCCCGACCGGCGGGGCCGTACTAGGCCGCCAGGGGATAATCGACTCCTACACCACCGGGCGGGGCTCCATCAAGATGCGGGGCCGGGCCACGATCGAGGACACCAGGCGGGGCTTCGAGATCGTCATCACCGAGCTGCCCTACCAGGTCGGACCCAAGGCGGTGCTGGCCAAGGTGGCCGAGCTGGCCAACGACAAGACCCTCGACGGCATCGCCGACGCCATCGACCAGTCGGCCGGCGGCAAGGTGAAGCTGGTCATCCCCCTGAAGCGCGATGCCAACCCTCAGGTGGTGCTCAACAACCTCTACAAGCTGACGCCCCTGCAGACCAGCTTCGGCGTGAACATGGTGGCCCTGGTCGGCGCCTCGGGCGGCACGCCGGGCGTGCCCCGCACCCTCAACCTTGTGCAAGCCCTGCAGGCCTACGTCGAGCACCAGATCGACGTTCTCACCCGCCGCTCGGAGCACCGCCTGGCCAAGGCCCGCCGTGACGAGCACCTGCGGGAGGGCCGCCTCAAGGCCGTCAACGTCATCGACGAGGTCATCGCCCTCATCCGCGGCAGCGAAGACCGGCCGGCGGCCAAATCGGCCCTGATGGCCGAGCCGTTCGAGTTCTCCGAGGTGCAGGCCGACGACATCCTGGAGATGCGCCTGGGCCAGCTGACCCGCCTGGCCCGGGTCGACCTGGAGCGCCAGCTGGAAGAGCTGCGCACCCAGATCGCCGAACTCGAGCGCATCCTGGCCGACCCCGCCGCCCTGCGCGACGTCATAAAGGACGAGCTGGCGGCGGTGAAGGCCAAGTTCGGCGGCGACCGGCGCACCGAGCTGACCTCCGACGTCGGCGAGATCGTCGATCTCGACCTGATCGACGACGAGCCGCTGGTCGTCACCATGACCAGGGCCGGCTGGGTGAAGTCGCTCGAGGCCGGCGCCTTCCGCAACCAGGCCCGGGGCGGCAAGGGGGTGACCGGGGCCAGGCTGAAGGAGGAGGACCTGGTCTCAGAGGTGCTGCACACCAGCGCCCATGCGTTCCTGCTGTGCTTCTCGAACCGGGGCAAGGTCTACCGGCTGCGGGCGTATGAGATCCCCATCCGGGAGCGGGCGGCCAAGGGCACGCCCATCGTCAACCTGCTGCCGCTGGCCCCCGAGGAGCGGATCCAGACGATCATCGACACCCGCGACTTCGATGGCGGCGGCCACCTGTTCTTCGCCACCCGCAAGGGCCAGGTGAAGAAGACCCTGCTGTCGGAGTACGACAAGTCGCGCCGCGACGGTTTCATCGCCATCAAGCTGCTGGACGACGACGAGCTGGTCCGGGTCATCAAGACCACCGGCAACGAGGACATCCTGATGGTCAGCCGCAAGGGGATGGCCATCCGCTTCGGCGAGGCGGACGTGCGCACGATGGGGCGCGACAGTCAGGGCGTGCGGGGGATGGGCCTGCGCACCGGCGACGAGCTGGTCTCCTGTGACGTGTGCGCCGAGGACCGGGCCCTGCTGCTCGTCACCGACGCCGGCTACGGCAAGCGCACCCAGCTGACGCACTTCCGGTCCCAGACCCGGGGCGGGGTGGGCCTCATCGCCATCCGCCTCACGGCCCGCAAGGGCAAGGTCGTGGCCGCCTTCATGGTCCACCTCGACGACGAGGTCGTGCTGATGTCCTCGGGCGGCGTGGTCATCCGCACCTCCACCCGCGACATCTCCAGCCAGGGCCGAGACGCCACCGGCGTTCGCATCATGAACATGGACGCCGGCGACCAGGTGGCGGCGGTCGCCCCCATCGAAGCAGTCCCCGACCCCGAGGTGGTGGCGTAGGAGGCCTGTCGATCAGGGTCGGGATGTTGCCCTCAGCTCGTTTGTCCTCGAGCATGCAGCCCTCGCGTAGGGAACAGTTCGGTCGGTAGCCTCCCCGCCATGTCAGTCGAGCCGGTGCGCCACCTGTTCACCGTCGAGGAGTACGAGCGGATGGGCGAGGCCGGCCTCTTTGACTGGGGCCCCCGGGTCGAGCTCCTCGGAGGGGAGATCATCGAGATGTCACCCATCGGCCGCGGTCACGCTGCGTGCGTGAACCGTGTGAACGCCGTGCTGACCGCGGCCCTGGGCGACCGGTTCGTCGTCGCCGTCCAGAACCCGATGAAGCTCGACGACCTCAGCGAGCCGCAGCCCGACGTGGTGGTGCTGAGGCCCCGGGCGGACTTCTACGCCGCCTTCCATCCCAGACCCGAGGACACCCTCCTGGTCATCGAGGTGGCGGATACCAGCCTCGGGTGGGACCGAGGGATCAAGCGCGCCCGCTACGCAGCTGCCGGTGTTGCCGAGGTCTGGGTCGTCGATCTCGGGGCCGGGGTCGTGGAGGTCGCCACCGAACCAGGTCCCGGTGGCTACGCCCAGGTGCGGCGGGTTGGGCCGCCCGAGGCGATCGTCGCCTCGGCCGTGCCCGACCTGACCTGCAAAGTCAAGGCGATCATCGGCTGACGCGGGGGCGCAGGGTCGCCGCGGGCTGGCCACCGAACGGAGATCATCAAGGCCGCCGCCCAGCCCGGCCCTTCGTCAGGACGCCGGAAGGCTCTCCCGGGCCCCGGCGGCGTCGAAGGCCATGACCTCGGCGCGGCTGGTTGAGCGGGTGCCCTTGGAGTAGGAGATCGTCCAGACCATGAGGAGGGCGACCACGGCCAAGGGGACGATGGTCGACAGGGCCACGGCCGTGGAGGTGGCCAGCGCGTAGGCGGCGACGACCCTGATGGCGGCCTCGACGATGAAGGCGATCCCCCAGACGGCGGTCATCGTCCGGTTGGCGTGGCGGAACATGGCTGACTTGACCCAGTAGCTCTCCCAGAGGGCCAGGCCCCTCGGGGGTGCCGTCGGTGGCGAACTTGCGGCCCGAGTAGAACATCAGCGGGTGTCGGGCGGCGAGGGAGCCGAGCATGGCCAGCCCGAACGCTCCGGTGAGGAACGACTCCTTCACCAGGGCGAAGCGGGCGTCGCCGGACATCAGCGCCAAGACCACTCCGAGGGCGATCACGGCGAGCACGATGAACCCGAAGCCGTCGATCCGGCGCTGGCGGGCGAAGCGGAACAGGATGAAGGCGGCGGGGAACACCGCACCGGCGGCCAGGGCGGGCACGTCGTCCACGCCGCGGCTCTTGAGCACCAGGTAGGTGATGTAGGGGAGGGCCCCCTCGATCACCATCTCGGGGAGCCACGCCTTCACGTTCGGACCTGTTCTCTGAGCCTGCTGAGTCTGCTGAGCCTGCTCATCGGCCGTCGCCATGGCGTCTCCTCTACCCATCTCGATGAGACCCGGTGGCGGCGCTCACAGCCGGGTGGTCGCCGGGGCCGTCGGGGCCGACCGCCACGCTTCGCGGAGCTTGACCCGAGGGCCGGTGCGCACGATGGCGCCGGCATAGATGCGGCCGGCCAGGCGCACCAGAGCGTAGGTGGACACGAGCACGAGGAGCATGGAGACAGCCACCTCCCAGGGTGCCACGTCGCCGGCGGCGGCCCGGGGGAGCATGGTCATCGGAGCCAGGAGCGGGATGAAGGAGAACACGCGGGCGGCAGGGCCGTTGGGGTCGCTCAGGCTGGCGAAGGCCGCGCCGTAGGAGGCGGCGAGCAGGAAGGTGAGGGGGGCCGAGGCCGCGGCCGCCTCCTGGGGTCGCGAGGCGGTGGCGCCAGCGGCGGCGTAGGCGCAGCTGTAGAGGCCGAAGCCGAGGACGTACCAGATCAGAACGGCGGCGAAGGTGAGCGGGGTCCCCTTCGGAACGTGCAGCGAGCCCTGGGCCAGGGCCGCCCCGCCGGCCGCCACCCCGACGGCCAGCAGCTGCAGCACGCCCATGGCCCCGATCCCGGCGATCTTGCCGGCCAGCAGCTGGTGGGGCCGCAGCGCGCCGAGGAGCACCTCGGACACCCGGGTCGACTTCTCCTCGGCGATGCTCTGGCTCACCATGGCCCCGTAGGAGAGCAGGGCCAGGTAGATGAGCAGCACCCCGCCAAAGGCGACCGCCCGGTTGGCCTTGCGATCCGACGACAACGGGTCAAGCTCGGTGGTGGGCAGCGGCCTGGGGTCGACCAGGGCGGCGACGTCGGCTGACGGGAGACCGGCTGAGTCGAGCCGCTGGCGCAGCCGCTGCTGAGCGACGGCGCGGTTCAACAGCAGGGCCGGCTCCGAGCTGGTCCGGCGCACGAGTGCCCGTTGGCCGTCGATCAGGGCAACGTCGACGCCCTTGTCGCGGAGGGCGGCCTTGGCCGCTTCCTCGTCGGCCAGCGGTGTCGTCCGCACCCGGGCGCCGATCAGAGGCCCCTCCGCCACCAGTGCCTCGCTCAGCCCGGGAGGCGTGGCGCCCGCCAAGCCGAAGGTGTAGCTGGTCGGGCGGTTGCCGATCAGCTGCGGGATGACGACGGCGGCGACCGCAGCGACCATGAGGATGAGCGTGGAGATCCGGAACGATCTGGTGCGCAGCGTCTCTGTCACCTCGCGCTGGGCGACGAGGGCGACGCGTCGATGGCTCCTCATGCCGCCACCGCCTCCCGGAATAGCTGCGACAGGCGAGGCTGCTCGAGGGCGAAGTCAACGATGTCACCGCACGTCTGCACCTGGGCCAGGACGGCCATGGGGTCGCTGCCCGGGTCAAGGGCCAGCCGGGTCCCCCGGGCGTCGGTCCCCTCGACTTCGGCGCCCCGCACATCCGAGGCCCAATCCGGGTCGTTGGTGTTCGCCAGCATCACCCGCAGCACCCGTCCACCCTTGCGCTTCAGCTCGCTGACCCGTCCGGCCAGCACCAAGCGCCCGTGGTCGATGATGGCCACCGAGTCGCAGAGGTCCTCGACCAGGTCGAGCTGGTGGCTGGAGAAGATCACCGAGACGCCAGCGTCCACCTGCTCGGCCAGCACCCCGGCCAGGGTGTCGACGGCCACCGGGTCCAGGCCGGAGAAGGGCTCGTCGAGCACCAGCAGGTCGGGAGCGTGAACGAGTGCGGCGGCCAGCTGCACCCGCTGCTGGTTCCCGAGCGACAGCGAGTCGACCTTGTCGCCGGCCCGCCCGGTGAGGCCGAGCCTGTCAAGCCAGCGGTCGGTGGCGGCGCCAGCGGCCGCCTTGCTCATGCCGTGCAGGCGCCCGAGGTAGACCACCTCGTCCCGCACCCGCATCTTGGGGTACAGCCCACGCTCCTCGGGCAGGTAGCCGAAGTGCAGCCGCTGCTCGGCCCCGATCGGCTGATCCCGCCAGCGCACCTCGCCTCCGTCGGGGTTCAGCAGCCCGAAGACGATGCGCATCACCGTCGACTTGCCCGCCCCGTTGGGGCCGAGCAGGCCGAACAGCTCGCCCTTCGGCACCTCTAGGGTCAGGTGGTCGAGGGCCACCATGTCCCCGTAGGACTTCTGCAGGCCGAGGAACTCGAGCATGCCGCCGCCTCCCGGTCAGGTTTGGTGAGGACAGACCCCTACCCCGAGGTTGCCGCGCCCTACCCCGTGCGCATCGACACCACGGCGGCGACGAGGGCGTCCGCGTCGAGGACGTCGGCCATCACGCCGATCTGGTCGTCCCACACGTCGGCTGGCACCTCAGCCTTCACATCGACGTCCAGGACGTGGTACACCGCGAGACCCAACTGGGTCCCGGCCAGGGCTCCTGCGAACGCCGGGTCTCCCGACACCACCGTCTCTGCCGTGATCTCCGCTGCCTCCGGGTCGGGGGCGCCGATCAGCACGACGAGCTCGCTGGGGTCGTGAGCCTGGCTGAGCCGGAGGATCTTCTCCTGGCTCTCGAGGTCCATGGCACCGGAGGCCGTTCAGACGAAGCACTCCGTGGCCGTGAAGGCCACCGTGGCCCCGGCGGCCTTGGCGATGGTGGCGATGGCGGGGCCGGAGATGCCGTCCCGTTCACCGAGGGCGATGACCTGTCGGTCCTTCAGCACGCTCATGCTGGCTCTCCTTGGTTGGCTTCGGCTTGATTGGCTTCGGCTTGGTTGTCTTGCAGCCACTGGCTGAGGGCACCGGCCGTGACCTGGGGGCCGTTGATGCGGGCCACCTCGGTGCCGTCCCGGAACAGCAGGAAGGCAGGCAGGCCCATCACCTTCAGCTCCATGCACAGGCGGCGGGCCTTTGGAGCCTCCAGCTTCACCACCCGCAGGGTGCCGCCGCTGTCCTCGGCCAGCTTCTCGACGTGGGGCATCAGGGCCAGGCAGGGACGGCAGTCGGGGCCCCAGACGTCGACGAGCACCTGGCCGTCGGCGATGAGGTGGCGGAAGCTCTCCTTGGTGGCCTCGGCGACGAGGGCGGTGGTCACGGTTGTTCCTCCTTGGTGGGGCGGGCGGGGTTGCGCTCGACGAGCACGCTCATCCCGTCGGAGAGCTGGCACATCCGCCCCAGGAACAGGCTGCCCTTGGCGATGAGCATCACCTTGTCGGCGTCGCCGCTCGTGAGCCGCTCGACGGCGTGGGGCAGGTAGCACAGCGACGAGGCGAGGTGGCCCTGGGTGGGGGCGAAGCCGGGCATGCCCCGCTCGGCGACGAAGGCGGCGATGTCGGTCTTGGCGATGTCGCCGCGGCGGGCGGCGAGGGCGGCGATGGTCTTGTAGTTGCGGTCGGGGACGTTGCCCGAACCTTGCGGCTCGGTGATATCGGGGTTGTGCAGCTCGGTGGCGTAGTCGTCGACGTCGGTCATGGCGATGCCGGCCCGGTCGAGCGGCTCGATGGCCAGGGCCTCCATGACCTGGCCGGCCGAGCCGCCGTGCGACACCTTGTGCCGGCCGACCACGTCGAGGCGTATGCGGGGGGAGGTCCCGTCATCGGCCTGGACCAGGGCGGCGGCACCACCGAGCACATCCTCCATGATGGGCAGCCCGTTGCGCAGGTGGCCCTGGAACTTCATGCCCAGCTTGGCCATGGACCCGCCGGCCACCACCGCCACCCGGCCGAAGACGCCCGAGGCGACCAGGCTGGCGGCGATCACCAGGGCCGGCACGGGGGCGGCGCAGAAGTTCTTGACATCGGCGCCCGAGGCTTCGGTCAGCCCGGCCGCCTCGGCCACCGCCTTGGCCATGTTGCCGCCGCCGCGCTGGTAGCGGTCGCCGATGGCCTCCTCCCCGCAGCCGAGGACGTAGTCGATGGAGGTGGGGTCGATGCCGTGCCGGTCGAGCAGGTTCAGCAGGGCGAGGGTGGCGGTGGCCTTGGCCGCCAGGTTGTCGACCAGCACGTGGGCGGCCAGCGACTCGTCGTGCTCCTCACCCATGCGGATGGCCGCGCCCGGGAGCAGGAGCAGGCTGCCGGGGGCGGCGGCCACGGCGTCGACGTCTCCCGCCGCCTTCTCCAGCTGCGCGATGTCGAAGCACTTGGCCAGCGGGTGGGACGCCAGGGCCCGGGCGGCCCGCTCGGCCAGCTCGGGTGAGAGCGTGAGCAGGTCGAAGTGGTCGACCGAGGCCATCAGCCCCAGGAGCTCCTCCTCCGGCATGATCTCGCCGGCCGGGGCGAAGCGTGACGCGCCCTCCAGCGGCTGCCATGGCCGGGGGCCGAGGTCCCGGGGGTGGAGGGCGTTGAGGTAGGCCTGGTGCGGCGGGTAGGCCACGGCCTGGTCAAAGGTGCGCAACGACCGGACGAAGGCGTCGTCCACCGCCTGGTCCTTGGGCAGTTCGCGCCGGGGCTTCGAGCCGTGGCGGGCCAGCCCCGGGGTGTGGGCCAGCACCTGGTTGGACGCCAGGATCACGCTGTCAGGCATTGTGCGCTCCCGCAGTTCGAGGTTGGTGCGTCCGATTCGCTCGTCACCGTTCATGGCCGGGGTGCTCCTGCCGCGGGTCGTCTTGGGTCATCAGGCATGGGCGGGCTCCACCTCGAAGATC
>JBBSHM010000032.1:0-26784 GCA_038253125.1 Acidimicrobiales bacterium
ACGCCGGGGTCGCCGTTGTCGGAGGCGTGTTCTGCCTGCCCCTCGGGGGGGGGGCGCTGGTGGTGGGCCGGGCCGGTGGGTCGGCGCCGACCCGCTCCGAGGTCGACCGCGGCCCTCAGGCCGCGTGTCGGTGAGCGCCGGCCGCGGCTCGGTCGTCGTCGTCGGCGGTGGGGTGGGCGGACTGGCCGCCGCCATCCGGCTCGCATCCTCCGGCCACCAGGTCCAGCTGTTCGAGCGCTCGGAGCGGGTCGGGGGCAAGCTGGCCAGCCACGCCGCCGTCGGCTTCCGGTGGGAGACCGGGCCGTCGCTGCTGACCCTGCCCGGGGTGTTCGACGACCTGCTGGGGCTGGCTGGCAGATCGCTGGCCGACGCCTGCCGGCCCGTGCGGCTGGACAGCACCTGCCGCTACCACTTCGCCGACGGCTCGACCTTCGCCACGCGAAACGACCCGGCCGCCACCCGGGCCGAGGTCGAGGCGCTGGCGCCGGGGTCCGGCCCGGCGTGGGACCGCTGGTGCCGGCGGTCGGCCCGGGTGTGGGAGACGGCCGAGCGCACGTTCTTCGCCGGCCCCATCGAAGACCCGCGGGCGCTGATCGCCCGCATGCGGTCCCCGCTCGACCTGCTGGCCATCGACCCCCTCCCGACGCTCCACCAGCGGGCAACCTGGACCTTCGCCGATCCCCGCCTGGTGCAGTGGGCGTGCCGCTACGCCACCTACGCCGGCTCCGATCCGTGGCGGGTGCCGGCCACCCTGGGCTGCATCCCCCACATCGAGCAGGCCTTCGGCTGCTGGGCCCTGCTCGGCGGGCTGGCCACCCTGGCCGACGCCCTGGCCGCGGCGGCGACATCGCTCGGGGCGTCGGTGCGCACCGGTGCCGAGGTGGCTGAGATCCTGACCTGCGGTCCCGGCGGGCGGGTGACGGGCGTGCGGCTGGCGTCGGGCGAGGCGGTTGCGGCCGATGTGGTGGTGGCCGACGTCGACGCCGCCCACCTGTACGCCGACCTGCTGGCCGACCCCGTCGCCCGGCGCCGGGTGCGGGCGGCCGGGCGCTCGACCAGCGGCTTCGTGCTGCTCCTAGGAGCCTCGGGGCGATCCCACGGCCTCGACCACCACACGGTGCTGTTCAGCTCGGGCTACCGCCAGGAGTTCCTCGACATGGCCGCCGGCCGGGCCCCGGCCGACCCGACGGTGTACGTGTGCGCCGCCGACCGCTCCGACGCGTCCGCCGCCCCGCCCGGCCACGAGTCGCTGTTCGTGCTGGTGAACGTCGCCTCACACGACGACCCCGAAGCGGCGTGGAGCGGCGGCCGGGCCGACGCCTACGCGGAGCGGGTGCTGGACGTGCTGGACCGCCGGGGCCTGGGCCTGCGCCGCCGGATCGTGCACCGCGAGGTCATCACCCCCGCCGATCTCGCCACCCGCCACCGGGCCGTCGGCGGCGCCATCTACGGCACCTCCAGCAACGGCCGCCGGGCCGCCTTCACCCGCCCCGCCAACCGCGGCCCCCGCCCCGGCCTGTACCTGGTGGGCGGCTCCACCCACCCGGGCGGCGGCCTCCCCTTGGTGGCCCTGTCCGCCAAGATCGTGGCGGCGATGATCGACGCCGATGCGTGATGCCGAATCTGATTCACCAGCCTTCAGACCGACCGACGGCTGGAGCATCCGAAGGTTCGCGTGCACACCAGGAGCCGCAGACGGGCGGCGACGCCTCGGTCAGTCGGAACCGGAGCGCGTTGCGGTGACCACCACCGTGACGTAGCGCATCACGAAGCTGCCCCCAACTGCGTCGACGGCTGCCCCGATGCCCGCCAGAAGCTCCTCCAGCCTGGCTGGCGGGAGCATGCTGTGGCCGCCAAAGGTGGGCACCTGGTCCAGCCACTCGTCCCGGGTGAAGGACCGCTCCCAGTCGAGCTGCCACTGGTCCGGGCCGCTGAAGGCGCCCACCGCTCGCATCCCGTCGGTCGCCTTGGTGAGGAGCAGCGCGTACCCCTCCAACCCGGACATGGCCCGGCGGTACATCGGCACGTCGGGCAGCACCCGGCTATACACTCTGGCGAAGGCTTCCCCCAGATCGGGCGGAGGCTGGAACACGTTCCAGAACACTGCCAGCCGGCCATGCGGCTGCAGCACCTCGGCCGCCTTGGCCGCTCCCGCCACCGGGTCCACCCAGTGCCAGGCCTGCCCGGCCACGACCCCGTCGAACTGCCGCCCGCCGGGTTCCCAGTCTTCGAACGCGGCCACGTCGACCTCAAGCCCGTGCTGGCGTGCCAGGTCGGCCATCCGTCCGTCGACCTCTACCCCGAGCACCCGGCAGCCGGCCGCCTGGAGCTGACAGGCGGCGATGCCGGTGCCACAGCCGACGTCGACCACATCGGGCCCGGGAATGGCGGCGGCGATCCGCTCCACCAGTGCTTCGGGGTAGCGAGGGCGTGCTCGGTTGTACCGCTCGGCATCCGCGCCGAACGACTCCGCCACCTGTCGGGCCTGACGAGGCTCAGGGTCAGGGGGACTCGCTGGCTCGGGCGGTAGAGTGGTCATGTGCCCATTATAGATGGGCGATCGCCCACTCTCTATCGAGTGGCTACGAGGGAGGAGGAGATGCGGCGTGCCGACCGGGGTGGCCCTCCGCGATGCCCGCCAGCAGCTGTTCGATGCTGCCGAGCGCGTGCTGCTGCGGGGCGGGCCGAACGTGCTGACGAGCCGGGCGGTCACCGTTGAGGCAGGCTGCGCCAAGGGCGTCCTGCACCGTCACTTCGCCGACTTCGACGCCTTCCTGGCCGAGCTCGTGCTGGACCGCGTCGCCCGGATCGACCGCCAGGCCGCGGCCCTGCGCCGGTCCGCCGGCACCGGCACCGTCGCCGGCAACGTCACTTCCGCCCTGACGGAGCTGTTCGGTTCGGTGGCCGTGGCGATCATCGGTCTAATCATCTTCCGTGATGACCTGCGGGTCCGGCTTCGCCAGGCGACGCCGACCGGCGTCCCGGTGCTGACCGAGGCGACGGGCATGATCGCCTCGTACCTCACCACCGAGCGGAACCTTGGCCGCATCGCCGCCGACGCCGACGTTGCGACGCTCGCCCCCACGCTGATCGGGGCCGGGCACCTGCTTTTCGCCGGCCGTGACGCCACGCCGCCGAAGGCTGTAGCCGTCCTCAAGATGGTGACCACGGTCATTGCCGGCGCCGTAGAACAACCGCGGCGCTGAGCGCCGATGCTGCGGTCAGTTCGACCCGAGCCCATAGCTCGAAGGATGAGCCTCCAATCATGGCGGGCGACTCCGTTTGCCGTGGCCCAGGCCATCGCCGCTTCGATCGTCGTCATACGGCTGCTGCCCGGGGCTCGGAGGCCGGCTCCGCTCGTGCCACTGCCGGGGCCGCTTCCCGGCTCCCCGACCGTCTCGGTGATAGTGCCCGCTCGGGACGAGGAGCACCGGATAGGGCCGCTGCTCGCCGCCCTGGCCCGGGATCCGCAGGTGGGCGAGGTCTTGGTGGTGGACGACGAGTCGACCGACGGCACAGCCCTTCTTGCAGCTGCGGCCGGCGCCCGGGTCGTCGCCGGCCGGCCGCTCCCCTCCGGCTGGGTGGGCAAGCCGTGGGCGCTGCAGCAGGGCCTGGAGGCCGTGACCTCGGACTGGGTCATCACCCTGGACGCCGATGTCATCCCGCGCCCCGGGTTCTGCGGCGCCCTGCTCGGCGCGGCGCGCTCCGGCGGGTGGGACGTCCTCACCGTCGGCCCCCGCTTCGTCCTGGGCGGACCCGGTGAGCAGCTGCTGCACCCGGCGATGCTGGCCACGATCGTCTACCGCTTCGGGGCGCCGACCGGCACCGTCCGCCCGCGGCGGGCCATGGCCAACGGGCAGTGCCTGGTGGGCCGCCGGGAGCGGCTGGTAGAGCTGGGCGGGTTCAGCGCCGCCGCCGGGAACATGACCGACGACATCGCCCTGGTCCGCCAGCTCTCGGCCCGGGGGGCGAGCGTCGGCTTCCTCGACGGCAGCCGCCTGGTCGAGGTGGACATGCATGACTCGGCCGCCGAGGTGTGGCGGGAGTGGGGCCGGTCCCTGCCCATGGCCGACGCCACCCCGCCCTTTCAGCAGGCGGCCGACCTGGCCGTGGTGTGGCTGGCCCAGGCTCTGCCCCTCCCCCGCGTCCTGGCCGGCCGGGGCACCGTCGCCGACCTCGGCCTGCTGGGCCTGCGCCTGGCCCTAGGGGCGGCGACGGCCGGCTCCTACCGCCGCCCGGCGCCGCTCACGTGGGCTGCCCCGCTGGCCGACGTGCCGGCCTGCGCCCGGCTCACGTGGTCGGCCCTTCGCCCGGTGCGGCGCTGGCGGGGCCGCGACTACCCGACCGGCCCGCCAGCAGGAAGCGCAGGCCGATCAGGCTGAGCAGCAGGCCCAGGGCGGCGGTGCGCCACACGCCGTCCACGACCAGGGCGAAGAGGGGGCTGGCGAACACCCCGACCCGGGCCGCCCAGGCGAAGGAACGGGTGACGGCCCAGACGGCGAGGAGGGCGGCGATGCTGAGGGCGAACGTTCGGGGTGACCACACCGCGATCCCGCCGGCGAAGCACAGGATCGAACGGCCGCCCCGGAACCCGGCGAACACCGGCCAGGCGTGGCCCAGCATCGCCGCCGCGGTGCCGACCCAGGCGAGCACCATCCGATCATGGCCGCCCAGATCCGCCACCTGGCCGGCCAGCACGCCAGCCAGGGCGGCGAGCACGCCCTTGAGCGCATCGCCGACGAAGACCGGCAGAGCCGCCCGCCGTCCCACCAGCGCCTTCACGTTCCAGTAGCCCGGGTTGCGGTCGCCGGCCCGCCGGGGATCGACGCCCCGGGCCCTGGTGGCCAGCACGGCGGTCGGCACCGAGCCGAGCAGGTAACCGACGACCATGGCGGCCATCACGGCACCGAGCATCGTTTCAA
This sequence comes from Acidimicrobiales bacterium, assembly GCA_038253125.1. GTDB lineage: Bacteria > Actinomycetota > Acidimicrobiia > Acidimicrobiales > JAUJNH01 > JAUJNH01. The sequence goes on from JBBSHM010000032.1 coordinate 4,923, forward strand.
CCTAACCAGCATGCTCAAGGCCGGTCACCACCGCCCCGCCGGCCCTACCGCAGGCCACGAGCCCTGCGTGCCGCGCCGACCCGGCCATGCCGCGGTCCTGGCCGGATGTTCCCTGCCGGGCTCGGCTGCACTTCTACGCTGGCCAACGGATGGCCGGCCTCGTCACGTTCACCCTGGCCAGCTTCGATCGGGACCGGGTGCCCAGGCTCCTCGCCGCCGTGCCGCTCGAGCGCCTCCGCCTCCGGCGCCTGCCGGGGCTGGCATGGGGTCGACATCTCGGGACGGCGGCGGGCGGCCGCACGCTGGGCGCCGATCCGGCCCGGTGGGCGTGGTTCTGCTCTTGGGGGAACGAGGAGTGCGCCGCCGCCTTCCACCGCGACCTGGCAGCCCGGCTCGGCCCCGCTGAGCTGGCGACGCTGCACCTGGTGCCGGTGCGGGCCCGCGGTCGTTGGGCCGGCCACGAGATCCCGGCGCCACCGACGGGTGGCGAGCGCGCCGCACCCGCCCCCCTGGTGGTGCTGACCCGGGCCCGGGTCCGGCCGACACGGTGGCGGCCGTTCCGGGGCGCCATCCCGCCGGTGGACGACCGGCTCGCCCAGGCGCCCGGCCTTCTGCGCAGCGTCGGGATCGGCGAGTGGCCGGTGCTCGTCCAGGGCACCCTCAGCATCTGGCGCGACGACGTGGCCATGGCCGCCTTCTCACGTAGCGGGACGCATCGTGACGTCGTGCGCCGCACCGCGGAGGAGCGCTGGTACGCCGAGGAGCTGTTCGCCCGGTTCGCCGTCGAGCGCAGCGAGGGAGCCTGGGGCGGCGGGCCTCCCCTGAGCCCGGCGGGAGACGGCCGGTAGCTCATCGGCCGCGCAGGCAACCGGCGTTCGCAGGCGGCCGAGCCCGACGGGCTGTGAGTGCCCCGGAGGGCTACTCGGCTCCGACGCTGGCCCGGCGCACGTCGGCGGCCTGCAGGCCCTTCGGACCCGTCTTCACGTCGAACTCGACGGTCTCGCCCTCGATCAGGTTCCTGTATCCACCACCTTCGATGGCTGAGAAGTGGACGAACACGTCAGGTTCGCCCTCCTGGCTGATGAAGCCGTAGCCCTTGTCGGTGCTGAACCACTTGACGGTGCCGGTAGCCACATTCTGTCTCCACGCTGTCGAGGCTCGAGGGCCCCTGCGCGGCCCCCTCGCCGCCACCGTACCGAGCGCCCGGGCCGTCGGCAAGCGAGGCAACAGCAATGCAGTTCATGAACTTTCGTTCAGCCTTTGCCGCTCCACTTGCGGTCAGGTCGCACCCGACCGGTCCGGCGCTGGATCAGGGGTGAGCGGAAGGCGGGGGAACGGTCGGATGACCACGGCGAAAGCGGCGCCATCGTCACCGAGGCCAGGCCCAGGAGCACGGTGTCGTAGTTCACCCGCCACCCCCGGAAGTCGAGCCAGCACTGATCGGGATCGGGTCGCACCGGCACCCCGGCTTCGGCCAGCTCCCGGTAGGCGGTGAGGAACTCGCCCTTGCTGATCGATATCGGCCCACCCGGCGGCGGATCGCCGTCGAAGGGGATGAACAGGTAGGTCCCGATGGCCCGGAGGCTGAGGAACCCGGCCCGCAGGCACAGATCGGCGTTCGGCGTCCGCCGCCCGAGATCGAGGGTACTCGACGTGATGGCGGCGCTGTCCAGTACGCATCCGGCCGCGGTCACCCACGACTGGTCGGCCCGGGGCGAGCGGAAGAACACCAGGGCGGCCAGGCTGGTGTGCGTCTCGCCGAGCTCGACGAACCAGTCCTCCCACGAGGTGAACAGGGCGTCGAGCTCGCCGAGCCAGCCGATGCGGTGGACGCGCACGATCATGGTGACGGCCGACGGCGGCGTTCCGGCCCGCACACCCAGCTTCTGGACCGCCGCCTCCCGCTTGGAGAACGCCGCGTAGATGCTGGGCAGGTAGGTGATGAGCAGGGCGATGAGGGTCAGCCCCAGGCCGGACTCGGTGAAGCTCAGCAGGCGGCCCGGCATGGCTTCGGCCACCCGGAAGCCCAGGGTGAACAGGGCCGAGCCGCTCTCGTCCAGAGCCGTCTGCCATCCGCCCCCCGGGTCCATGGCCCAGTAGGCGGACGCGTAGGCCGTGAAGATGATGACGAGCCAGGCCACCGGGAGGGCGAGGAGGCCCACCGGGGCGAACAGGGCCATCACCGCGTCCTGGCGCTCGTAGCTGTCGAGTCGGCGCACCACCCGGTCGAACCCCTTACGGATGGTCACGAAGACGAGCCGGGACAGGAACGAGTTGGTGGCCCGCGGCAGGACGAAGGTGCGCACTGCCGACAGGGCCGTCGCCGCCACCGTGACCAGGGCCCCGACGACGAGGAGGCTGCGCAGGCCGACGAACAGGGCCTCCATGGCCGCCGGAGGCTAGGGCGCGGTCGTGGGTACGCTTCGGGACGCCATGCCTGCCTGGATGCGCCTATCGCCCCGGGCCTACCAGCGGGTGACCCTGGTGGCGCTGTTCCTCCTGGCGGCCATCATCGTCACCGGTGGGGCGGTGCGCGTCACCGGCTCGGGCCTCGGCTGCCCCGACTGGCCGACCTGTGCCGGCGGCCGACTGGCCCCGCAGCTGTTCGCCCAGTCGGCCGGCCACGCCACCATCGAATACGTCAACCGGCTCGTCACCGCCCTCGTCTCGGGCGTCGTCATCGTGGCCGTGCTCGGGTCGCTGGCCCGCACCCCCAGGCGGCGCGACCTGGTGTGGCTTTCAATGGGCCTGGTGGCCGGCGTGGTCGGCCAGATCATCCTCGGGGGCATCACCGTCCTCACCCACCTGAACCCGTTGGCCGTGCAGTCGCACTTCCTACTGTCCCTGGCCATCGTGGCCTGCGGGGTGACCCTGCACTGGCGGGCGGGCCACGAGCCGGGGGCGACCAGGGCCGTGGTCGATCCTGCGGTCCGGGACCTGTCGCGCCTGGCGGTGGCGCTGCTGCTGCCGGCCATCGCCGCCGGCACCGTTCTCACCGGCACCGGTCCCCACGGCGGCGATCCGACGGCTCAGCGCTTCGCCTTCGATCCCCGTCAGGTGGCACGGGTCCACGGCGTCCTGGTCGAGGCCTTCACCGCCGCCCTCCTGGCCACGCTCGTCCTGGCCTGGCAGCGCCGTGCTTCCGCCGCCGTGCTGCGCCGGGGGTCCGTGGCGGTCGTGGTGACCGCCAGCCAGTCGGCGCTCGGCTACACCCAGTATTTCACCGGCGTCCCGGCGGTGCTGGTAGGCCTGCACATCCTCGGCGCCACCGCGGTCTGGATCGTCGTGCTGCGCTGGCACCTAGGCCTCACTGACACCGTGCCCGCGGCCACGACGATCACGATGTCCCCGGCCGCGCCGTCCGACCACATGGCGGTCAGCTTCACCGGCCCGCCGCCTGCCCCCACCGGGTGAAGCTTCGGGCGATCCGGCCACCGCCCCGGGCTGCGGCCGCTAGGCCGGCCCAACGGCCACGGCGACCAGGAAACGGCAAGATCACGATGACCTCGGAGGGTCACCGCCCTGTGTGGCTAACAGTTCCGCAGTCCCCGCCGTGACGACGACGGGGTGTCCCGTGTCGGCCCAGCGGGTAGAGGGGTGCCAGTGCTGACGCCGCGTCAGCCGCGAGGAGGGGGAGCACGTGGTTCTAGCCGGCGTGATCACGGGGACGATCAAGTTCCTGATTCTGCTGGGTGTCGTGATCGGCATCGTGATCGCAGCTGTTGTCGTCAAGTTCCTCCGTCCCCGCAAGTAGCGCGGGGCCGACGTGCATGATGGCCGGGCCCCGTCAGGGACGCAGCCACGAGCACCGTCTCCCGGCCGCCCTGGCGGTGCTCGTCGGCGTCGCCCTGTACGTCGGCCTGCCCAGCGACCTCACCTTCGGCACCAGGTTCGCTGTGCCAACTCTCGAGGGGCTCCTGCTCGTGCCGCTCGTGGCCGTGAACCCGCGCCGCTTCACCCGGGAAACGACCTGGTCTCGTGCCCTGTCTCTCCTCCTGGTGGCTGTGGCCGGCGCAGCCAACCTGGTATCGCTCGTCTTCCTCGTCCACGCTCTGGTGTCGGGGCAGGCCGACGACGCCAAGAAGCTGCTTCTGGCCGCGCTGCAAGTCTGGTTGACAAACATCATCGTCTTCGGCCTTGCCTACTCGGAGATGGACCGGGGGGGTCCCGTCAAGCGGTCACAGACCAGTCGTGCCGATCTGCCCGTGGCCGACTTCCGGTTCTCCCAGGACGAGAACGGTGACTCCATCGACGAGGTCGCCGCGTCCTCCTCAGAGAAAGCCGACTGGGTGCCAACACTAGTCGACTACCTGTACCTCTCGGTCACAAACTCGACGGCATTCAGCCCGACGGACACGATGCCCTTGTCCACCCGGGCGAAGCTGCTGATGAGCGTCCAATGCATGTCGGCGCTGGTCGTGTCGTTGCTGGTCATCGCCAAGGCGGTCAGCGGACTGCAGTGAATCCCGTCGGGGTGAGAGCGCGACAGAGCAGCCGTAGTGGACGGTTAGTTAGCTGCGCTGTTGAGCGTCACCTCGTAGCGCCGTTCCCAGTTGGCGATGTCCTCGTGGGTGTAGTCGATGACCTGGTCGCCGTCGATGGCTTGGATGTCCTACCTGCCGGTACCGCGAACCGCACGGCGGCAGGCTGCACCCTGACCTTCAGCTTCTTGGTGCGCGGGCGCTCGCCGCCGTCGAGCTCGTACGCCGTCGGTCTGGTGAACCGCACGTCGATCTTGCGGCCCTTGGTGGTCCGTGTGAGGGGCGACCGTTGGACGGATCCCGTCGCCAACCGAGCCAGGACCCTGGCCCACTCCACCCTTGTGCCCGCCGTGACGACGCCCACCTCGACCTTGCCGTCCGTCGGGTCCGCGTCGGGGAAGGCGACGAGGCCGCCGGTGAGCGTTCCCATCGACCCGAACAGGATGCACCCGGCACGGCCGCTGAACCAGCGCATGCCGTCGACGTCGACCTTCACCTTCACGGCGTCGCGCGCCGACGCCCGGAACCCGGTGTAGACGTAGGCGAGGCGGCCGAGGCGGTCTTTCAGCCTGCCTTCGGCCTCCTTGATCATCACGGCGTCGAGCCCCGCTCCGGCCATCACCGCGAAGCGCTCGCCGTTGATGACTCCGACGTCGAGATCGCGGCGGGCCCCGTGCAGGGCCACGTCCAGCGCACCCTCCAGGTCGATGGGGATGCCCAGGTTGGTGGCCAGCAGGTTCGCCGTGCCCGCAGGCAGGATCCCGAGGGTGACCGCCGAGCCGGCGACAGTGTCGACCACGCGTTGCACGGTGCCGTCGCCGCCCCAGACGAGGATGAGGTCGGCGCCGTCGGCCAGGCATCGCTTCGCCACCTTGGGCGCCATCCGGCTCTTCTCCACCTCATACCAGGCGGACTCGACACCCACGTCGGCTTCGAGCCGGCGCCGCAGCTCAGGCAGGCCTCCTCCGAGCGTCTTCCGAGCGTGGGCGATGACGGCGAGCGAGGCCATCGTGCTCCTCTCTACCCCGTCTGGAGGAGCGGGCCGACGACCGCTCGGGTGGCGTGCGGCTCGTCGACCACGTCTGGCACGCCACCGGCATCGCCCATGCCGGGGTGGCCGTGGAACACATGTGCCGCGTTCTCCACTGCGAAGACCGTAGCGCCCGCAGTTCTTACACACCCTGCAAGCGGGGCGCAGGGACCAGGTCGAGGCCGCGCTGCGGTAGACATGGCCAGGATGTCGCGCGCCCCTCAAGACGCACCGGCGCCGCCTTGCGGCCTGCTGGCGGACCGGTCCTGACCCTGGTGCTGGCCACCCTCAGGCCGGCCTCGAGGTCCCTCACCTCCCGAGCTCATCGGGGACCGCCTGGGTCCCCGGCTCCCGGTCGGGCCGTTCCTCGACCTGATCGGTCCTTTCGGCAGCTACGGCCGGCTGAAGGCGTTCAGCGTTTTCGGCGTGGTCCTGGGGACGCTGGTCCTGGGCGCAGTGATGGGCTCGGTCTACGCCCGGATGGTTCAGCGGGCCAGCGAGCGCTCCCCGGGTGACCCCTCCAGGCTGAGTCGGGGGCGACCCCTCATCGTCCTCGCGTTCGTCGTCTGGCTCGCGTGGCTGATCTCGGTAGGGACCTTCTGGCCCCTGCTGGCCAGCTACGACAACGGCGCCCGGGGCCGCACGGCCCGGGTCGCCAACTTCGCAGGCCTGTTCGCCGGCCTGGTCAGCTACGCCATCGTCCTGGTCCTGGGCTACTGGTCGATCCGCAGGTGGACAGAGGCGCCTGGCGTCTGGAGGTGGGCGGCTGTTGGGCGGCGACGTCGAGCGAACCAAGGTCTAGCCTTCGAGGCGATCAGCGCCCTGCCGTCGGTCATCCAGGAGTCGACACTGGCCTGCATCGGCAACCCCGTAGGCGGAGGCCTGATGAGCAAGTGGATCGACCGGATCGAGCTCTCGACCAGCTTGGAGGAAGGCTTCTACGAACAGCAGAAGTGGTCGCCGGACTCCGTAGTCAGGACCCAGTCCCGCATCACCGGCCCCGACTTCGCAGCCCTGAGAGGGCTTCTGCCGGTCACGCTCCTCGGCACCGCCTTCGCCGGCGACCGGGGCGTGTCCAAGGTCGAGGTGAGCGCCGACGACGGGCGCACCTGGCAGCCCGCCACCATCACCTATCCCGGCTCCCGCCTGACCTGGAGCCTGTGGAGCTACTCGGGGACTCCCACCAGAGCACCGAGTTGGCCGTCCAAGCCCTCCCGGTGAAGAATCGTCCGATGCGTCGGCAGGCGGCCACCAAGGCCGAGCAGCGAGCCCTTGGTCGCTTGGTCCGTAAACTTCCTCAGCCGATCGCCACAACGGCCGGGATCGTCGGCGAGGGGTCGAAAGGCAGCATCCTGTGGCTGGGGTCGGCGGCCTTGCTCTCGCTCCTCGGGCGAAGAGGACGGCTCGGCGCGGGCGGTGGCCTGGCCGCGGCCGGCCTGGCGTCCGCCCTGGCTAACGGCCCCGTGAAGTGGGCGGTAGGCCGCCCCCGGCCGAACGGAGTCGCCCTCGCCGGCCTCCGACGCGGGGGCGGGTCGCCGGGGACCTCGTCCTTCCCGTCCGGCCACACCGCTTCGGCCATCGCATTCTCCGTGGCCGCCTCAGCCGAGTACCCGCTCGCCGCCACCGTCCTCGCGCCTGCCGCATTCTGTGTCGCCCTCGCCCGGATGCGCTCCTTGCGCCACTACCCCACTGATGTCCTGGGCGGCGCGGCCATCGGAGCGGCCATCGGCGCCGGAACGGCGTACAGCCTGCGCCGGTACCGAACATGGCGGACGCCGCCACACCCATCCTGAACCTGGGCACCAAACGACGACGACAACAACAACGTCATCCCCGGGTCAAGATCCGAGGTCCCTCTCATCGCCAGGTGCCGAGGTTTGGTCGGGGCGGCTCGATCATCTCGCGCTGAAAGCGGCGTCGGTCGAGGCGTTTGATCACGTCCGCCAGCGGCTTCTCGCTCGTGGTGCGACCGACGGGTTCGTGACGGACTTCGGGCTCATCCTCAGCCTGTTCTTCCGAGACCCGGATGGTCTGGAAGCCGAGGTGTGCGTCGCCAATCCGGACGCGCCGCCGGGCGTGCACAACCATCAAGGAACGCCGGAGGTGCGCTACCACCCGTAGCGTCCGTGACCGCCCACGCGAGGTGTGAAGCCAACGGGCAAGCGGCTGGCTCGCCGGCCTGACGGTGAACCGGCCAGACGGCAGCCACGCCTGAGCCGGGCAGCCCGAGGTCCCGGCGGAGACCGCACCACTTCAGCACGTCGCGAGCGCGCAATTAGCGGGCGCGGCGTGGAGCGGGACCGCAGGAGGCGATCCTGAGCGCCCAGCAGTCGTTCTGGTCGCTGGGCGACTGGGATCGAATCCGGCGAACCGAGTCACCGTCGACGACCATGAGGGAGAGTGACCTAGCCCGGCAGATTGCTTGGGCGGCGTCGAGTCTGTGCGTCGAACGGCGTCGGGCTCGCGTTGATGTGTAGGTCCACGCCGAGGGCTTCGAGATGGTGGTGTCCCGCTCGAGTTGGTCTTCGTCGAGCCCAGTCGCACTGGTCTTGACTCGCCTTGCGCGGACCATCGCGCCGGGCTATGCCGAAGAGGTCGACCTAATGGCTGATCGTGGGGACGATCCACGCCGAGGGTGATATCGACTTCCGCGGCACCCTCGGCGTCAGCAAGGAGGCTCGGGTCGGCTTCCGGGCCATCCGCCTCCGCTTCGACCTGGACACCCCCGCCGACGAGAAGGCCGTCGACAAGCTGGTCGAGCTGACCGAGCGCTACTGCGTGGTGCTTCAGACCATCCGCACCGCCACCCCAGTCGAGAGCACCGCAAGGTAGGTGGGAGGACCGGTGAGCAGCTGGGGTGTTGTCTATGAGCGCACCGCCACCGACTGGAGCGCCTATGTGCCGGCGCTGCTGGCCCCGCCGTCAGTCGCCGCCGCGTCGCGGACCACGGCCAGGAGGTCCTCGCCGTACTCGTCCAGCTTTTTCGGGCCGATTCCGGGGAGGGCCCGCAGCTCGAACAGGGTGGCCGGCCGCTTGGCGGCGATGGCCTCGACCAGGGAGTCGGTCAGGTAGATGTAGGGAGGCTTGCCCTCCCTGGTGGCCTTTTCGGTGCGCCACGCCCTGAGCGCGGCGGAGATCGTCGGGTCGCCTGGCACGATCGGCTGGGGAGCCCGCCGGACCGGGACGGCCACCGGCGGTGGCGTCCAGAGCGGGCGCCCCCGGGCCGGAGGGTCACGGCCTTCGAGCTCGTCCAGGAAGGGCGACGGCCTGGCGGCGTCGCCCAGCACCACGACGCTGCGGCGGCACCGGGTGATGCCGACGTGGACGACTCGGCGCTCCTCCTCTACATCCACAGCCAGGCGGTGGGGGCTGATCCCGTCGGTCAGGCCGAACAGCACCACGTGGTCCCACTCCTGGCCCTTCACTCGGTGGACGGTGGCCAGGGTGACGCCGCCGTCGTCGCTGGCCTGCGCCAGGTGGGCGCGGAGCCACCCCTCGAAGGTGGCCACCTCGTCGTGCAGCTCGGCCAGCTGCAGCAACGCCTCGAGGTCGTCGATGTTGGAACCGCCCTGGGCGCCCTTCGACGAGTCGAGCAGGCCCATGGCCTGGCCGAGGCCGATGTCGTCACGGACGAAGCTCAGGCTGTCGCGAACGCCGCCCTTGGCGGCCACGGTCAGCTGCTCCAGATCGGATGCCACGGCCTGCAGGTTCTGGCGCTCCCGGTCCTTCTGCAGGCTGTCGGCCAGTTGACCCAGGGACTGGACCGACCACGTCCGCTTCTGGAGCCGGTCGGGCAGCCACTGCGGCAGGCCGCCCCGGCTGGGCCGCTTCAAGATGGCGGCGATGTCGGCGCCGGACATGGCCCCCGGGTCGGCGGCCAGGCGGAGGTAGGCGAGCGCCGCCTGCACCCCGGTGCGGCGCAGCACCTCCTCGCCGAGGTCGCTGGCCACGGGCACGCCCGCCTCGCGCAGCGCCACCTGGGGCGCCAGCAGCAGGCTGTTGACCCGGCTGAGCACAGCGACGGCGGCCGGGGCCGTCCCCTGGTCAAGCCAGCCCTGCACCGCTTCCAGCACCTCGGTGGCCGCCCGCTCGGGGTCGTGGCGCCGCACCTGCAGGCAGGCGGGGTCCGCTTCGACGGACGGCCCTGGACGGATGGCCTTTGGCACCCGCACCTTGTTGCGCTGCAGGAGGGAGCCGGCTGCTGAGGTCACCGCCGCCGGGCAGCGGTGGTTCACCTCCAGCGGGTGGGCGCCGCCGCCGGGGAACCAGCGGCCGAAGTCGATGAGGAAGCGGGGAGTGGCGCCCATGTAGCCGTACAGCACCTGGTCGTCGTCGCCCACCCCGAACACGTCGAGGCCCGGCATCGAGAGGAGCCGGACCAGCAGCAGGTGGCAGGGGGTGAGGTCCTGGAACTCGTCCACCAGGAGGTGGCGGCACTGGGCCTGGGCCCAGCGCCGCAGCTCGCCGTCGGCCAGCAGAGCCTCGACGGCCCCAAAGACCTGCTCGTCGAAGTCGACGCCGCCGGCCCGGGCGAGCCCCTCCCGGAAGCTGGGCCACACCCGTTCGGCCAGACCGTCGGCCTCGCCGTCCAGCTCGGCCTCGACCTGGGCCGGATCGGCCAGGCCGAGGCGGATGCGCGACAGGCCGTCCAGGTAGGGAGAGATCGGGTCGGTGTTCGTGCGCCGCCGCACCTCGACCAGGCGACCCACCACGTCGCGCACGTCCCGCTCGCCCAGCACCCGCAGGCTGGCGCCCCGCGCCCCGTCCTGACCGCTCTGCTGGGCCGCTCGGGCCCGGCGCAGAACCCACCAGCCCAGGCCGTTCAGCGTCTGCACCCGGACGCCGGGCACGTCCCGCAGGCGCCCCTCCATCTCCTGCTTGGCCCGCACGTTGAAGGCCACGGCCAGCACCGCGGCCGGGTCGTAGCCCCGGTCCTTCACCAGGTGGCGGACCCGCTCGGTGAGCACCCTGGTCTTACCCGAGCCGGCCGGCGCCACGATGCGTGCCGCCCCGGAGCCGTGAGCCACCGCGGCCAGCTGGTCGGGGGCCAGGTCGGCCGTGGGCGGTCGGGGCTCGGGCACGGTGGTCAGGCGGCCGAGCTCGACGGTCTCAGCGTGGACCAAGGCTTGGCCGTCCACCTCGTGGCGGCCCAGCGGCGCCCGGGGGCCACCGTCGACCCAGGCCGCCGCCCCGTCGGCCAGCAGCACGTCGGCCACCCCACCCTCGCCCGCCCCGAGGCGCTGGGCCTTGCGGCCCCACCACCAGATCGGCTCGCCGCTGCGGGCGTCGTAGGTGTTGGCCCACACGAGGTGGTGGAGCCGGTCGAGCCACGGCTCGAACGACGGGCCGGCCCGCAGCGGGTCGGGGTCGTGGGCCACCGGCTGGCGGAACCGGCCCGGGTCCACCCTCAGGCGGACGACGACGGGCGACCGTCCGGCCCATGCGTCGTGCAGCGCCGCCACCACCAGGGCCGGCTCGGCCATCGCCGCCTCGTCCACCACCACCTCAGGGGCCGTGGCCCACGCCGCTGGCGCCGGCTGGTCACCATCGACGATCACGCCGCGGCCGAGGGCGGGCGGTCCCGGCTGGGTCACGCCGTGACCCTACCGACGAGCCGTGACAGTCCCGCCGGCGGCCGGGGCCGTGCGGCCGAGCGGGCAATGGCGCCGCCAGCGGGGAGACTGCAGCCATGAGACCGGTGGTGCGCACGACGAGCGGCCTCGTGCGGGGCGTCGACGGCCTGGCCGACAGGGTCGCCGCCTTCTGGGGCATCCCCTACGCCGCGCCCCCGGTCGGTCCAAGGCGACTGCGCCCGCCGCAGCCGCCGGCGTCCTGGGCGGGCGAACGTGAGGCGGCCGAGGCCGGCCCGGTCGCCCCCCAGCGCCAGGGCCCGCTCGAACGGGCCTTCGGCGGATACGGCCAGATGGACGAGGACTGCCTGACCGTCAACGTCTGGACGCCGGGCCCCGATCCGACGGCCCTGCGGCCCGTGATGGTGTGGGTGCACGGCGGCAGCTTCACGACCGGCGCCGGGGCCATCCCGTGGTACGACGGCAGCCGGCTGGCCGCCCGGGGCGACGTAGTCGTCGTCACCCTCAACTACCGGCTGGGCGCCCTCGGCTTCCTCCACCTGGGCGACCTCGGCGGCGAGGCGTGGGCCGGGAGCGGCAACACCGGCCTCCTCGACCAGGTGGCGGCCCTGCGCTGGGTGCAGGCCAACGCCGCCGCCTTCGGCGGGGACCCCGAGCGGGTCACCGTATTTGGCGAGTCGGCCGGAGCGATGTCGATCGCCGGCCTGCTGGCCATGCCCGAGGCGGCTGGGCTGTTCTACCGGGCGATCCTGCAGTCGGGGGCCGGCAACTTCGTGCAGGACCAGGCGACAGCGGCCGCCCTGGCCGTTGACGTGCTCGACGACCTCGGGGTGCCGCACGACGACCTCGGCCGGCTGGCGGAGGTGCCGGTGGAAGCCGTGCTCGGCGCCCAGGCCACCGCCGGCGGCCGCCGCGGCGGGGTCGGCCTGGCCTTCATGCCGGTGGTCGACGGCGCCACCCTGCCGGCCGGGCCCGAGGCGGCGCTGGCCTCAGGCGCGGCGGCCGGCGTGCCCGTGCTGGTCGGCACCAACCGCGACGAGATGCGGCTGTTCGCGGCCGTCGCCCCGGATGCCTTCGCCTGCGAGGACGACGCGGCCGTCGTCGGCCACGTCGCCGCCATACCCGAGGTGGGTGATCAGGCGGCCATGGCGATCGTCACCGCCTACCGGCGCCGCTGGCCCGAGCTCTCCCCCACCGACCTGCACGTCGCCATCCACACCGACCACGCCTTCCGCCGACCGGCCGAGCGCCTCGCCGGCCTGCAGGCTGACGCCGGGGCCGGGGCGTGGACGTACCTGTTCACCTGGGCCTCGCCGATCCTCGGCGGCTTCCTCGGCTCGTACCACGGGCTCGAGATCCCGTTCGTGTTCGACAACCTGGGCCGCCCCGGCATCGAGATGCTGACCGGCGGCGGCCGGCACCTCCAGCCCCTCGCCGACCAGATGGCAGACGCCTGGCTGGCCTTCGCCCGCCACGGCGACCCCGGCTGGCCTGCCCATGACCGGACGGCCGGCCGATCGATCATGGCCTTCGACCTCCCTTCCCGGGTGCTCGAAGACCCCGACCCGGATCTCCGCCGGGCCTGGGAGTCCATCGGCCTCTGATCAGCTCCTTCGGCTACCGTGCCACGAGCCCGGAAGGCGGTGGGCGGCGGGTACTGGCTGGTCGCCTCCGACGGCGGGATCTTCAGCTTCGCAGACGCGAGTCGGAGGAGAAACCGGTGGGGAAGGTCCGCCGTTAGGCTTCGCACCGAGAGGGTCGCGCCAGCATCGGGGGATCCAGTGCCGCAGAGCGGCTTTTGCATAGGGGACATCGTGCGGCGGTGGGCGGACACGGCGCCGGAGGCGCCCGCCCTCACCCTTGACGGCACCACCGTGGCCTGGTCGCAGCTGTACGAGCGGTGTCAGCGGGTCGCCGGAGCGCTCAAACCAGCCGGGGTCGGCGTCGGGGACCGCGTCGCCTTCCTCGACAAGAACGGCATCGAGTCGTTCGAGGTCCTGTTCGGCGGGTCGCTGATCGGCGCCGTGAACGTGGCTGTGAACTGGCGGCTGGCACCACCGGAGATCGTCTACGTCGTGAACGACTCCGAGGCCAAGGTCCTGATCGTGTCGGCCGAGCTCATGGGTCCACTCGAACCGCTCGTCGGCCAGCTGACGACGGTGACCAGCATCGTCGTCATCGGCGGCGAGCCCGGCGATCACCCGGGCTACGAGGCGTGGCTGTCGGCAGCCGAGGCCCACGACCCCGGCCGACCGGCGGGCGCCGACGAGGTGGCCGTCCAGCTCTACACCTCGGGCACCACGGGTCCGCCCAAGGGCGTGATGCTGACGAACTGGAACTTCTCGGGCATCATCGACGCCGCCTCCCAGCTGGAGATCGGCCCGGAGTCGGTGAGCATGGTGGCGATGCCGCTGTACCACATCGGCGGCTCGAGCTGGGCCCTGTTCGGCATGGCCGCCGGCTCGCACTCGATCATCGTGCGCGAGATAGACCCCGTCGCCATCCTCGGCCTCGTCCCCCAGCACGGGATCACGCACACGTTCCTGGTCCCGGCCGCCCTGCTGTTCCTGACCCTGGTACCGGGCGTCGAGGCGGTCGACTACTCCAGCCTCGAGTTCATCGTGTACGGAGCCTCGCCGATCAGCGAGGACCTCCTGGAGCGCTGCGTCGAGATCTTCGACTGCAGCTTCTACCAGGTCTACGGCCTGACCGAGACGACCGGGGCCATCACCTTGCTGACCCCCGCCGACCACCGGGACACCGAGCACCGCGACCGGCTGCGCTCGGCGGGCCGGCCCATGAGCGACGTGGAGGTCCGCTGCGTCGACCTGTCGACCGGTGCCGACGTCGAGCCGGGTGACGTGGGCGAGATATGGGTCCGGGCCCCCCAGGTGATGAAGGGCTACTGGCACAACCCCGACGCCACCGCCACGAGCGTCACCCCCGACCGCTGGTTCAAGACCGGTGACGCCGGCTACGTGGTCGACGGCTACCTGTTCCTCCACGACAGGGTCAAGGACATGATCGTCTCGGGCGGCGAGAACGTGTACCCGGCCGAGGTGGAGAACGCCCTGATGAGGCACCCGGGAGTGCAGGACGTGGCGGTGATCGGGGTGCCCTCCAAGCGTTGGGGCGAGGAGGTGAAGGCCGTCGTGGTGAAGGCGGCGGGCCAGGACCCGGCACCCGCCGATCTCATCGAATTCGCCCGGAGCACGCTGGCCGGCTACAAGGTGCCGAAGTCGGTCGACTTCGCCACCGACCTGCCCCGCAACCCGACCGGCAAGATCCTGAAGAAGGACCTGCGCGGCCCCTACTGGGAAGGCGTGGCCCGCCCCATCGGCTGACCGGCCTCCTCCCCGGCCGGTTTGGAACGGCTAGAAGGGGCGGGTGTCGGGCTTGCGGTGGAGCCGGCCGCGAGCCCACACGTAGGCCCGGATGGCCAGGGCGACGAGCACGGCCAGGACGGCGAGCTTGCCGAAGAACAGCACCGTGCCGAGGACGACCTTGAGGAGCCACCAGCCCACGGCCAGCAGCAGCAGCACGAAGAAGACAAGCAGGGCGGTGTCGAGGGTCGAGGCGATCTGGCGCTTGGACGAGCCCATGAGCACAGTGTGCCAGCCCACCGGCCGTGGGTAGCCTCGATCCCACGACCACCTCTCCCGGCGGGACGCTCGCCGCCCTCGGCTGGGGCCCCGACCTAGACGCCGCCCTGCCGGCTGAGGAGTCAGCGGCGCGGGTGGTCCGGTCCGACCGGGGATGGGTCACCGCCCTCGGACAGGGCGGTGAGGTGCGCCTGCGCTTCGACCCCCTTCACCCCTTGGTGCCCACGCCCACCACCGGCGACTGGGTCGGCTTCGCCCCCGACGGCGACATGGTGACAAGCGTGCTGCCCCGCCGGACCGCCGTCGTGCGGGCCGGGGCGCACGACGAGGCCTCGCCGCAGGTGCTGGCGGCCAACGTCGACCTGGCCGGCGTGTGCGTGCCGCTCTCCGCACCCGCCAACCCCCGGCGCATCCAGCGCTACGTCACCCTCGGCTGGTCCAGCGGTGCCACGCCTCTGCTCGTGCTCACCAAGGCGGACCGGGCCCGGAGCCCTCAGGCGGCGGCGGAGGCCCTGGAGATGGCGCCCGGAGTCGAGGCCGTGGTGGTCAGCACCCGCGACGGTCGGGGCCTCGACAGCCTGCGTGACCGGCTGCGGGGTGGACGGACGATGGTCTTCCTGGGCCCCTCCGGGGTGGGCAAGTCGACCCTCGTCAACTCCCTGGTCGGCCGCCAGGCCATGGCCACCGGGGCGGTCCGGGCCGGCGACGCCAAGGGCCGCCACACCACCTCGACCCGTGAGCTGGTCCTGCTGCCCGGCGGGGGCGTGCTGCTCGACACGCCCGGCCTCCGGTCACTCGTTCCGTGGGACGACGGCGGCGGGCTGGCCCGCGCCTTTCCCGACGTCCAGCCGCTCATCGGCACCTGCCGGTTCGCCGACTGCCAGCACCAGGGTCAACCCGGCTGCGCCCTGCAGTCGGCCGTGGCCGCCGGCCACCTGGCCGCCGGCCGCCTGGAAGGCTGGCAGCGGCTGCAGGACGACCTCACCCGGATCGAGACCGAGACGCAGAGCCGTCGCCGGACGGGAGGCCAGCGGCAGGGTCGCCCACGCCAGGGGTATCGGGCCCGGCGCCGCTGACCCGGGAGTCGCTGAACCGCCGCCGGTGCCGAGCCCCCGAGAGCGGCGTTGCCTAGGCTCGGCCCCCGATGTCGCCCAGGCCCGTGGTTGCCGCCGTGGTCACCAGCCTGTTCCTGGCTACCGCCGCCACGGCGTGCGGATCGTCGCGCGGCCCCACCGGCCCCTCCGCCGTCTCGCTCCCCCGCCTCGCCCCCGTCCAGGTCGAACCGCCATCCGGCCCCATCGGCACGATGTTCACCCTCACCACCCAGGGGCTGAAGGAGGGTGACGCCGTGGCGTTCGAGATCACCTTCCCCGGCCAGGGCAAGGCCTATCCGGGCGCGGCCCTGACCGTGCTGGCGGACGGGACCGCCTCCACCACCTACCGGGCCACCACGGCGAACCAGCCGGGCGTGTACACCGTCCGCCTCACCGGCCCGCCCGGGAACCTGGCCGAAGGGCGGTTCACCGTCAGCGACGGCCCCGCCATCACGAGCACGGTGCCCGACACCGCAAGCTCAAGCTCGCTGCCCTACTCCGGTCGGACCTCCACCACGAGCCGGTTCGGGCGGACCACCACGACGTCCAAGACCGGCTCCACCACCTCCAGCACCGTGCGGGGCGTCAGCACGACCTCCACCACCAAGCACCTGACCGGCTCGTCGACCACCATCGCCAGGATCGGACCGCCGGTCACCTGAAGGTCGGCGGTCCTCGACCGTAGGGTCGACGCCGTGGCAGACGACGACGTGGTGCTGTGGGACGAGGTCGACAGCGTGGCGACGCTGACGTTCAACCGGCCCGACCGGATGAACGCCTGGACGCCGGAGATGAAGGCCCGCTACTTCGACCTGCTGCAGCGTGCGGCGGACAGCCGGAGCGTGCGCGCTGTCGTGGTCACCGGTGCTGGCCGGGGCTTCTGCCCGGGAGCCGACATGGACCTGTTGGCCGAGGTGGCCGGCGAAGGCGGCCAAGGCGGCGAAGACATCGTCCGCTCCTGGCTCGACGGCTCGGACCGTTCCGAGGGGGCCAAGCCGCGGGCAGCGACCTTCGCCACGACCATCCCCAAGATCGTCGTCGCCGCAGTGAACGGCGCCTGCGCCGGCGCCGGCCTGGTGCAGGCCCTGTGCTGTGACGTGCGGATCGCCGCCGCCGGCGCCCGGTGGACCACCGCCTTCGCCCGGCGGGGGCTGGTCGCCGAGGACGGGGTGGCCTGGCTCCTGGCCCGCCTGGTCGGCACCGGTCACGCCCTCGACCTTCTGGTGTCAGGGCGGGTCTTCACCTCCGAGGAGGCGCTGGAGCTGGGCCTGGTCAGCCGGGTGGTGCCGGCGGCCGAGGTGGTGGCCTGCGCCCAGCGCTACGCCCGTGAGCTGGCCGCCGCCTGCTCACCGGCTTCGATGGCGGCGATGAAGCGGCAGGTCCACGCCGCCGCCGGCTCATCGCTGGAGCAGGCGGTGACGCTGGCCGACAGCCTGGTGGGCCAGAGCCTGGCCGGTCCCGACTTCCAGGAGGGGGTCCGGTCATACCTGGACCGCCGCCAGCCCGAGTTCCAGCCGTTGGGCGAGGGCACCAGCTTCGCCGGGGCCTGATGGTGCCGAGCGAGGTCAACCGGATCAGCGTGGCCACCAGCCTGGGTGCACCATCATGTGTACCTATCCGCAGATGAACGGATCGCCAAGGAGGAGAAGCAACCGGTGACCATGGTCCACATGGGCGAACCCCACTGACCGCCACCCGACAAGGCGATCCGAGCACGGTGTGGCTAACATCACCGTCACGATCTACCGTTACCTGAGAGAGACGGAGCGCAGGTGATCGACGGTCCGGCCGACCGCTGGGACGCCGGGCACATGGGCTGCGGCGAGTTGGTGCTGCAGCTTCGGGCTCGGCTTTCCCGGCTGAGGCCGGGCGAGTTCCTCGAGTTGACCGCCCTCGACCTTGGCGCCCCGGAGGACCTGCCATCGTGGTGCCGCATGACCGGCCACGAGCTGCTCGTGGCCGAACATCCGCTGTATCTGATCAAACGACGAACGGAGACTTGATGACTGGACAGTTCTGTGTATCGCTCACCAACGCGAAGAACGACCCCGACCGGGCGACGGTTGGCTTTGTCGTCGCCAACGCCGCGGTCGGGTCAGATAAGGAGACCGTGGTCTTCGTCTCGACCGAGGGCGTCCGCCTGGTCGAGGAGGGCTACGCCGACGGCATCGCCGAGGAGGGCTTCGCCCCGCTCAAGGAGCTGATGACCAACTTCGTGGAGGCGGGAGGGGTCATCTGGGTCTGCTCGCCGTGCTTCAAGAAGCGGGGCCTGGACGAGTCGAAGCTGATCAAGGGGGCCACCATCGTCGGCGGTGCCAAGCTGGTGGAGCTGTTGGCCGGCGGCGCCCCCTGCGTGACGTACTGACTTCGAAAGCCTTTGACCGACGGTTCGGCTCCGAGGCCTGCGGGAACCGCTTGATGGTGGAAATCGCTGGCGCCCCGTCGGACAACACGACCGCCGGTGAAGTCGTGGCGTCGTTCCGGGAGGACGGCTATGGCGACGAGCTGTGGGTCAAGGCCGGGGGGAGGGTCCGCTGCGGCGCCTGCGGTGTCACATCTGCGGCGGCTGCCTTCACCATCGGTAGGCAGCGCCGCCTGGAGGGGGCCAGTGACCCCGACGACATGCAGCTCGTGGTGGGCGCCACCTGCCCGTCGTGCGGGGCCAGAGGCATCTTCGCCCTGCACTACGGGCCAACCGCGGGCGAAGACGACTCCGACGTCCTGGTCGCCCTCCCCCGGTGATCAGGCGCCCGCCGCCGGCGGGGCGGGCCTGGGCGGCAGCGTCGGGTCCGGCACGGTCATGAAGCGGTAAGCGATCACCAAGCTCGACACCAGGTTGGCGATGGGCAGGGCAACGGTCGGTTCGGGTCCCCACAGGTTGGGCCAACGCCGGCGCCACCACAGCACCCCGCTCGCCACCCACAGAGCCGAGGAGAGGAGGGTGGCGGCCCGGGCTCGGCCCCTCCACCGTCTGGTCGAGGTGACGGCGGCCACCGTCATGTCCAGCGGGAAGTAGGCCGGGAACGTGGCCAGGCACTGGCCGACGCTGGTGCCCACGCCCTTGCCGCCGCGACCGCCGTTCCACACCGGGAAGCAGTGCCCCACCACCGATGCCGCTCCGGCGGCACATGCGCCCGCGTCCCCGGCCAGCGCCCGACCCGCCACCGAGGCCACTGCACCCTTGGCGATGTCGGCACCGATCACCGCTGCACCCCACCGAGGGCCGAGCACCGTGTAGGCGTTGGCGCCGCCGGGGTTGTTCGACCCGGCGACCCGCAGGTCTAGGGCTGCGCCGGTGGCGAGCCGAGCAGCCAGGTCGGCCGAGGGTGTCGTCCCTATGAGATAGCCGGCGGCGGCGGCGGCCAACAGACCGAGGTGGCCCCGCAGCGGCGACGGCATGTGACCGAACCTACCGACTGCGCCGTCCCGTGACGTCACCTGGCCGCCACCTGCCGTCGGTGACGGCGTCCTGCTCGACCACGGCCCGCTCGAGGGCACGGACCTCTTCCCTGCTGAGGTCGCGCCAGGTGCCGGGCGGCAGCGAGCCGTCGACCAGCGGGCCGATCCTGGTCCGCACCAGCCGACGGACGGGATGGCCGACGGCCTCGCACATGCGCCTCACCTGGCGGTTGCGGCCCTCGTGGAGGGTGAGCTTCAGGAGGTTCGGCGCCGGGCTCGACGCCTTGGCCGGAGCCGTCACGCCGTCGTCCAGCTCGACTCCGGCCCGCAGGCGTTGCAGGGCCCGGGGGCTGAGCTCCCCCTCGACCTCGGCCAGGTACTCCTTCTCCACGCCGAAGCTCGGGTGGGTCAGGCGGTGGTGCAGCTGACCGTCGTTGGTGAGCAGCAGCAGCCCCTCGGTGTCGAAGTCGAGCCGGCCGACCGGCACCACCCGGGGCTCGGCCGGGACCAGCTCCACCACCGTGGGCCGGCCCTGCGGATCCTCCGCGGTGGCCACCACTCCGCAAGGCTTGTTGAGCAGGCGGTAGGCCAGCCCCTGCGCCGTGCCGATCGGCGTGCCGTCAACGGCGACGACATCCCGCTCGGGATCAGCCCGCCGGCCCAGAACGGCCACCTGGCCGTTCACCTGGACCCGGCCGGCGTCGATGAGCTCCTCGGCCACCCGCCGGCTGCCGATGCCAGCCCGCGCCAGCACCTTCTGCAGCCGTTCGCCCTCGAACAGCTCCGTCGGATCGGGTCCTGTCACTCGCCTGTCCCGTCGTCGAGGAGGCCCCGCTCCAGGGCCTCGACCATCGATGCGTCGGGTACGAAGGCACCCAGCGGGGGCAGCCGTTCGAGCGAGTCGATGCCGAGCGACTCCAGGAACTGCGGCGTGGTCCCGTACAGCACGGCCTGACCGGGGCCCGGGTCCCGGCCCACCTCGGCGACGTACCCGCGGCCCACCAGGGTCCGCAGCACGCCGTCAACGTTCACCCCGCGGATGGCTGCCACCTGCGCCCGGCTGACAGGCTGCTTGTAGGCGACGATGGCCATGGTCTCAAGCGCAGCGGCCGATAGCTTCGACGCCTGGCCCTCGAGAACGAAACGTTCCACCCATTGGGCGCAGTCGGGGTGGGACTGGTAGCGGTACCCGCCGGCCACCCGGACCAGCTGGAAGCCCCGGCCGTCCGTTTCGTAGGTGGCCGCCAGCTCGTGGCACAGCTCCACCACCCTGGCGGTCGGGATCTCCAGCAGCTGGGCCAGCAGATCGGGCGGGACCGGTTCCTCGGCGACCATGACCACAGCCTCGATGGCCCGTCGATCAGCAGTCGCCATGGGGGCCGGCGGGCCTCAGCCGATCAGGTCGGCGGCGGCGATGACGACGCCCGGCAGGGCGATCGGCCGGAGCTGGTCGCCGTGCCTGGCCACAAGGACCGCCTGGTACCCGCCGGACCCGGGACCCGTGAACACCGAGACGGTGCGGGCGTTGACGTCGAGCAGCCACACCTCCGCCACCGAGGCAGTGGCATAGAGCGGAAGCTTCACCTCTCGATCGAAGCGGGCGCTGGTGTCGCCCACCTCGACCAGCAGGAGCACGTCGGCCACGGTCGGATGACGGCTCCCGTAGAAGTCGTCGCGGTGGCGCAGGACGGTCACGTCCGGCTCCGGCATGGAGAGGTCGCTCAGGTGGAGCGGGTTCTGCACCCGGAGTATCACGCCGGGACCAAAGGCCCGGCCCAGGTAGGCGTTGCACCGGTCGACTCTGGACGAGTGCGGCGGTCCGATCGGCGCCATCTCCACCACCTCCCCATCAAGCAGCTCGACCCGCTCGCCCGGGCCGAAGACGCCGACTTCAGCCATCAGCTCGTACTCCTCGACGGTGAAGCGCCGCCGGGCGATGGGGGCGACCACAGCCACGAGGGCAGAGGTTAGCGCCGGGAATGCCTCCCGGGTCTCAACGCGCTTCGTCACGAAGCTCGCGACCGGGGCGCGCCTGGTCCGTTTGCCGGGGCCGGATCGTAGGATCGCCGCATGCCTGAACCCCGTCGAGTGGTGGTCACCGGACTCGGGGCCATCTCGCCGGTTGGGCTCGACGTCGCCGCCACGTGGGCCGCCCTGATCGCCGGCAAGGGCGGCGCCGGTCCGATCACCCAGTTCGACACCACCGGGTTCCCGGTGCGTATCGCCGCCGAGGTGAAGGGCTTCGAACCCAACGCCGTCTTCGGCAAGAGGCGGGCCCGCCACCTGGACCGCTTCGCCCAGCTAGGCCTGGTGGCCGCCAACGAGGCCATCACGGCCAGCGGCGTGCTGGACGGCTACGACCCGGAACGGTCCGGCGTGGTGTGGGGCAGCGGCATCGGCGGCCTGCGTACCCTCGAAGACCAGATCATCCTCCTGCACGAGAGGGCCCCCGACCGGGTCAGCCCCTACCTGACCCCGATGATGATCGCCAACATGGCCGCCGGCGAGATCGCCATGGAGCACCACCTCCTCGGCCCCAACACCTGCACCGTCACGGCGTGCGCCGCCTCGGCCCATGCCATCGGCGACGCCGCCGAGCTCATCCGCTGGGGCCGGGCCGACGTGATGGTCGCCGGCGGCAGCGAGGGTGCGATCACCCCGATCG
>JBBSHM010000033.1:0-26723 GCA_038253125.1 Acidimicrobiales bacterium
CGGCTTTGTGCCCCTCCTCGAGGAGGTGGAGCAGGAGCTTCGGGCGGCTGTGGCTGTCCTCCGGCCAGCGCCTGGCGGCGTCGTCGAGCGCCCGCGCCATCGCCTCGGTTTCGGTGATCAGATGGCGACGGCGGGTCGTGGGCACACCAGAGTGTAACACCAAGACGTCAGGTGATACACCTTGGGCGGAGTGGCCAGCACCAAGACGGCACCTCTTCAACGCCGTCCACCGCACGATGCTCCGCCACACCCTCAGCCACGATGCCCGGACCGACCGACCATCTTCAGGAAGCAACTCGACTCAGCTGGCGGCCACGAACCCCGGGCTGATCGTCGGCGTCGACGGCCACCTTGTCCCCCACCACGGTGCGGGTGCCGAGCGGGAGGGACAGAGTCCCGCGCCGGCCACGCGAACAGGTGATGTAACCTTACATCATGCTTCGGACTCAGATCTCGCTGACCGACGAGGAGCGGCGTGCCCTTGATGCCGTCGCCGCTCGGACCGGCCAGTCGATCTCGGCGCTCATCAGGCATGCGGTCGACGCCGTCTACGGCTCCGAGCGTTCTTGCGAGGATGACCTCGTCGCCATGCGGCAGGCCTTCGGGTCATGGGCGGGTCGGGACCTTGACGGGGCTGCCTGGGTCGATCAGCTGCGGTCGGGTACGCGCCTCGAAAGGCCGGGATGAGTGCGTTCGTCGACACCTCGATCCTGATCGACCACCTCCGTGGGCGGCAGGAAGCAGCGGAGGTCCTCGAAGGAGAGCGGGCCACCGACGCCCTGCACGCCAGTGAGATGACGCGAATCGAGGTTCTGGCGGGGATGCGGCCAGGTGAGGAGGATCGGACGAGAGCGCTCCTCGCCACCCTCCACTGGCATCCGGTGGACGCCGACGTGGCCGAGGCAGCCGGCGCGCTGGGTCGCAGATGGCTGCCCAGCCACAACGGCATCGACGGTGCCGACCTGGCGATCGCCGCCACCGTGGTCCTGTTGGGGGCGCGGCTGCTCACCCTGAACGTCCGGCACTTCCCGATGTTCCCCGACCTGCTCCCCCCGTACTGACCCTGGGGTTGAGTTGGCCGCCTACAGGCTCTGGAACCAGGCGAGAGTCTGGGCCAGACCGTCACCAAGGGGGACCGGCTCGACGTCGGGGAACATCGAGCGGAGGCGGGTGGAGTCGGCCTGGGAGTGGCGCACGTCGCCGGCCCGGGGCTCGACGTGGCGGCGCTCGATCGGGTGGCCCAGGAGCTCCTCGATGATGCCGAGCACCCCCAGCAGGTCGGTGCGGCTGCCGAAGGCCAGGTTGACCGGGCCGGGGTGGGTGGCCCGACGGGTGAGGGCGTCGATGATCACCCGCACGACCGTTCCAACGTAGGTGAAGTCGCGGCTCTGGTGGCCGTCGCCGTGGATCTCGGCGGGACGACCGGCCAGGGCGGCGGCCAGGAAGCGGGGTATGACGGCGGCGTAGTCGTGGTCGGCCGGCTGGAGCGGGCCGAAGACGTTGAAGAAGCGGAAGGTCAGCACGGGCAGGCCGTAGCTGTGCTGGTAGGCCAGGACGGCGCTCTCTGCCGCCGCCTTGCTGGCCGCATAGGGCGAGACCGGCGCGGTGACCAGCCCCTCGTGCTTGGGCAGCACCTCGTTGGCCCCGTACACCGAGGAGGACGAGGAGAAGATGACGTGGCCGACGTTGGCCAGGCGGGCGGTGTTGACGACGTTGACCGTGCCCGTGGCGTTGACGGCGTGGGTGTCCAGAGGGTGGAGCAGCGACCGGGGGACCGACCCTCGGGCGGCCAGGTGGACAACGGCGTCGGCGCCCGACATCGCCTCGGCCAGGGCCACGCGGTCCAGGATGGTCGCCTCGACGAGCTCGATAGGCAGGTCGGCGATGTTCGCCTTCCGACCGCTCGACAGGTCGTCGAAGGCCACCACCTCGTGACCGGCGTCGACCAGGGCCCGGCACAGGTTCCCGCCGATGAAGCCGGCTCCTCCCGTCACCACGACTCGCATTGATCTCCTTCCCGGCGGCCCGGACGTTCGGCGTGAGCGGTGGCCGGTACCGGCGACGGCTCCGGATCCTGGGCCGAAGGCAAGGCTACCGTCGACCGATGCGGCCTCACCGGATGCCCTGGTGACGAGGTGAGCGGCACAGCCGAACCGGCGGGCGCGACGGTCGAAGACGGGGCGGTGGTGGGGGAGGGCTGCGCCATCTGGCCCGGGGCGGTCGTGCGCTCGGGGGCGGTGCTCGGGCCCCGCTGCACGATCGGCCGGGGCGCCTACGTCGACGCTGGCGTGCGGATCGGCCCGGACGCCAAGGTCCAGGACCGGGCCCTGCTCTACGCCCCCGCCCGCCTCGGCGCCGGGGTGTTCGTCGGACCCGGCGCCATCCTGACCAACGACCGTCGTCCCCGGGCCGTGGCCCCCGACCTCAACAAGATCGATTCAGCGGGGTGGGTGGCCGAGGGTGTGGTGGTCGGCGACGGCGCCTCGGTCGGTGCCGGGGCTGTGGTGGTGGCCGGAATCACGATCGGGCGCTGGGCGCTGATCGGGGCCGGTGCGGTCGTCACCCGTGACGTGCCCGCCTTCGCTCTGGTCGTCGGTTGCCCGGCCCGCCAACTGGGCTGGGTGGGCCGGGCCGGCGCCCGCCTCGAAGCCGACGGCCCCGGCCGGCTCCGATGCCCTGTGACTGGTTCGGGCTTCCGCCTGGCCGGTGACCAGATCGACGAGGACGGCGGGTGACACCGATCACGTCACCCATGATCGGCGCTGATGAGCAGGAAGCCGTGAAGGCCGTTCTGGCCAGCGGCCGCCTGGCTCAGGGGCCAAAGCTGGCCGAGTTTGAGGCCGCCTTGTCGGCGTCCGACATCGAGCCGGACAGCTTCTGTCTCGACCCGGGGGCGGTGGCGGCGGCCGTGTCGCCCCGCACCGCGGCGGTCATGCCCGTGCACCTCTACGGGCAGCCGGCCGACATGACGGCCCCTGGGCGAGGTGGCGCGGCGCCACGGGCTGCTCGTGGTCGAGGACGCGGCTCAGGCCCACGCCGCCTCCGATTGCGGCCCCCACCAGACGGTGAACATCGCCAGCGGCCAAAGATGACCGGCGTCGGGCTGGTGGGCGCGGGAGAGGTCGGCCTGCCATCTCCACCGTGATCGTCGGAGCCGGATGACCACGGCAACGGTCGTGGGCATGGGCAAGATCGGCCTGCCACTAGCCGTTGTGATCGCCGGCGCTGGCGTCGCCACGTTCGGTTGACATCAACCCAGACGTCGTCGCCGAGGTGAGCAGAGGTCGGCCGCCTTTTCCCGGAGAGCGGCACCGCGTTTGCCGACCTGCACCGCTACCCCAAGCTGGTGGGTGGCGTCGACGCCGCCAGCGCGGCACGGGCCGTCTCCTTCTACCGCCAGGCGCTCGACTTCGACGACCGGCCCGACCTGCCCCGGCCCAACGGGGTCTGGGACCTCGGCAGCGCCGAGGCTGCCGAGCTGACCAAGCTGGCCGAGACCACCTACCGGGACCTGAACATCGCCTACGCAAACGAGCCCGCCGGCTACGCCGAGACCATGGGCGTCGACGTGGCCGAGGTCATCGCCGCCGCCAACAGCCAGCCCTACAGCCACCTCCACTCGCCCGGCCTCGTCGGCGGCCACTGCATCCCGGTCTACCCGTGGTTCCTGCTGGCCGGCGCCCCGAACCTGCGCCTGCCCCGGACGGCCCGAGAGGTGAACGACTCGCTGCCCGCCCACGTCGTCGACGTGCTGGCCGCCGCCGCCGGGGGTCTGAGGGGGCGCCGGGTAGCCGTCCTCGGCCTGGCCTAGCGGGGCGGAGTGAAGGAGCTGGCCTCCTCCGGCGCCCTGGCGCTGGTCGAGGTGCTGCGAGCACGCGGCGCCACCGCGGTGGTGCATGACCCCCTGTGGACGCCTGCGGAGATCCGGGCCCTCGGCTTCCAGCCTCACGAGCTGGGCACCCCCTGCGACGCCGCCATCGTGCAGGCCGACCACGCCGAGTACCGAAGCCTCAGCCCGGCTGACCTGCGGCGCCGCCGCACTGTTCGACGTCCGCCGCTGCACCCCGGTACATGGCTGGGGCCAGCTGCGCCGCCTCGTCCTCGGCGCCCGATCAGACCCGTCCTGACCGACCTACCGTTCTGGCGCGCCAGTTGGATCAGGGTAGGATCGGGAGATGGGGCCTGTCCGTTCTGTGTCCGAACTGGTTCCGGCGTCCCTGCCGGGTTCCTGGGAGGCGGTGCGGATCGCTACCCGGGTGGAGGCGATGGGTCTGCTCGGGCCTGGCGTGCGGCGAGAGCGGATGGCTGACCTGGTCGGTGACGCCCTGGATGCGCTGGTCGGGGCGGGGATCGCCCGGCGCGACGTGGAGACGCTCCACGCCGCGGACGCCGCCGGCGTTCTGGCGGCGCTCGCTCGGATCGCTGAGGCTCTTGAGGCCTCACCTAACCCCGAGACCGAGTGGCTGGCGGTGACGGGCCGTCTCGGCGAGGAGCTGGTGGCGCGCCTGTGCCTGATCTCGCCCAGCTCGCTGGCCCGGTACTCGGGTGGTGTCCGGGCGACGCCCGATGCGGTCGCCCACCGGCTCCACCACCTGGCGCTCATCGTGGCTGACCTTGCCGGCTCCTACAACGACAGAGGGCTCCGCCGGTGGTTCGACCGGCCCCGGCCCCAGCTGTCTGGGGTTACTCCGGCATCGCTCCTCACCGGCGACTGGAATCCCGACGATCAAGGCCCACGGCAGGTGGCAGAGCTGGCCGCCGTGCTCGCCGGTCCCGGCCCGGCCAACTGAGCGTCACGCCAGTGGGTCACGCTGGCGCGGTGCGTTGGTTCCGGAGCTGTGACCCCGCCTACCCCTTCGGTTGGGAGAGCGACGCTCAGCCCGCGGCTCGTTGGCACGCACCTGGTCGGGGCCCGGTTCAGTACCTGGCCGACACCCCAGCAGGCGCCTGGGCCGAGCTCCTCCGGCACGAGGCGATCACCGATCCGGCGGACCTCGCTGACCTCCGACGGGCGCTCTGGGCGGTCGAGGTGCCCGATGACGAGATCGCCGACGCCAGCCGGGCGCGACTGCCGCACGCCGTGACGACCGGCGGAGCCGAAAGCTACCGGCGGTGCCAGGCCCACGCCGAGCGCCTCCGGGCCTCGGGGGCAACAGCGCTGAAGGCACCGGCCGCCGCCCTGGTCGCTGGCGCCGCCGGCGGTCACAGAACCCACGCAGGACTGCAGCCGGCGGCACCCGCCGACGGCTGCGTCGTGGCGCTCTTCGGACGCCGGCCCGACCTGATCGGCTGGATCGTCGTCGAGGCCGGCTCCCCACCGAAGGACCTCCTCCCTGCGGTCCGGCACCTCTGAGCGGGCCGGCGGGCCCCCAGCACCTTGCCTGTGCGGACGGGGTTCGGTCGGCGGCGGAGACCTCCGCCCGGCGCCGCCCGGGTGCCAGCCAGTACCGGCACGGACATGGACCTGTTCGCCCAGGCCAGGCGGGCCGGCACGACGGCGCTTCTGTCGCCGTCGCCTCCGGAGTGGATCAGCAGTCGACGCTGGCGCGAAGAGCGGTGCAGGCTTCCATCAGGCGACCGGCGTCCAGCGAGCAGATCCGACTGGTGAGATTGGCCTTCGGGACGACCCGCAGGTTGTCGAAGCTAGCCACGCAGTCGGTAGGCATCCCGTCCTGCCGGCCGAGCGGCAGCTCGGTCGGCAGGTTTCGGATCGTTCGGGTGACGGGTGCGGCAACCACGCCGTTGAGCACGCCGATCGCCGTCGACCTGGTCATGACCAGGAAGGGCCGCCGCCCGAGGTCCTCGATCTCGGCCCACCAGACCTCCCCCCGGTTCACCACGGTTCCTCGGCTATGGCCTCGCGGAGCGACGCCATAGCCGCGTTGTCTTCTGCAGTCGTCGGGGGGGATCGGCGGTAGCCGTCGACGATCGCCTCGTCGATGCGTTGCTGATGCTGCAACGCCGTCAGGCTCTCGACTCCAGCTCGGACGGCGGCAGCACGGCTCTCGTACAGGCCGTCGGCAACGAGCTCATCGAGGTCTCTCAGAAGCTGCTGGGGCAGGCGGATGGCGATCTGCTGACTCTGCATCCCATCATGGTATTGGTATGGGGATGCGATTGGGGCATCGGCGGCGCTGGATGGGGCCCGCCCAACGGCATGCCGAGGAGGTGACTCCGTGGCCGGCCTGATGCTTGCGGCGTGACGGTCTCGGCCTGTTGGTGCTGTGCCCTCGTCCCGACCGTTCGTGCCTCTGGCCCGGACTTCGGGACTCAGACGAGGCCAGCCGGCTCGGCTGAGGACAACGCCGACAGGGCGAGGAGTTCGGCACGGGCGCGGCAAACCTGAACCCGCACCGTAGAGGCGGTGATGCCGAGGGCCTGGCCGGCCTCCTCGGCGGTGAGACCGGCGGCCAGGACCAGGAGGGCGCAGGCCCGGCGGCCGGGCGGCATGGCTCTGATCGCCAGGACGGCGGCGTCGGCGGCCACCGCGGCCAGTGCCCGTTCCTCTGGTCCGTGCTCCTCGGTCATCACGTCTTGAGCGGCGGCGTCACCATCGGGTCGGTCGGGCAGGTGGCCCCGTCGCCGCAGCTCGCGGAAGGCCACCCGGTACACATAGCCCGCCGGGTTGGTCCCCGTCTGTACCCGTCGCCAGTGGGGGTAGGTGCGGGCAAACGCCTCCTGGGCTACGTCCGCGGCCGTCTCCTCGTCTGCCCCGCTCAGCATCAGCGCCCGCCGCACTCGACCGGCGTGCTCGCTGTAGAGGGCGGCGAAGGAGGCGGCGCCCATCCCCTCAGGGTGCCGTAGTTGAAGGGCCGGCGCTCGTCGAGGTTGTAGGCCACGCCCACGCGGGGACAGGGATGAGGGCGGTCGGTGGGGGTTGGACCGCAGGCCCGGGTACCGGAGTCGGCTGGGCGCCCGGGACCGGTGGCGCCACGGTGGTCGCCGTGCCGGATGTCGGGCCCTGCGAGGTGAGGGGAGGAGCTGGGTCGACCGGTGGGCAGGCGGGGGCTGGACCTGGGATCGCAGCACGAGCGGTCGCCGTGGTTTTCGTTCCCCCAACGACGCTCGTCGCCGGCCCGCTGGCGGCAGAGGTCTGCGGCCCGGTCGGGCCGCCGAGGGACGTTGGCATGGGGGCATCCGGCCGGCAGGGCGACGGCGGACTCGTGACGCACGCCTCGATCGTGGTCGTTGCTCGGCACTGGACGGGACCGCACGCAGCGACCGAGCCACCGACGCCATCGGTGGCGGAACCGGAACCGGTGGTGGATCCGCCAGCGCGCGGTGCGGGCATGACCTTGACCGGGGTCGGCGGCGGCGGGATGAGTGGCTGGCGGGCCACCACCGCTCCGTCCGGCCCGAGCCCCTGCACCTCGTAGTCGGCGCGGGCCTCACCGGCGACCGCCAGCACGGCCACCCCATCCTGGGGTGCCATGGTGTCGTCGCCGACCGGCGAGGTGATCCTCACCGTTGCGATGCCGGCCCCGGTCTGCACGACTGCTCCCGTAGCTGGCTCGCCCTCGGTATAGCCGAAGGTGTTGGCGGCCACTGTCAGGCCCGTGGCCTCCAGCCTGGCTTTCGCCGGCGGCTCGGCGGCGGAGAGCATCCCGACGGCGGCGGCGTTCGAGAGCTCGACCTGCACCAGGCTCGTGGGCTCGGCACAGGCCGGATCGGCCGCCTCGGGTCCTCCGGCCATCGAGATCCGGTAGGCCCGGATCGCCACACCGTTGGCCTCCCGCCGGAACAGGGGCGTAAACGGACCACCGAAGCCTCCGGAGCCTCCGAACGCCATGGAAGCCGAAGAGGCAGCGCCCTTGGCGGCCGACGCCGAACCCGCCACCGGTCCGGCGCCGAGCCCGACCGCGGTGTACCGACGGTCGTCGTGGCCACGGGCCACGGCTCCTCCCACCCCGCCCAGGGCCAGGAGGACGGCGGCGCCGGCCACCAGGGTCGCCTGTCGGCGTTGGCCGGCCCGACGAACCACCGCCTCCAGCTCAGCAACCGTCACCGGCTCGTCGACTCCGTCCAGGACCCCAGGCAGCTCGTCTTCCACATCTCTGCAAAGGCGGACGGGCGCCCCAGCGTTTACAACGGTTCTTCCGGATGGAGGGCCTTGAGGCATCGAGTACCGGCGCCTGGGCTGGTTCAGCGGGTGGTGACGGCCCGGATCTCCTGGACGGCGATGGTTCAGCCGGTGATGACGGCCTGGATCTCCTGGACGGCGATGGTGGAGGTGGCGTCGGTGAACAGCACGTCGCTGATCGTGCCCGACTCGCCGCCGGCGGTCCAGCTCGCTGTCCAGCGCTGGGTGACGGTGATGGTGGGGGCGCCACGGTCGATGTACTGGTGGCGAAGGTCACCGTTCGGGTAGGGGCCGCCCTGGGTGCGGTGGCCACGGGTCACCTTGGCCCCGATGGCTGAGCCGTCGGGGGCCGGATCGCCCCAGTCGACGTCGTAGGTGCTGTTCACGTCGAGGTGGACGATGTAGCCGAGCGACGGCACGTCGAAGGTGACCTTCTGGGGGCCGCCGATGCTGAGGAACATGTCGAGCCCGGTTATCGCCCCGGTGGGCGGGCTGGTGGCCATCGTCGGGTCGGGCAGGGTCGTCTCCCACCACACCGACGTCGCCGCATCACGAGGCGACGGCGGTGGCGGTGACGGCTTGCCACCGCCGCCCGCTTGCGGGGGCCCCGGCGGACAACCGGGCAACGACCACGCCACGTTGGGCGTTGCCGAGGGAATCACTGGATTGCCGGACCCGGGCAGGACGATCGGACCTGTCGTGCTGCACAGACCGACACCGTTCACATAAGCCAGTTCGTCCGGCTTGGATCGGGGGCGGCTTGCTCCTCCGGCACGCCTCTTCGATGAGCCGCCCTTGAAGTTGCTCAGAGAACCGACCGACAGGTCAGGTAGCCGTACAGTCGCTTGCTCGCTCGTGACAGCGAGCGTCTTATGGTCCGTGTTGTACGTCCGGGCAGCCGCGACGTCCCAAAGGTTCAGGCTCACCAGAAGGCAAGCGACGAAGCAGCTGAGACGTTTCACGGCTGGCAGACCTTCGGGTCGGTGGCGGGGGAGGCCGGTCCCGCCGCCACAACACCCCAAGGAACCGGATTTAGAGGTTCGACGCTGCCCGCCAAGAGCTGGATCAACACCGTAGGCGAGGCTGGGGCAGTTCGCTTGTAGAGCGCAGTGAAGTTGAGGGTCGCCTGAGCCACTATGCAATCTGGAGCACTGTCGACGATCGACAAGACCTTGACAATGGGGTCCCCGGGCGGTTCGGTGAAGTTGGACAACCTTTCAGCTGCATCCCGGCCAAACGAAGTCTTGGCATCGCTCAATTCAGGGTCACCGAAGATGGCCTCGAGGCGTTCGTTGAACTCGGCGTCGGGGACCTTGTTGGCGTAGAGGTGACGGGCGGCGTCGCCCTCCAGGCGGTAGATCTCGTCCAGGACCCGTTGGACATAGGCCACATCGATGGTGGCCGGCTTGTCGAAGCCGAGGGAGGTGGAGGTCGTGGTGGCGGGCTCGGTGGTGGACGAGGTTGAGGTCGGCGGCGGCTCGGTCGTCGAGGACGGAGGGGGAGCGGCCACGGTTCCCCCCGAGCAGGCGGCCAGCAGCGCCGAAAGAGCCAGGGCGACCGCAAGCCTCCGCACGCCACGAAACCTAGCTGCCGAGGCTTCTTGCTGCAAGACGTTGTCTCTCATGATCTCCTGCGCTTGGCGTGCGTTGGAGGGGTGGACGGGGCCGCCCGACTGTCTAGACGATCTCGAGCATCCGTTCCAGTGCCACCCGGGCCCAGGCGGCGACCTCCGGCTCGACGGTGATCTGGTTGCGGACCTCACCCTCGACCAAGCCCTCCAGCACCCAGGCCAGGTGGCGAGCGTCGATGCGGAACATGGTGGAGCAGGGACAGATCAGGGGGTCGAGACTGGTGACCGTCACCTCGGGGTGCTCGGCGGCGAGGCGCTGCACCAGGTGAATCTCGGTGGCGACGGCCACGTGGCTGCCGGGGGGCGCCGCCTCGATGGCCTTGATGATGAAGTCGGTCGATCCCACCTGATCCGCCATCTCCACCACCTCGTGGCTGCACTCGGGGTGGACCACGACGATCCCCTCGGGGTGCTCGGCCCGGAAGGAGGCGATGTTGACGGGCGTGAAGCGCTGGTGCACCGAGCAGTGCCCCTTCCAGAGCAGGAGCGCGGCCTCCTTCACCTCGCGCTCCTCGAGCCCGCCCCGCTCGCGCCGGGGATCCCACACCCGCATCTGATCGAGGCCGTAGCCCAGCTGCACCCCGGTGTTGCGGCCCAGGTGCTGGTCGGGGAAGAACAACACCTTCTCGCCCGGTGCTCCCCGCTCTGAAGGGCCGCTTGGGCCCTTGGCCAGGGCCCAGGTGAGCACGGCGCGGGCGTTCGACGACGTGCAGACGGCGCCGCCGTGGCGGCCCACGAACGCCT
Source organism: Acidimicrobiales bacterium (assembly GCA_038253125.1). Lineage (GTDB taxonomy): Bacteria > Actinomycetota > Acidimicrobiia > Acidimicrobiales > JAUJNH01 > JAUJNH01. The sequence goes on from JBBSHM010000033.1 coordinate 10,455, forward strand.
TCAGGGCGGCCGAGCTGTTCATGTAGGTGACGGGGACGACACCGTCGATGTCGGTGACGGCGCCGATGGCCTCCCACGCCTCTTCGACCGACCCGATGTCGGCCATGTCGGCCATCGAGCAGCCGGCGTTGAGGTCGGGGAGCATGACCTTCACGTCCGGGCCGGTCAGCACGTCGGCCGACTCGGCCATGAAGTGGACGCCGCAGAAGACGAGGTACCGGGCGTCGGCCCGCTCGGCCGCCATGCGGCTCAGGCCGAAGCTGTCGCCCCGCAGGTCGGCCCAGCGCATGACCTCGTCACGCTGGTAGTGGTGTCCCAGGATCGCAAGGCGCGAGCCGAGCGTCGCCTTGGCCGAGGCGATCCAGGTCGCGAGCTCTTCGGGGGTGGCTTTGGTGTAGCGCTCGGGGAGCGGGCCTTGCAGGCGGAGCATCGTGGTTGGACTCCTTGACAGGAGCACCCTTCAATCGGCCAGAGGGGACAGCTCGGTCGCCCGCCTCGGGGTTGTTGGCCTAGGGGTGTTGGATGGCACCGGATACCGAGCCGGTGTGCTGCCAGCATAAACCCCGGACGGCCGCCGCTGCATTCCCGGCTCTCAGGCGAAGGGCCGAGGGGACTCCCGCCGCCTACGCACCGGGCGGTGGCAGGCTGGGGTCACCCATGGTGCAGCGCCCGCCCACCGGCTCGATCCCGGACCGTCCGGGCTCCTACCAGTTCCGTGACCGTGACGGGCGGGTGATCTACGTCGGCAAGGCCAAGTCGCTCCGCAGCCGGCTCTCCAGCTACTTCCAGAGCCCGGCCGGCCTGCTGCCCCGCACCGCGCAGATGGTGGCCACGGCCGAGACGGTCGAGTGGATCGAGGTGGCGAACGAGGTCGAGGCCCTGATGCTCGAGTACTCGCTGATCAAAGAGCACAAGCCCCGCTTCAACATCCGCCTGTGCGACGACAAGAGCTACCCGTTCCTGGCCGTCACCCTGTCGGAGGCGTGGCCCCGGGCCATGGTGCGGCGGGGGGCCAAGGACAAGGGCACCCGCTACTACGGCCCGTTCGCTCACGCCTACGCCATCCGCGAGACGCTCGACCTGCTGCTGCGCACGTTCCCGATCCGCACGTGCAGCGACCACAAGTTCCGCCACCACGAGCGGCTGGGCCGGCCCTGCCTGCTGTTCCACATCGAGAAGTGCGTTGGCCCCTGCGTGGGATCGGTGACCCCCGATGCCTACCAGGGGCTGGTCGACGACCTGTGTGAGTTCCTTGACGGCGACACCGCCCCGGTGGTGAAGCGCCTCGAGTTCGACATGCGTGACGCCGCCGACACCCTGGAGTTCGAGCGGGCGGCCCGTGACCGCGACCGGCTAATCAGCCTGCGCAAGGCCATCGAGCGCCAGCAGATGGTGACCGAGAAGGTCGAGGACCTGGACTGCATCGGCATCGCCGAGGACGAGCTCGAGGCGGCCGTTCAGGTCTTCTTCGTGCGCCGGGGCCGGGTGGTGGGCCGCAAGGGCTTTGTGGTCGACAAGGTCGAGGACGTGACCCGGGCCCAGCTGATGGACCAGGTCGTCCTCCAGATCTACGCCGACCCGCCCCAGGGCATCCCCACCCTCATCTGCGTCGAGGACGAGCCCGACGACCGCCCGCTGCTGGAGACTTGGCTGTCCGGGCAGCGGGCGGCCCAGGTCGAGGTGCGGGTGCCCCAGCGGGGCGACAAGCGGCTGCTCCTGGAGACGGTGACCCGCAACGCCAAGGAGGAGTTCCAGCGCCACCGGATGCGCCGGGCCAGCGACCACAACGCCCGGGCCCAGGCCCTCCAGAGCCTGCAGGACGCTCTCGACCTGCCCGAGGCCCCGCTGCGCATCGAGTGCTTCGACATGAGCCACATCCAGGGCACCGACTACGTGGGCTCGATGGTGGTGCTGGAGGACGGCATCCCCCGCCGGGACCAGTACCGCCGCTTCAAGGTGCGTGAGGTGGAGGGCAACGACGACTTCGCCGCCATGGAGGAGTGCGTCCGCCGCCGCTTCGTGGCCTACCTGGCCGAGCGCGAGCGGAGCGGCGACGACGCCCGACGGAAACGTTTTGGCTACCCGCCGCAGCTGCTGCTGGTCGACGGCGGCAAGGGCCAGCTGAGCCGGGCGGTGAAGGTGCTGGAGGAGCTGGGGCTGAGCGAGGAGATCCCGGTGGCCAGCCTGGCCAAGCAGTTCGAGGAGGTGTACCTGCCCTACCGGTCCGAACCGGTGCGCATCCCCCGCAGCTCCCAGGCGCTGTACCTCCTCCAGCAGGTGCGCGACGAGGCCCACCGCTTCGCCATCACCTATCACCGCCAGCTGCGGGGCAAGCGCATGACCCGATCGGCGCTGGACGCGGTGGGCGGCCTCGGCCCGGTGCGCCGCAAGCGGCTGCTTGAGCACTTCGGCAGCCAGAAGGCCTTGAAGGCCGCCCCGGTCGAGGAGCTGCTGGAGCTGTCATGGCTGCCGGACGACGTTGGTCGCGCCGTCTACGCCCACCTCCACGCCCCGCCTCCCTCCAGCAGCCGCCGACCGAGGACGCCGGTGCCCGGCGGCGACGAGGTCTCCCTCGACGCCCTGCTGGGTCGGGCTCGGGTCGTGGTTGAGCCGACTAAGAGCCAGGATCCTGCCTCTTAGCGCTGCCAAGGATGCTTAGAGCCACTATTCTGTCGGTTGTGAACCTTCGCAGGACGGTCGACGAGTGGGAAGTCGTAGTCGGCGAGCAGATCCGTTCCACCCGCCTCACCGCCGATCTGGATCAGCGGACCCTGGCGGCACGGGCCGATGTGAGCGTGGGAGCGGTCAAGAGCCTGGAGGGCGGGAAGGGTTCGTCGCTCGGGACGCTCATCCGGGTGGTACGAGCCCTCGACCGGCTGGAGTGGCTGGAGTCGCTGGCGCCCCCGATCACCGTCAGCCCGCTCCGGATGCTCGCCGCCAAGCGGTCCGACCCGCCTCGTCCCCGCCGTGCCTCGCGCCGCCGCTCGCTGACCTGATGGCGTATTTACCGGTCGAGGTGGTCGAGGTCCGGGCCTGGGATCGCACGGTCGGCGCGGTCGGCCTCGACCCCAGCTCAGGCTTCTACGTCTTTGAGTACGACCCGGCGTGGCGGCGCGGCGGCGTCGAACTGGCTCCGACCACCATGCCCACCGCTGCGCCACGCCACATCTTCCCCGCACTGGCGCCCTCGACCTTCCACCGGCTTCCGGCGATGGTGGCCGATGCTTTACCCGACGACTTCGGTAACTCGCTGATCACTGCATTCCTGGTCAACGAAGGGGTCGGCCGGGACTCCATCACGCCTCTGGACCGGCTGGCCTACCTCGCATCCCGGGGGACAGGGGCGCTTGAGTTCCGGCCAGCCCGCGGGCCGCGCCGGCACAAGCCCACCGCCGTCCAGCTGTCGGAGCTTGTCGTCGCTGCTCGCTCGGCCGTCTCCGGAGCGTTCGACTCGGCGGCCGGCATCACCGAAGCCCTCTCCCACCTCATAGCCGTCGGCACCTCGGCCGGCGGGGCCCGGGCCAAGGCCGTCATCTCCTGGAACCCCGACAGCGATGAGGTGCGCTCCGGCCAGACCGTTGCCGATCCGGGCTTTCAGCAGTGGCTGGTCAAGCTCGACGGTGTCGGGCCCGACCTCGACCTCGGCGGGTCGGCTGACTTCGGGCGCATCGAGTACGCCTACCACCAGATGGCCGTGGCCGCCGGGATCAACATGTCCGAGTGCCGGCTGTTGCGCGAGGGCGGTCGGGCGCACTTCATGACCCGTCGCTTCGACCGCCAGCCCGACGGCTCGAAGGTCCACATGCAGACGCTGTGCGCGCTGGCCCACCTCGACTTCCGCCAGATCGGGGCGCACGACTACGCCCAGCTGTTCGACCTCATCGACCGGCTCGGCCTCGGGGCCGAGGCTCGCGCCGAGGCCTACCGCCGCATGGTCTTCAACGTGGCGGCCGCGAACTGCGACGATCACACCAAGAACGTCTCGTTCCTGCTGCCCCAGGGGGCTGGGTGGGAGCTGTCACCGGCCTACGACATGACCCACGCCCACAACCCGGCCAGCACCTGGACCGCCCGGCACCTGATGGCGGTGAACGGGCACAGGGCCGACATCACCGGCGACGACCTGCGAGTCGTCGCCGACCGGTTCGCCATACCTGGCTCCAGGCGGGTCGTCGCTCAGGTCATGGATGCCGTCGCCGGCTGGAGCGACTTCGCCCAGCAGGCCGGGGTGGGGGACACAGATGCAGAGCAGGTCCGCCTTCACATCCAGGCCTGGTCGAAGCCGCTGCGCTGACGAGGCCTCGGCTGAGCTGAGCTGAGACAGACGGGGCGGTTGCTGGCCACGGCACCGCTGGTGAAACCCGGCGAGGTGTCTCGCCGGTACGTTCGTGCCGATGTGCTCACCGCTGGTGCTCAGGAGCCGGGCCCGGTGAGCAGCCCCGGGGGCGTCGGGGTTGACCCATGGGAGGCCAATGCCGCCTGGTGGCAGCAGGAGTTCACCGAGGGGGTCGACCCTGAGTACACCGAGCAGATCCTGCCGCTCGCCGCCCGCCACCTGGCGGGTGCCCGTCGGGTGCTGGACATCGGCACCGGAGAGGGCCAGCTGGCCCGCCTGGCCGCCCGGTTGGGCTGCGGGGTGGTCGGGCTGGACCCGACGGCGAACCAGATCGAGGAGGCGCAGGTGCGGGGCGGCGGCCCGGCCTACCTGAGGGCCGGTGCCGCCCCGCTGCCCATCCGCTCGGCCAGCGTCGACTGCGTGCTGGCCTGCCTGGTGTTCGAGCACATCCGCCAGGTCGACCTGGCACTGGGCGAGTTGGCCCGGGTGCTAGAGCCCGGCGGCCGCTTCATCTTCTTCCTGAACCACCCGCTGCTGCAGACGCCGAACAGCGGCTGGATAGACGACCAGATCCTCGAGGAGCAGTACTGGCGGATCGGCCCTTACCTGGTCGAGGACGAGACGATCGAGGAGGTGGAGAAGGACATCTTCATCCCGTTCATCCACCGTCCACTGAGCCGCTACGTGAACGGCCTGGCCCGCCACGGCATCCTGGTGACCGAGATGGAGGAGCCGGCCCCGCCCCCCGGCTTCCTGGCCCGGGCCAGTGAGTACCAGGCGGCGGCGTCGATCCCACGCCTGCTCGTACTGCGGGCCGAGAAGCTGCGCTGATGGCCGAGTTCGTCGTAGTCGCCGGGCTCAGCGGGGCGGGGCGGACCACCGCCGCCAACGTCTTTGAGGACCTGGGCTGGTACGTGATCGACAACCTGCCGCCGGCGCTTATCCCCCAGGTCGCCGACCTGGCCCGCCGGGCCGGCCCCGGCGGCCCCGGCGGCGGTCGGGTGGTGCTCGTGGTCGGCCGCAGCGCGGTGGGTGAGGAGCTGTTGACCGCCGTCAGCCAGCTGCGCACCGGCGGCGAGCAGGTGAGCGTGGTGTTCCTCGACGCCCCCGACGAGGTGCTCGTGCGCCGCTTCGAGGACCGCCGCCGCCGCCACCCGCTGTCGGGGGCGGCCGAGCGGCTGGCCGTGGCCGAGTCGATCGCCGCCGAGCGGGCCATCCTCGAGCCGGTGAAGATCGACGCCGACCTTTCGATCGACACCAGCGAGCTGAACGTCCACCAGCTGCGGGACCGGCTGTTCGAGCTGTTCTCGGGAGGCCGCCCGATCGACGCCCTGACTGTGAGCGTGGTTTCGTTCGGCTTCAAGTACGGCCTGCCGCTCGACGCCGACCTGGTGTTCGACGTCCGCTTCCTGCCCAACCCGCATTGGGTGCCCGAGCTGCGGCCCCTGAGCGGGCTGGACCCGGCCGTGGCCGACAACGTCCTCGGCCAGCCGCTGGCCGGTGCCTTCCTGGAGCAGATCGTCGGCCTTCTGGGCCTGCTGCTGCCGGCCTACCTGGCCGAGGGCAAGGCCTACCTCACCATCGGCGTCGGATGCACCGGGGGGCGCCACCGCAGCGTGGCCATAGCCGAGGAGCTGGGGCGCCGCATCGAGGGCTGGGGCCACCGGCCCAAGGTCGGCCACCGGGACATCCAACGCTGATCCCGAGCTGATCCTGGGGCTGGTCCTGGGGCTGGTCTGGGGCTGATCTGGAACGCGGGCCCCTTCATCTCCTAGGGTTCCCCCATGACCGTACGGGTGGGGATCAACGGATTTGGACGCATAGGCCGCAACTTCTTCCGGGCACTGAGGGAGAGCGACCACGACATGGAGATCGTGGCGGTGAACGACCTGGTGCCGCCGGCCACCAACGCCCACCTCCTCAAGTACGACTCGACCCACCGCCGCCTGAAGGCGGAGGTGTCCTGCACCGACGACTCGATCACCGTCGACGGCAAGACGTTCAAGGTCTTCTCCGAGCGCGACCCCAAGGCCATCGGCTGGGGCGACTGCGGCGTCGACGTGGTCGTCGAGTCCACCGGCTTCTTCACCGACGGGGAGAAGGCCGGCGCCCACATCGAGGGCGGGGCCAGGAAGGTTGTCATCTCAGCCCCGGCCACCAACGTCGACGCCACCTTCGTGGTCGGCGTCAACGAGGACACCTTCGACCCCGCCAAGCACAAGATCGTGTCCAACGCCTCGTGCACCACGAACTGCTTCGTGCCGATGATCAAGGTCCTCGACGACGCCTTCGGTGTTGAGAAGGGCCTGATGACCACGGTCCACGCCTACACCAACGACCAGAACCTGCTGGACCTGGCCCACAAGGACCTGCGCCGGGGCCGGGCGGCGGCGGCCAACATCGTGCCGGCGGCCACCGGCGCGGCCCGGGCCACCAGCCTGGTGCTCGAGTCGATGAAGGGGCGCCTCGACGGCTCGGCGCTGCGGGTGCCGGTGCAGGACGGCTCGATCACCGACTTCACCGGCATCCTGGGCCGTGACGTGACCGTCGAGGAGATCAACGAGGCGTTCCGGGCCGCCGCCTCCTCGGGCCCCCTGGCCAACGTGCTCGTCTACACCGAGGACCCGATCGTCAGCTCCGACATCGTCGGCTCGCCGGCGTCGTGCACCTTCGACAGCGCCCTCACCCTGGCGATGGGCAGCATGGTCAAGATCTTCGGATGGTACGACAACGAGTGGGGGTACTCGAACCGGCTGGTCGACCTGTCAGCCATCGTCGGGAAGGGCTAGGTGGTCGCCCCGGTCCCCCAGCTGGAGGACCTGCCGGACCCGCGGGGCAACCGCGTCCTGGTGCGCTGCGACTTCAACGTCCCGTTGTCAGATGACGGCGAGATCGAAGACGACATGCGTATCCGGGCCGCGCTGCCCACCCTGCAGTGGCTGCTGGACAAGGGTGCGGCGGTCACCGCCTGCTCGCACCTCGGGCGACCCGACGGCAAGGTGGACCAGCGGTACAGCCTCGACCCGGTGAAGGCCAGGCTGCACGAGCTCCTCGGCAACGCAGAGGTCGACGTCCTGCCCAACCTGCGGTTCAACCCGGGCGAGGAGGCCGACGACCCGGGCTTCGTCGAGGAGCTGTGCCGGGGCGTCGACCTGTACGTCAACGACGCCTTTGGCGCCGCCCACCGGGCCCACGCCTCGATCGTCGGGCCCCCGTTCAAGGGCATCCCGTCGGCGGCCGGCCGGTTGCTGGCCCGTGAGGTCGAGGTGCTGGGAAAGCTGCTGGACGGCCCCCGCCGGCCGTTCATCGCCGTGCTCGGGGGCTCGAAGGTCAGCGACAAGCTGGCCGTCATCAGGGCCCTGCTGCCGAAGGTCGACCGCCTCCTGGTGGGCGGCGGCATGTGCTTCACGTTCTTCAAGGCCCAGGGCCACGACATCGGCGGGTCGCTGCTCGAGGAGGACATGGTCGACACCTGCCGGCGCCTCTTCGAGGAGGCGGGCGACAAGCTGATCCTGCCCGACGACGTGGTGGCGCTGTCGCCCGACGGCGTGATCGGCGACCCGTCGAAGGGCGGCGAGGTGCGCCAGGTCGGCCGGGACGTGCCTGAGGGCTGGAAGGGGCTGGACATCGGCCCCGGTTCGGCCGCCTCCTTCTCCGACCAGCTGTGCGACGCCGGGACCGTGGTGTGGAACGGGCCGATGGGGGTGTTCGAGGACGAGCGGTTCGCCGCCGGCACCAGGCAGGTGGCCCAGGCCGTGGCCGAGGCAAAGGCCTTCACCGTGGTTGGCGGCGGCGACTCGGCCAGCGCCATGGCCGCCTTCGGCCTGGCCGACGAGGTGGACTGGATGTCGACCGGCGGCGGCGCCAGCCTGCAGCTGATAGAGCAGGGCGACCTGCCCGGCCTGGCCGCCCTGCGGGGGGAGAAGCCCGCATGAGCGGGCCCAGGCGCCCCGTCATCAGCGGCAACTGGAAGATGAACCTCAACCACTTCGAGGCTCTCCAGCTGGTTCAGAAGCTCTCCTACGGCCTGGCCGACGCCGACTTCGAGGCGGCCGACGTCACCGTCCACCCGCCCTTCACCGACCTGCGCACCGTGCAGACGGCGATCGACTCGGACAAGATGAAGCTGCAGCTGGGGGCCCAGAGCTGCCACTACGAGGTGAAGGGGGCCTACACCGGCGAGGTCAGCCCCACCATGCTGGAGAAGCTCCACGTCCAGTGGGTGATCGTCGGCCACTCCGAGCGCCGTCAGCTGTTCGGTGAGACCGACGAGCTGGTGCGCCGCAAGCTCCACGCCGTGCTCGACCACGGCATGAAGCCGATCGTCTGTGTGGGCGAGACGCTGGAGGAGCGTGAGCAGGGCGCCACCGACGCCAAGGTCGAGGGGCAGGTGCGATTCGCCCTGTCGGGCTGCCCGGCCGAGCTGGCCGCCGGCCTGGTGTTCGCCTACGAGCCCATCTGGGCCATCGGGACTGGCCGCACCGCCACCGCCGAGGACGCCCAGAGCACCTGCGGCCTCGTCCGGCGCGTGGTCGGCGAGGTGGCCGGCGCCGAGGCCGCCGGGTCGGTCCGGGTGCAGTACGGAGGCAGTGTGAAGGCGGCCAACGCCGCCGAGCTGATGTCGCAGGCCGACGTCGACGGGCTGCTGGTCGGTGGCGCCAGCCTGGACGCCGACGAGTTCGCCTCGATCGTCGCCGCTGCCCGGTGACCGCTGCCGCCCGTCGGCCGGCCCTGCCTGGTAAGTTGACGCCCGGCCCCAGGCCCGAGCCCCTTCTCTCATGCTGACCCTGTCCATCCTCGTCATCCACGTATCCCTGTCGGGCATCCTGATCGTGCTGGTGCTGCTGCACAGCGGCAAGGGCGGTGGCCTGTCGGACATGTTCGGCGGCGGCGCTGGCCTGGCCGCCGGCTCGACCGTGGTCGAGAAGAACCTGGACCGCATCACCGTGGCGGCCTCGGTCGCCTGGATCTTCACCACGATGATCCTGGGCATCCGCTACCAGTAGGCCTCGGCGAGGGCTGTGGTACGTTCGCCGGCCGCACCCGCGGTGGTGGCGGAATCGGTAGACGCGCCAGCTTGAGGGGCTGGTGTCCGCAAGGACGTGGGGGTTCAAGTCCCCCCCACCGCACTGGCTGGCTTGCTGGGCTATCGCCGTGGTGCAAGTGATGGACACCAGAGGGGTCAGACGCAGGCCAGATGCCGTCCCGGCTCCTGGCTGGGTGAAGGTGACCGACCTGCGCTCCGGCCGGGCCACGGTCGTCCGCGACCTGCACGCTGCGGGGACCGCCTGTCTTCGCCGATGGTCTGGTCCGAGGTCCTTCGCCCGCTGCGAGCACCCGTCGGTGGCAAGAGGCATGACCCACATCAAACTACACGCGAGTAACTTCAGCCGGGGATGCACTAGCTAGCGCTAGCGCTAGCCGGCTGTGTGCCGTGCGTAGGTGCGCCCGGTGCCCTTTCTGTCACATTCCACCACGATAGAGTCGCCCAAGTGGGTGCAGTGGCGGCATGCCCGTCTGGCTGTTGAAGATCCTTGGGGGAGCACGCATGGCGTTGGCACGTTCTGTAGGGATGTCGGGCCGCCGCGCCGCAGTGGGGGCGCTCGGCGTCTCGATGTTGGCCTTGCTGCTGGCTGGGATCGGGTCACGTCCGGCCGATGCCGGGGTGACCGTGCCGGGGGCGCCCACCGGTGTCTCTGCCACTGCGGGCAACGCCCGGGCCACGGTGTCCTTCACCCCGCCGGCCTCCGACGGCGGTTCGCCGATCACCTCCTACACGGTCACCTCGGCGCCGGACGGCAGGACCTGCACCACCGCCACCACCTCCTGCACGGTCAGCGGCCTGACCAATGGCACCGCCTACACCTTCACCGTCACGGCCACCAACGCCGTGGGCACCGGTTCGGCCTCTGGCCCGTCGAGCCCCGTCACCCCCGTGGCGCCGGCCGGCGTGCCGGCCGCGCCCACCGGCGTCTCGGCCACCGCGGGCAACGCCCAGGCCACGGTGTCGTTCACCCCGCCTGCCTCCAACGGCGGCTCGCCGATCACCGGGTACACGGTCACCGCCAACCGCGGAGGCAGGACCTGCACCACCGCCGGCACCTCGTGCACGGTGACCGGCCTGACGAACGGCACTGCGTACACGTTCACCGTCACGGCCACGAACGCCGTCGGCACCGGGCCGGCGTCGGGCCCCTCGGGCCCGGTCACGCCCACCGCGCCGGCTTCACCGTCGGGCGCCCCGACGGCCGTCTCGGCGTTCGCCCGCAACGGCCAGGCCACCGTGTCGTTCAGCGCGCCGGCCTCCGACGGCGGCTCGCCGATCACCACCTACACGGTCTCAGCCAACCCCGGAGGCAGGACCTGCACCACCGCGGGGCTGGCGTGCACCGTGACCGGGCTTACCAACGGCACCGCCTACACCTTCACCGTCACGGCCACCAACGCCGTGGGCACTGGCCCGGCCTCGGTTGCCTCGAACACCGTCACCCCAGCCGCGCCACCCCCGGTGGCGACGTTTCCTGGGGCGCCCACCGGGGTCGCGGCGGTCGCCGGGAACGCCGAGGCGGTGGTCACCTTCACGGCGCCGGCGTCGGACGGCGGCTCTCCGATCACCGGGTACACGGTGACCTCGTCGGTGAACGGCAGGACGTGCTTCACGACCAGCCTGTCGTGCACGGTGACCGGCCTGATCAACGGCGCCAGCTACACCTTCACCGTCACGGCCACCAACGCCGTGGGCTCCGGGCCTTCCTCGGCTCCGTCGGATGAGGTCGAGCCCGCACCGCCCGTCGCTAGCGGGTACCGGCTGGTGGCGGCCGACGGCGGGATCTTCAACTACGGCGACTTCGGCTTCTTCGGCTCGACCGGCGGGAGGGCGCTGAACTCGCCCGTGGTAGCCATGGCCAACACGGGATCCCGCAACGGCTACTGGCTGGTGGCCGCCGACGGCGGGGTGTTCGCCTTCGGCGACGCCGGGTTCTTCGGCTCCACCGGTGGCGTCCGGCTGAGCCAGCCCATCGTCGGGATGCGCCGCACCCCCTCGGGCAACGGCTACTGGCTGGTGGCGTCCGACGGGGGGATCTTCGCCTTTGGCGACGCCGGGTTCTTCGGCTCCACCGGTGGCGTCCGGCTGAACCAGCCGATCGTGGGCATGACGCGGACGGCGTCGGGCAACGGCTACTGGCTGGTGGCGTCCGACGGGGGGATCTTCGCCTTCGGCGACGCTCCCTTCCTGGGCTCGACCGGAAACCTCAACCTCAACAAGCCGATCGTCGGGGTGACCCGTACGCTCTCGGGCCAGGGCTACTGGCTGGTGGCGTCCGACGGAGGGATCTTCTCATTCGGCGATGCCCGGTTCCTCGGCTCGACCGGCGCCATCTCCCTGGCCAGGCCGATCGTCGGGATGGAGCGCACTGCCTCCGGCAACGGCTACTGGCTGGCGGCCTCGGACGGGGGCATCTTCACCTTCGGGAATGCCCCGTTCCTCGGTTCGACGGGTGGCGTCACGCTGGCCCGGCCGATCGTGGGGATGGCGACCTGAGCCCGCCGCGGGTGGGGCAGCGGCGGCCGACCCGGGGTCTGTGGCGGGTCCGAGCCGTCGCGGCGGCTCGTGGCAGTAGCCTTCAGGGCACGTAAGCTCTCGTCCCGGGCAGAGGAGGTGGTGACGTGCTGATGCGCGGAAGAGACCGGATGAGGCACCCCCGACGCTCGGTGCTGTTTGCCGTCCACGACCGGTTCAACTTCCTGCGCTACCGCTTCGGCTCCCTGTTCACCGCTCACGCCCACCGGTCGCCCCGCGATGTCGTCCTCGACTGGCGCTACGACCTGCGGGCCCGCTGGGAAGGCGCCATCCCGGCCCGGCGCGTCGGGGTCGTCATCAGCGGGCTCGGGCTGGTTGCGGGCACGCTGTTCCTGGCCGCCTTCCTTCTCGCCGGGTCGGGTCCGGCGCCCGCCTCGGTCACCACCACGGGCCAGGCCGATGGGCTGCCGACCGCTGCGCCGGCCGACCCCCCACCCTCCACCGTCGCCCCCCCACCGTCCACCGTCGCCCCCCCACCCTCGGATCCGCCGCCGTCGAATCCTCCGCCCACCGACCCGCGGCCGAGCAACCCCCCGCCCACCGATACCGCCCCACCGCCGCCTGGGCCGAGCAACGGCGCCACCCCGGTTGTGAACCAACCGGCCTACCGCCTGCAGGCCCAGCCGCAGCCTCACGTCCAGTACCAGGCGCCCCCACAGTCCTCCGCCCCCCGCCCCGCCCCCCCCGAGGCGCCCGCGCCCGCCCGGGCCCCGACGCCGCCCCCGCGGCCGGCGCCGACGCAGGCGCCCGTCCGCCCGACGGTTCCCCCGCCTACGCCGCCGCCCAACCAGCCTCCGCCCGCCGCCCCGGGTCCCACCTACGACGACGGTGGCTGAGCGCCGGAGAGCCAAGTTCGCCTTGCGGCGACCCTGTATAAGCGCGCACCACATCGACGAGTGTTCGAAGGACTAGCCAAGCGCCAGGCAGGTACGTTCAAGTCCCCCCACCGCACCCAGGCCGGCGACGGAGGGGCTCAAAGTAGCACTGTTCTACCTACCAAAGTAGGATCGGTGTTCATGAAGGTCAGTGTGAGCCTGCCCGACGAGGACCTCAAGTTCATCGACGCCTACGCCAGGGAGCAAGGTCACTCCCGATCGTCCGCCCTGCAACGTGCGGTGGCCATGCTGCGCGCCGCCCAGCTGGGCCCGCCTACGCCGCCGCGTTCGACGAGTGGGAGCATTCCGGTGACGCCGAGGCATGGGAAGCGATCATCGGAGACGGCATCGGCTGATGCTCAGACGGGAGCTAGCGCCGGAATGACCGAAGCCCAGGCCCGGGCCGCCGGCCATGACGTCGTCTCCCGGGTACTGGAGCTGGAGAACGTGCCCCGGGCCCTGGCCAACCGCGACACCCGGGGGGCGATCAAAATGGTGGCCGACGCCGCCACCGGCAAGGTGCTCGGCGTGCACGCCTTGGCCGAGGGCGCTGGCGACCTCATCCTGGCCGGCGTCTACGCCATCAAGTTCGGGCGCACCGTCGATGACCTGGCCACCACCCTGGGCGCCCTATCTGACCATGAGCGAAGGATTGAAGCTGGTGGCCTAGTCGTTCAAGGGCGACGTTAAGAAGCTGTCGTGCTGCGCGGCCTGAGCGCCGAGGCCAGCCCCGCCCAGTCGTCCTCGTCCCGGAACGGCAGTGGTTCGCGAGGCTCCCCATGCCGCGGCTGGGGCGACCGCCGTGGGTGCGCGGCCTTCCTCACCCGCGACAGCGCCTTGCGGCCCTCCTGGCGACCAGGCTCGCCTTGACCGTGGGCGCCCAGCGGCCTCACTTACTGGCGCCACCGCCGACTGGGGCCATTGGTGCTTTCGGCGATCGCCGCCGCCTGGATCTACACGGTGATGTTCCTGGATCTTCCAGTCGACGGCTAGACCGTTTAACCGGCTCCGAGGACCGGTAGATCCCAAAGCCCCCGCCAGCCGGGAACAAGCGGGCGCCTGCTCTGCGAGAAGTTCGGGGTGTGTTTCAGCTGGCCGCTCAAACGTCGAACACCCAGTCCTTCACCCTTCACGGCAGTGCAGAGGCCACACCCAGCGTCGGCAGTCCCATGCTCCTGGCGGAACTACACGTGAAGTGGTCCCATGTCGTTGGCGGACGACACCCCTCTCCCTCTCCTCCAGGGCTCTGCGAGTGTCGACCGAAGTGGTGCTGGTACGACCGAAGAGACGGTGGGTCGCCCCCTTGTTGGTCGGCGTTGTGCCGGCCAGGATGTGGCCATGGGCTCTGAGGTCGTTGGGAGCGCAGCGTGAGCGGTGTGCTGGCCGGTACCGGGGGCCGATGACCTTCCTCCTCCTGCGCCTTCGCAGCGAGGCCCGTGACCGGTGGCGGTCCTGGCTGGGCCTGGCCATCCTCGCCGGCCTGGTCGGCGGAGCGGTGATCGCCGCGCTGGCCGCGGCCGTGCGCACCGGGACCGCGTACCCCCGGTTCCTGGAGGGAACCAATGCGTTCCATGTCTTGGTCACGAACGGGGGGACCACACCCGACAACGTCAACCGGCAGTTCAACTTCGACGAAGTCTCACGTCTCCCGCAGGTGGCGGAGGTGGCCCGGGTTAGCTACTACTACCCCTCGGGGACGGCACCCTCGGGGAGGTTGCTCCTGCCGAGCGACCTGACCCCCTTCGCCAGCCCCGACGGCCGGTTCGGAACGACGCTGAACCAGGTCCGGGTCCTGGCGGGGAGGCTGCCCCAGGGTCAGAACGAGCTCGCCGTCACCTCCTTGGCCGCCGAGACCCTAGGGGTTACCGTCGGACAGACGCTCCAGCTCCAGCTGTCGGGCCCGCAGGCGGCCGCCCAGGCGATGAGCGCGAGCGGCGTTGGGAGCCCTGAGGCCACCGAGCCGTTCCTGGTCAGCGGCGTGGTGGCCATGCAGACCGGCTTTCCCCCCCTGACCGGGGGACTGCCCCCGCCGGTCATGTTGTCCGTCGCCTACGCCCAGGCCCATCCCGACGCCGCGCAGACCCTGGCCGTCCGCCTGCATCGAGGCACCTCTGGCATCGCCGACTTCGAGCGAGAGCTCGACCGTCTGGCCGGTTCCGAACAGGTCGTTGCCACCAACCAGATCGAGCAGGCGGACGCGGTGCAACGCAGCCTGGCCGTGCAGGCGACCGCCCTGCGCCTCCTGGCGCTGTCGGTCACGATCGTGTCGTTGCTCCTGCTCGGTCACGCCTTCGCCCGGGTGGGTTCGGCCGGCGCGCACGACCACGGGGTGCTTCGCGCCGTCGGGGCCAGCGGGGCCCAGCTTCGGGCGCTCGCGGTGGCCCGTGTCCTTCCGATCGGCCTGGCGACGGCCGTCGTGGCCGCCGTGACCTCGGTGGGCCTGTCGCGGTTCAGTCCCGTGGGGGTCGCCCGCCAGGCCGAGCTGCACCCTGGCGTGGAGCTGAACGTCGCCTACGTCGGGGGAGGCGCGGTCGCAGCCTTCGTCGTCACCTCGCTGCTGGGAGCGGTGTCAGGCTGGTGGACGGGCCGGCTCCCCCCTGAAACAGGCGGTGTCGTGACGGGGGTCCGCCGGCCGTTGCGCCTGGCCGCCGCGATGGCCGGGGCAGGCTTCCCGGCGCCTGCGGTGTCGGGGGTGCGCATGGGCCTCGAGCAGGGCCAAGGGCGAGCGTCGGTGCCGGTCAGGTCCACGATCATCAGTGTCGCCCTCAGCGTGGCGACCCTGGTCGTCGTCCTCGTCCTGTCGTCCAGTCTCGACAGCCTGTTCAGCCAACCTCGTGCGTACGGGTGGAACTGGGACGTCCAGCTGGGCGATGCCTTCGCCGGGGACCTGTCCGACCAGGCCGACCGTTTCAGCCGGGAGCCGGCCGTAGACGCCGTCTCGGTCGGCACGATCTCACGTCTCCAGATCGGGCCGCTGCGCGTGGACACCCTGGCGATCAGGTCGGTCCGGGGAGCCATCACGCCCACCGTCGTCGACGGGCGGGCCCCGAGCCGGTCCGACGAGATCCTGCTGGGGTCGAGGACGTTGCACGATCTCGGTCTGCACGTAGGCGACGCGGTGACGGTGGCGGCCGGCGACATGACGGCCAGGTTGACGATCGTGGGGCGGGGCGTCCTGACCGAGTTCGCCGGGGCCGCCCGGCTCGGTGAGGGGGCGGCGCTCACCTTCGACGGCATGCGGCGGCTCGTCCCCGATGCCGTGGCCGACGTGGTCCTGCTGGAGCTGCGGCCCGGCGCAGCAGGCAAGGCCCTGCTGGGCGATGTGGTCAGAGCGCCGCCGGGCAACGTCTACCTGCCGAAGAAGCCCTCCGATCTCGCCGATCTCGAACGGGTCAACGGTCTGCCGTCCATCGTCGCCAGCCTCGTGGGGGTCATGGCCGTGGGAACCCTCGGGCACACGCTGCTGACCTCGGTGC
>JBBSHM010000034.1:0-26391 GCA_038253125.1 Acidimicrobiales bacterium
CCAGCTGGACCGGGGGGTCGCCGGGCTGAAGGTCGGCCTGGTCACCGAGCTGAGCGGTGACGGCATCGAGCCCGAGGTGGCCGAGCGCACCAGCCAGGCGGCCGCCGCCCTCGAAGCCGCCGGCGCCACCGTCCGCCCGGTGTCGATCCCGAGCCTCACCTACGGCCTGTCGGCTTACTACCTGATCGCCCCGGCCGAGGCCTCGTCGAACCTGGCCCGCTACGACGGCGTTCGCTACGGCCTGCGGGCCACCGGGGCCGACGACGTCACCCAGATGTACGGCGCCACCCGCGCCGCCGGGTTCGGCGCCGAGGTGAAGCGGCGCATCATGCTCGGCACCTACGCCCTGTCGGCCGGCTACTACGACGCCTACTACGGCAAGGCTCAGAAGGTGCGGACGCTGATCGTGCGTGATTTCGACGCCGCCTACGAGCAGGTCGACGTGCTGCTGTCGCCCACCACGCCCACCGTGGCGTTCGAGCTGGGGGCCAAGACCGCCGACCCGCTGTCGATGTACCTGAACGACGTGTGCACGATCCCCTCGAACCTGGCCGGCCACCCGGCCATCAGCGTGCCGTTCGGCACCGGCGCCGGCGGCCTGCCCGTCGGCGTGCAGCTGATGGCCCCGGCCCTGGGCGAGCCGACGATGTTCCGGGCCGCCGCTGTTGTCGAGGCCGCCGCCCGCCAGCTGAAGACGACGGCGGAGGTGGCGCGATGAGCCTGCCCGACGGGTGGGAGATGGTGTGCGGGCTCGAGGTGCACTGCGAGCTCGGCACCCGTACCAAGCTGTTCTGCTCGTGCCCCAACGACTTCGGCTCTGAGCCCAACACCAACGTGTGCCCGGTGTGCCTAGGCCTGCCCGGGTCCCTGCCGGTGCTGAACGGCCATGCGGTCGAGCTGGCCATGCGCATCGGCGCCGCCCTCTCCTGCGCCATCAACCCGTCGATCTTCGCCCGGAAGAACTACTTCTATCCGGACCAGCCGAAGGACTACCAGATCAGCCAGTACGACCAGCCGATCAACGTCGACGGCTTCCTCGACCTGCCCGACGGCAGCCGGGTCGGCGTGGAGCGGGCCCACATGGAGGAGGACACCGGCAAGTCCAGCCACGCTGGCGGCACCGGCCGCATCTCCGACTCCATCTACAGCCTGGTCGACTACAACCGGGCCGGCGTGCCGCTGGTCGAGATCGTCAGCCGCCCCGACATCGGGTCCGCCGACCAGGCCCGGGCCTACGCCGCCGAGCTGCGCAGCATCCTGGTGGCCACCGGTGCCTCCGACGGCAAGATGGAGGAGGGCAGCATGCGCGTCGATGCCAACGTCTCGGTGCGCCACCCGGGCGAGCCGCTCGGCACCCGCTGTGAGATCAAGAACCTGAACAGCCTGCGCAGCCTGGTCCGGGGCATTGACTACGAGGCGGCCCGCCAGGTTGAGCTGATCGAGTCGGGCAGGCAGGTTCGCCAGGAGACCCGGCACTGGGACGAGGGCGCCGGCCGCACCCGCACGGCCCGGGTGAAGGAGGAGGCCGACGACTACCGGTACTTCCCCGAGCCCGACCTGGTGCCGCTGCGCCCCGACGCGGCGTGGGTGGCGTCGGTGCGCCAGGGCCTGCCCACGCTGCCGGCCCGGCGGCGCGCCGTACTGGCCGGCGCGGCCGGGCTGGAGGCGGCCACCGAGGTCGTGGTCACCGCCGTCGAGCGGGGCCTCGACGGCTTCGTCCTCGACGTCATCGCCGCCGGCGCCGAGGCCCGGACGGCCCTGAACCGGGCTGTCAACGACCTGCCCCTGGGTGGCAGCGTGGCCGTCGATGCCTTTACCGCTCTGGTGGGCCTGGAGACCGGGGGAGCTCTGACCGCCACCCAGGCGAAGAAGGTGATCGAGGTCCTGGTCGAACGGGGCGGCGAGGCCGATCCGGCGGCCCTGGCCGCCGAGCTGGGGTTCAAGGCGCTGCGCGCTGACGAGCTGGCGTCGGTCGTCGACGAGATCCTCGCCGCTCACCCCGACGACTGGGCCTCCTACGTCGGCGGCAACGACAAGGCGGCCGGGATGTTCGTCGGCAAGGTGATGAAAGCCACCAGTGGCAAGGCGGACGGCAAGGCCGTCACGGCCCTGCTCCAGCAACGGCGGGCCGCCGCCACCGCATGAACGGTGACCTCGTCAGGTGTCGGTGATCTTCAAGGTCCCGTCGGCTGCCACCCGCACCACCACGGTGCGTGCCACCCCCAGTCCGCTCACCCGGCACCGGAGCGGCTGGCCGATCGGCGGCTGGGCCACCCGTGCGTTGCCGCAGCGCACCTGCGCCGCCTCACCGCCCAGCTTGGCCTGCACGGCGGCAGCCACGTCAGCGATCACGACCACGGGGCGGGCCGGGCGGACCTCGAAGCGGCCGCCGACGAGGCGCTGCACCTCGTAGTCGAGGGGCACCTGCTCCACCACCACCGTGCAGGTGGCCGTGGCCCCACTGAGCTGAGGAAGCCGGGTCGGGCACGTGGCCGCTCCGACGATGAGGCCGGGCATGGTGCGGGCCACCTCGCGCTCCAGGTAGGCCTGCACCTCGACCTGGGAGAAAGCCACCCTGTCCTGGCCGCCGACGCTCGCCCCGCAGGCCACCAGTGTCACGCCGGCGGCGAGCCCGACTAGGGCCCGTCGAGTCACGCCACGTCGGCCCGGGCCAGGACCCGGGTGGTGAGGGCGGTGGCGGCCAGCACGACGAGGGCCAGCACGATCAGCGAGGTCGAGACGGCGGCGGCGTTGCGGGGCTTCACGACGTGGCCGACGGCGCTCAGCACCGAGCGGCTGTACACCGAGACCGACAGGCGGGCGGCGCCCTTGGAGATGCGGGCGACGGCCAGCTCCCAGATGAGGACGTAGGCCAGGCCCCAGGCCAGCGCCCGCCGAACCAGCAGGCCCAGGCCGAGGAACAGGGCGGTGTAGCCGACGGTGGCGAGGCAGGCGCCGACCGCGGCGGCGGCCACCAGCCGGGCGTCGGCGCCGGCCACGGCGGCGGCGAGCGTCACGGGCAGGACCGCCACCGGCCCGGCCACCGTCAGCGCCGCCGCCCAGCCGGCGGCCACCAGCCGCCAGCGGGGGAGGGGTGTGAGCCACAGGTAGACCATGGTGCGGTCGTCGGTGGGATCACCGAAGGCGGCGCTGGCGAAGACCAGGGCGGTGACGGGCACCACCAGGTTCAGGGCGTAGCCGCCCAGCAGGTCGCGTGAGGTGGCGAGCACGCGGTCCGAGGCGGTGAGGTCACCGAGCCGGATGGCCAGCCCGAGGAACACCCCCACCAGACCGATGGCCACCAGGGCGGCGACGCGGGCCCGGGTGACGAGGCTGCGCACCAGCAGGCGGTATACGAGCGTCACCTCTTCAGCGCCCCACCAGGTAGCGGAACACGCTGTCCAGGTCATCATCCAGCGGCGTCACCTCGAACAGCCGGATGCCCTCGGCGACGGCCGCCCCGGCCACGGCCCGGCGGAAGGCTGCGACCATCGTGGTGTCGACGAGAAGACTGCCGTCGGGCTCCAGGTGGGCGCCGACCACGGTGCCCCCGGCCATGAGGCCGGCAGCCAGGCGGCGGGGGTCGCTGGCCCGCAGGCGCACGCGGTGGGGTCGCTCGTCCATGAGCTCGCGGATCTCACGGAAATCGCCGGCGGCGGCCAGGCGGCCCTGGGCCAGCACCAGCACCTGGGAACCGAAGCGCTCGACCTCGTCCAGCACGTGGCTCGACACGAGCACCGTTCGGCCCTGGGCACCCAGCTGCACGAACAGGTCGATCATGCGGAGGCGCTGGCGGGGATCCAGACCTTCGAGCGGCTCGTCCAGCACCACCACCGTCGGTTCGTGGACCACGGCGGCGGCGACCTTCACCCGCTGGCGCATGCCCTTTGAGTACGTGCGCACCGGTCGGGTGTCGTCCGGATCCAGATCGACCAGGCCCAGCGCGCCCCGGGCCGCGCCTTCGGGGTCGGCCACGTCGTGGAGCCCGGCCGACAGGGCCACGATGGCCACGGCCCGCAGCTGCTCGAACAGCGTCTCCTGCTGGGCCACCAGGCCGAGGTGACGGCGCAGGCCCAGATCCGTGCGGGGGTCGGCGCCCAGCACGCGAACCGTCCCCTGCGACGGTGAGGTCAGCCCGCAGAGGATCCGAAGCAGCGTCGACTTGCCGGCTCCGTTGGGGCCTAGCAGGGCGGTGACGCCCGGGCCGACCCTGAACGACACGTCCGACAGGGCCACCACCGGTCCCAGCCACTTGCTGACCCGTTCGACCTCGACGGTGGCCGCCGGGGGAGCGGTACCGCCCGCCCGTCTTGCAGGCGTCGAAGTCGACCCAACGGGTGCCGCGGCGGCGGGCCGAGCCCCTGCCGTTGTCGCCGCGGCCGGCGTCGGCGGCGCCGTCGGCGAGGTCATCTCGTCACCTGCAGGCGGGAGTAGCGGAGGTAGACGAACACCGAGAACAGCACCGACCAGGCCAGGGCGGCCAGGAACACCACGGCGTTGGGCGTGGACACCGCTGCTGGGTGCGGGGCATCGAGCACGCGGGCCGCCACCTCGAAGGGGGCCACGAACAGGCTGAGCATGATGGCGGCGTCGGAGACGTGAAGGGCGAAGGCCAGCACCACGGCGACGATGTGGGTGGCGAAGAGCACGATCAGCGCCCCGCCCATGGCCAGCCCCTTGCGGTCAGTGAGGCTGGCCAGGGCCAGGGCGAAGGCCGTGCCGAACAGGGCGACCGAGGTGCCGGCCCCCAGGATCCGGGCCAGCTCGGCCAGCACGCCGACGGGGCCGTCGGGTCCGTGGCTCTGCAGCACGTAGCCGACGAGCAGCAGCAGCAGAGGGCCGACCGTCACCAGGCACAGCACGCTGAACACCGCCAGGGCCTTGGCCAGGAGGTAGGTGTCACGGGTGAGGGGCGACGCCAGGTAGAGGCTCATGCTGCGGTTGCGACGGTCCGGGCACAGCGCCTCGGGGGCGCTGAACACGATGAACAGGGCGATGGCGGCGGTGACGTATCCGTAGTACTGGGAGTAGGTGGGGGCCTGGTCCCGTAGCTGCCGGGCGCCGGGAGGGACCAGGGCGAGGATGCCGATGAAGGCGACGGCCGGCAGGTAGGCAACGCCAATGGCCAGGAACGGCAACACCTTGTGGCGGGCCGAGCGCCGCAGCCCCAGCACCCTCTGCACGGTGTGCTTCCACACGCTGCGAACCGGCGCGCCTCGCCCCAGCCGAACCCCGTCGTAGCGCCGGTAGCCCTGCTCGAAGATCTGCGCCGTGCCTCCCGCCGGGGCATTCGGAGGTGCAGCCGGCTGTTTGGCGACGGTCACCTGGCGACCATCTGGCCGGCCAGGAAGACCTCTTCCAGCGACCGGGTGCGCACGTTCATCGAACGAACTCCCAGGTCGGCCGCCGCCACTGCGTCGCGCACGGAATCGAAGACGGAGTTGTCGGCGAGCGACACCACCACGGTGCCGTGACCGGCGTCGGAGGCGCCGACGTGGATGCGCTGCAGAGCTGACACCAGCACCGCAGCGCCGGCCGCCTCATCGAGTGACACGACGAGCTCGTTCTCGCCAGCGCGCCGCAGCTCGTCCATGCGGCCACCGACAGTGGCGTGGCCCTGGTCGATGATCACCACGGCGTCACTGACCCGCTCCACCTCATCCAGCAGGTGCGAGGACAGGATGATGTCGAGGCCGAGGTCGTGGCCCACGTGGCGGATGAGCGCCAGCATCTGGTCGCGCTGCACCGGGTCGAGACCGTTCGTCGGCTCGTCGAGGAGCACCAGGGCCGGGTCGTGCACGATCGCCTGGGCCAGCTTCACCCGCTGGCGCTGGCCGGTTGACATGGTGCCGACGGGCCGGAAGCGCTCCTCGCCCAGGCCGACCTCGTACAGGGCGTCGCTGGCCCGGGCCGTAGCCGCCCGGGCGGGAAGGCCGTGGATCTCGGCGATGTGGCGCACCACGTCGTGGGCGGCGACGTCAGGCGGAAGGGCGTCGCGCTCGGGGGCGTAGCCGATCCGGGCCCGCACCCTGGGCCCGGCCTGGACCGGATCGCAGCCGAGGACTGTCAGCCGTCCGCCGTCCGGCTGGTGGAGGCCGAGGATCAGGGTCAGCAGCGTCGTCTTGCCGGCCCCGTTGGCCCCGAGCAGGCCGGTTATCCCCCGTCCGATGCTGAAGGTGGCCGAGGTGAGCGCCTGCGTCGACCCCCAGCGCTTCGCCACCTGCTCGGCGATGACCACGGGTTCGGCCACGCTGGCGATGCTAGGCAAGCCCCCAGCCAACCCGGGCCGGCCGGGTGCTGAGGTTGCCGCTGAAATCCGGAAGAAGCTGTTCCTCAGGCTCGCGCCTGGGGCCCTGCCGCCTGAAACGCCTGCTGGACCTCGGCGGCCAAGCGTCCTCGGGCGCTCACCGTGAAGCCGTTGGCCACTGCCCAGGCCCGCACGATCGCCGCGTCGGCGGACTGGGGAGCACTGGCCTCGGGCGACGACCTCCCCCGCCGCTTGGCCGGTGGTGCCTCGACCTTCCGGTCCGACCACAGCCCCGCCTCGGGGGCGAGCGTCAGGCCGGAGGCCAGCGCGTCGGCGGCGGAGTGGCTGGACAGCTCGGCCAGGGCGGCACCGAGGAAGCGGTAGGCCCACTCCTGGGCCAGGGGCCGGGTCTCGCAGAACACGATCGGCACCGAAGGGAAGCGCACCTGGGCCTCGGCCAGCCCGTCGGCCACGACAGCGGGCCGGGCCCGCTCGAGGCGGAAGACCGACGACCAGCGCTCCTCGACCACCAGGGCGGCCCGGGGCAGGGCGGCCAGGTCGGCGAGCAGGTAGCGGAGCCGGCCGCCGAGAAGGGTGGCAACCAGGTCGGTCAGGCTCTTGCGCTCCACCGAGGCGACGAGCACGCCATCGAGCTCGACCCCGTAGTCCCCCGCCACCAGGGCCCGACGCTCGGTGGTGGCCTGCTGGTCGGCGAACCGCCACGGGTACTGCTCGTGGCTGTCCACCACGATGTTCAGGGCGCCGGCCACGCTGCGCCGGTGGGGGATGCCGACGTTGGGCTTGGCCTGCTTGGCGGTGCGGGCCGTCTGCCAGAAGATGGCCTCACGACCACCCCTGATGCGGGTGAAGACGATCTGAGAGCGGTTCTCCCGACCCCGGGCGAGGACCAGGTCGATGGCGGCCCCCCGCCGGACGCACGAGCGGACCGGCACCCGCTCCAGGATCTCGGCGTCATCGGGCCACGTGGTCTCCTGGTGGCAGAAGACCTTGGCCGTGCGGGGCCAGGAGTCTCGCGCCTTCAGCACCACCGCCCCGCTCTCCAGCGGCACGCGGATCAGGAACCGCAGCGTGGAATCCGGATCCGGGTTGCGGGCGATGACGAACTCGGCCCCGGTCATCAGGCAGGATTCTGCCGTGTCGTGACCGTCGGTGCCTCGGCGTAGCCTTCCCGGCCATGGTGGACGGGCCCGACATGAAGCCGAACTCCAAGGATGTCACCGACGGCTTTGAGCGGGCTCCGGCCCGGGCGATGCTGCGGGCCGTCGGGATGACCGACGACGACTGGGGCAAGCCACAGGTCGGGGTGGCCTCCTCTTGGAACGAGGTGACGCCCTGCAACATGCCGCTGGACCGGCTGGCCAAGCGGGCCAAGCAGGGGGTGCGCGACGCCGGCGGCTTCCCGCTCGAGTTCTGCACGATCGCCGTGAGCGACGGCATCTCGATGGGCCACGAGGGGATGCACGCCTCGCTCGTCAGCCGCGAGGTGATCGCCGACTCGGTCGAGACGATGATGCACGCCGAGCGCTTTGACGCCCTCGTCACCCTGGCCGGCTGTGACAAGAGCCTGCCCGGGATGCTGATGGCCGCGGCCCGCCTCGACGTGCCCTCGGTCTTCCTCTACGGCGGCAGCATCCTGCCGGGGCGGGGCGCCAACGACGAGGCGCTCGACATCGTGAGCGTGTTCGAGGCGGTGGGGGCCAAGGCCGCCGGGTCTCTCACCGACGCCGAGCTGGCCCTCATCGAACGCCGCGCCTGTCCCACCGAGGGCAGCTGCGCCGGCATGTTCACGGCCAACACCATGGCGAGCGTGGGCGAGGCCCTGGGAATGAGCCTCCTGGGCTCGGCCAGCGCCCCCGCCGTCGACCCCCGCCGAGACGACTTCGCCTACCAGAGCGGTCGGGCGGTTGTGAACCTGGTCGAGAAGGGCATCCGCACCCGGCAGATCCTGACCATGGACGCCTTTGAGAACGCCATCGCCGTGACGATGGCCCTGGGCGGCTCCACCAACGCCGTGCTGCACCTGTTGGCCATCGCCCACGAGGCCCGGGTCGATCTCACCCTCGACGCCTTCAACCGGGTGGGCGCCCGGGTGCCCCACTTGGCCGACACCCGGCCCGCCGGCCGCTATCACATGGTCGACGTCGACCGGGTCGGCGGTGTGCCGGTGGTGCTGAAGGAGCTGCTGGACGCCGGGATCCTCCACGGCGACGCCCTCACCGTCACGGGCCGCACCATGGGCGAGGAGCTGGAGGCGCTGGCCCCCCCTAAGCCGGACGGCAACGTGCTGCACCCCCTCAGCAACCCGCTCCACGCCGACGGCGGCATCGTCGTCCTGCACGGCACCCTGGCGCCCAGGGGCTCGGTGGTGAAGGTGGCCGGCCTGGGCCGTGACCAGCTGCGCTTCGAGGGGCCGGCCCGGGTGTTCGACGGCGAGCAGGGAGCCATGGCGGCGATCATGGCCGGCGAGATCGAGCCGGGCACCGTGGTGGTGATCCGCTACGAAGGGCCGAAGGGCGGCCCCGGCATGCGGGAGATGCTGGCCGTGACCGGCGCCATGAAGGGCGTGGGCCGCGGCGCCGACTGCGCCCTGGTCACCGACGGCCGCTTCTCGGGCGGCACCCGTGGCTTCTGCATCGGCCACGTGGCCCCTGAGGCGGTGGACGGCGGCCCCATCGCCTTTTTGGCCGACGGCGACCGGATCGTCATCGACGTTCACGGCCACAGCATCGACCTGCTGGTCGACCAGGCCGAGCTGGCCCGGCGCCGGGAGCGGTGGAAGCTGCCGGAGCCCCGCTACACCACCGGCGTGCTGGCCAAGTACGCCCGCCTGGCCCAGGGCGCCGAGCGGGGTGCCGTCACCGAGCCGTGAGAGCCTCAGCGCTCGTGTCCCGGGCGGCTCTGGCTGCAGAGGTGCTCCGCCGTCCGGCGGGAATGCGGCAGCTCCTGGTTCTGGTCGCCCAGATGGCGGCGCCAGCCTCTTTCGACGAGCTCCCGCTGCCGTCCGCCGTCCGCCTCGCCTACAACGTGGTGCTACGGCGCGAGCCCAAACCGGAGGAGGCCGAAGCTGGGCTCCAGCAGCTCCGTTCGGGTGTCCTGGACCGCCACAGGTTTCTCGACCTGCTCATAGGGAGCTACGAGGAGCTGCCAAGAACGGCAGCGGTGCGCCTGGGATACACGATGCTGCTGAAGCGCGAACCCGACCCCGACGGAGAGGCCTACGCCCTCGAGCAGATGCTGAGCGGAGCCATGGGACGCTTCGAGTTCCTCGACTGGCTCCGCACATCGAGTGAGTTCCGCTCCCTTGGCTTCAAGACGCTCGGCCCGTCGCTCCACGCGAGCCGCTGCCAGTTCATCGGGACGCTGCCGCGAGCCGAACGGATCCTCGACCTCGGCGGCACTTCGCTCGGGAACCCCGCCGGTGCCTTCGTTGAGATGGGCTACCCCTACAGCTTCGGGGAGTTGGTCCTGGTCGACCTGCCGCCCGACGAACGGCACGAGCTCTACCGGCGGCCCGCGGTGGAGGCGGTTCAGACGACCCGCAGAGGCCCGGTGAGGTACCAGTACCATTCGATGACCGACCTCTCCCGCTACGACACCAGCAGCTTTGACCTGGTGTACAGCGGGCAGACCTTCGAGCACGTCAGCGAGGCTGACGGTGACCTGATGCTCAAGGAGGTGCACCGGGTCCTGAAGCCGAGCGGCGCCTTCGCCCTCGACACGCCGAACGCCAGAGCGTGTCGAGTCCAGCAGGAGGAGTTCATCGACCCAGACCACAAGGTCGAGTACACAGCCGACCAGCTCGAGATCAAGCTGGCGGCGGCCGACTTCCGGATTGACCGGTCCTGGGGCCTGAACTACCTGGGCGAGTCACTCGCGGCAGGCGAGTTCTCCATGGGCGAGGCAGCCCGCAACCCCGGGCTCTTCTCCGAGGTTGAGGACTGCTACCTCCTCGCCTATGTCTGCCGCCCCGGCGCGCCGGCCTAGCCGCTGCCTGGGCCATGGACGCGGCGTGATCGCCGCATGGCGACCTTGACAGACGCGCCATGATGCGGGCGTGGCCGGGTGGAGGTGTCCAAGCTGCCAGCGCCAGTTCCGGCGCCGGGCCCGGTCCCACGACTGCGCACCGGCCATGCCGCTGGAGGACTACTTCTCGACCGGTCCGCCCCACGAGCGCCCCATCCTCGAGGCGGTCATGGCCCACCTCGACACCGTCGGCCCGGTCCACGTCGAGCCGGTCTCAGTGGGCGTGTTCCTCAAGCGGGTCCAGAGCTTTGCTCAGCTGCGCCCCAAGGACCACTGGGTGGCGCTGTCGTTCTCGCTGCCCCGGAAGGTGACGCACGAGCGGATCATCAGGAAGGTCATCCCCTACAGCGGCCGCTACCACCACATCGCCAACCTGCGGGACCCGGATGACCTCGACGAGAGGATCCGCTCCTGGCTTACCGAGGCGTACCTGAACTCACCGGCTTGAAGAGGTGCTCCCGCTGAGCTTTGGGACCTTGTTCCTCGGTCAGGCCGGTGAGACGGCGACCAGGAGCCAGCGGCCGTTGGGCGAGATGAAGGGGGTGAGCGTCCGGTAGTCGGGGATGGTGGCCACGGCCTGCGGCTGTGCGCTGGGGGAGGAGCGGCGGAGCAGGTTGGCAGGTCGGCTCCCGCTGCACTCGGCATAGGCGAGGATCCCGGTCGTGCTCGCCGTCGGGGTCGATGCCGAGCACGGGCTCACGATGGTCGTCGTCCCTCCCGGAACCGAGGCGTACAGCGCCACCCGTCCCTCACCGGAGTGGTTGCTGCCCCTCCAGATGATCAGCCCGCCGGCCTGGTCCCACACCAGCCCGTCGTCTCCGTAGAGGTTGCTGATCCCGGTGACGCCAGGAAGAGCACGGCCATCGAAGCCGACCGCGGAGATGCCGGACGGCCCATCCGCGGTGTAGGCCAAGCCGACGTTGCCGAGCGCGGCGACGAGCATGCTGCTCGGCAGCGGAAGCATGCGCCGGGGCTCCGACGGGCAGTACAGGGCTATGCCGGTCTCGCCGTCGAAGCTGTCGCCGAAGGCCAGGCAGCCGGTCGGGGTGTAGGCCAGGTTCGACATGAGGTTGTGCATGGGGATCTCGGTCGTCCCGCCGGTGGCGACGTCGACGACGTAGAGCGTCGGGCTCGGCACGCCTGTGAACTGGACGGCCAGGGACCGGCCGTCCGGCGACCAGGCTCCCCGCAGGGCGATCAGGCCGGGGCGGCTGATGAGCGGGCGGCGGCCTCCGGTGCCGGCATCGAACACCAGCACGTCGCCGCCCCGGGCGACCGCCACCGAGTTGCTCTCGGGAGACCACGCCAAGGGCTTCCAGCCGCTCTCTGCGGCGATGGGCCGCAGAGGAGCGGCGCCGTCGGAGATCCACAGGCCGGTGTCGATGGTCTGGCGGACGGTCGCCGGAGCAGCGGGGTGAGGAGCAGTCGGAGTGATGGTGGACGTGGAGGCGCGCTGCCCGCTCGGGGAGGTCTTCGGCGCGGCGGCGGCAGCGTCGGTCTCCGGCGCCGCCGCGCTGGGGGGAACGGCCGTGACCGGGCTGTCAGCGATCTGAGGATCGTCTTGCATGCCGCTGTCGGGCGCCGACGAGAGGGCGTTGGCCCGACGGGTCCCCTCGTCGGTGACGACTTCCACCGACCGACCCGGCGGCACGACCAGCAGGCCGACGAGCGCCGCCGCCAGGAGGATCGCCACGATCACGCTGAGCCCTCGCGCACCAACGCGCCTCAAACCGGGACCGTCTGCCGCCATCGTTCCACAGTGCACCTGTGGGGAGCTCTCGTCCATGGCCCGAACAGGCCATCTTGGAGCATGGCCCGCGCCCGAGGGCGATCAGCACAGAGCGGCCGCACCACGACGGGAGAGAGAGAGAAGGAGCAGTGGGTTCCTCGGCCTTGCGACCGCCCCCACTCCGGACCGCCCGCCATGGTTATGCGCCGGGCGGATCGGGTAATTTTTCCTGCGTCGCAAGCTACCGGACGCCGATTGAAGGAGATTCGCCACATGCTCAACGTCAAGCGCACTTCATACGAGCCCGAGGTAGCCAGGGCTGCAGGGGGCTCACCGCACCCGGTTGCCTCGCCCGACGTTCCGGCGTGGCGGCCGCTCGCCGCTGGCGTTGTCATCCTGATCGGCGGCCTCGGCGCACTCCTCTACGGGGCGCTTCGCGGCCAGCTCGTCTATGTGCTCGGGACGATCGGGCTCACCCTCCTGGTCGCGGGCCTGGTGGACGGCACCGGGCCGCGGTACCGGGGCGCGGGGGTGGCGCTGCTGAGCGTCTTCATCAGTGTCAAGGTGTTGGACCACCTCCCCGGAGCCTTCCAGCGTGGCGTGGCATACGGGGCGTCGATGGCGGCCTTCGGCGTCTATGTGATCGTGCGGCAATGGCCCAAGTACCGCGCTTCTGCGGCGGGCGACAGGCCATCTGTGCGCGCCTCGCGCTGAGCCGCCCGAGCAGCCTGCCTCGGGTATTCCGAGGGTGGCCGTCGGCACCGGGCGGAGGAGCCCTTCCATCAGATCGAATCGATGAGCGCGCCCAGTAGCGCAGCCCGTTCGGGCATGGCCGAGACCACGACGTGTTCGTCCTCGGCGTGGGCGCCGCCGCCCACCGGGCCCAGGCCGTCCAACGTGGGGCAGCCGGCGGCGGCGGTGAAGTTGCCGTCGGATCCCCCGCCCACGCTCACGCCGGTGAGCGCTGGCAGGCCCAGGTCGGCGGCCATGGCCTGCGCCCGGGCCCACAGCGACGCCGAGGTCGAGTCCGGCATCGGTGGGCGGTTAGGGCCGCCCAGCACCTCGAGCCGGCAGCCGGGCACGGTGGCGGCGAGCCCGTGCATCGCCGCGTCCACCCGGTGCGCCTCGCTCGGCTCGGAAACCCGCACGTCCACCTCGACCCGGGCGTGTGCAGGGACCACGTTGGTGGTCGTGCCCGCCTGCGCCACCGTCGGGGTGACCGTGGTGCCGAGGCCCGGCCGGCCGAGGGGCCCGAGGGCCAGGACGAGGTGGGCGGCCTCGACCAGGGCGTTGGCCCCCTTCTCGGGCTCGAGGCCGGCGTGGGCGCTGCGGCCTGAGACGACGAGTGTGTACATGCCTGTGCCCTTGCGCCCCAGCTTCAGCGCTCCGCCATCGGCCGAGGGCTCGCACACCAGTGCCGCCCGGGCCCGCCGGGCCCCCTCCTCGACCAGGTGGCGCGAGGTCTGCGAACCCAGCTCCTCGTCGGTGGTGAGCAGCAGCTCGACGCCGTCAAGCTCGTCGATGGTGGCGAGGGCGTGGAGCGCCTGCACCACGCCGGCCTTCATGTCAAAACAGCCGGGCCCGGTGGCCACCTCCCCGTCCACCCGGAACGGCCGGCGGGCGAGGGTGCCCAGCGGCCACACGGTGTCGAGGTGGCCGACCAGCAGCACCCGGCCGACCCTGCCGAAGCGCCAGCGCAGGTGCGCCCGCCCCCCGACGTCCAGCACCTCCGGTCGAGCCCCGAGCAGGCGGGAGCCGAGCTCGGCGGCGCGGCTCACCACGGCCCGGCAGGCGGCCAGGTCCTCCGACGGCGACTCGACGTCGACGAGCACGGCCAGGTCATCGGCCATGGCCGGAAGTCTTTCGGTGAGCAGCGCCAGCCGGTCCACCGCTCGAGCCTGGCACAGGAGCGCACCGGCCCCGGTTGCCAAGCGGACCCCGACGTGGGATGCTTACAGGGCCATGTGCCGACGCCCCCGCCTTCTCGTAGTAATCGGAAGCGAGCGCTAGGCCGTCACGCCGCCCCGTCGACGCCCTCCAGCGCTCGCCTTCGACCTCCCCAGCCGGGGAGGTCTTTTCTTTGCCCAGATGTCCGCCGAACACCTCCAGACCAGGAGAACACCAAGGTGCAGCTCACCGGGGCGCAGGCCCTCATCAAGAGCCTCGAGATGGAGGCTGTGGAGGTCGTCTTCGGCCTTCCCGGCGGGTGCATCCTGCCGGCCTACGACCCGATCCTGGAGTCGACGATCCGCCACATCCTGGTGCGCCACGAGCAGGGCGCCGGCCACATGGCCGAGGGCTACGCCCACGTCACCGGCCGTCCCGGTGTGTGCATCGTCACCAGCGGGCCGGCGGCCACGAACCTGGTCACTCCGTTGATGGACGCCTACATGGACTCGATCCCGATGGTGGCCATCACCGGCCAGGTCCCCACCTACGCCATCGGTACTGACGCCTTCCAGGAGTGCGACACCCTCGGCATCACCCGCTCGGTCACCAAGCACAACGAGTTGGTCATGACTGCCGAGGACCTGCCCCGGGTCATGCGAGAGGCGTTCCACATCGCCACCACCGGCCGCCCCGGCCCGGTGCTGGTGGACGTGCCGAAGGACGTGCTGACGAGCCTGATGGACTGGCACTGGCCCACCGACGACGAGGTGGTCGCCGGCCTGCCCGGCTACCGCCCCACCACCAGGGGCAACGGCAGGATGATCAAGGAGGCAGCCCGCGTCATCACCGAGGCCCGCAGG
Source organism: Acidimicrobiales bacterium (assembly GCA_038253125.1). Classification (GTDB taxonomy): domain Bacteria; phylum Actinomycetota; class Acidimicrobiia; order Acidimicrobiales; family JAUJNH01; genus JAUJNH01. The sequence continues at coordinate 14,771 of JBBSHM010000034.1, forward strand.
CCGGTGCTCTACATCGGCGGCGGCATCCTGAAGGCCCGCGCCGCCGAGGCGCTGCGGGCCCTGGCCGAGCTGACCGGCATCCCGGTCGTCACCACGCTCATGGCTCGCGGCGCCTTCCCCGACAGCCACCCCCAGTGCCTCGGCATGCCCGGCATGCACGGCAACTACACCGCCGTCACCTCGATGCAGCACTCAGACCTGCTCATCGCCCTCGGCGCCCGCTTCGACGACCGCGTCACCGGCAAGGTCAGCGGGTTCGCCCCCGAGGCCAAGATCATCCACGTCGACGTCGACCCCGCCGAGCTCGGCAAGGTGCGCCGCCCCGACGTGCCCATCGTCGGGGACTGCCGGCTCGTCATCGAGGAGCTCGTCCAGGCCATCACCGCCCTCGGCGGCGCCGAGGCCCAGCCCGACCGCACCGCCTGGTGGGACCAGCTGCACGAGTGGCAGGAGCAGCAGCCGCTGCGCTACCAGCCCACTGAGCCGGGGGAGGGGCTGAAGCCCCAGCAGGTCATCGAGGAGCTTCGTGACCTGACACCCGACGACACCATCATCACCAGCGGCGTCGGCCAGCACCAGATGTTCGCCAGCCAGTACTACCGGTTCGAGCAGCCCTACACCTGGGTGAACTCGGGCGGTCTCGGCACCATGGGCTTCAGCGTGCCGGCAGCCATCGGCGCCAAGGTCGGCCGGCCCGACAAGATGGTGTGGGCGGTCGACGGCGACGGGTGCTTCCAGATGACGGCCCAGGAGCTGGTCACAGCCAGCAGCGAGCGCATCCCGGTGAAGGTGGCCATCTTGAACAACGCCTACCTGGGCATGGTGCGCCAGTGGCAGGAGATGTTCTACGGCGAGCGGTACTCCGAGGTCTACCTGTCGCCGGACCTGCCCGACTACGTGAAGTGGGCCGAGGCCATGGGGTGCGTCGCCTTCCGGGTCGAGGACCCGGGTGACGTCGGCCCCACCATCGAGAAGGCCAACTCGATCGACGACCGCCCGGTGGTGGTCGAGTTCCGCACCGACTCCTCTGAGAAGGTGTTCCCGATGGTGGCGGCCGGCCACAGCAACGACGACATCATCGTGGCCCCCGAAGTGACGGGTTCCTAGCGGTGGCCGACCGAAAGCTCCACATCCTGTCGGTCCTGGTGCAGAACCGGGCGGGCGTGCTGGCCCGGGTCTCCGGCCTGTTCGCCCGCCGGGCGTACAACATCGAATCCCTGGCCGTGGCCCCGACCGATGACCCGGCCCGCAGCCGGATAACGATCGTCGTCGCCGTCGAATCGACCCCGCTCGAGCAGATCACCAAGCAGCTGTTCAAGCTGGTCGACGTGCTGAAGATCACCGAGCTCGACCCGGCCGACGCCGTGGAGCGCGAGATGCTGCTCGTCAGCGTGCGGGCCACGGCTGAGACCAGGGGCCAGGTCACCGAGGTCGTCAGCATCTTCGAGGGCACCATCGTCGATGTCGGCCACGACAGCATCACGGCCTCCCTGGCCGGCCGGCCCGCCAAGCTGGACGACTTCGCCGAGCTCCTGTCCCCCTTTGGGATCCTCGAGCTGCAGCGCACGGGCCGCGTCGCCCTTCCCAAGCGGGATCGAACCGCCCGCACCACAACGATCAGAAAGGTCTCCTGATGACCGCAACCGTGTCCTACGAAAAAGACGCCGATCCCGCCCTCATCGCCGGGCGCAAGGTGGCGGTGATCGGCTACGGCTCCCAGGGCCACGCCCACGCCCTGAACCTGCGCGACTCCGGGGTGGACGTGCGGGTCGGCCTGCGCATCGGCTCCGGCAGCTGGCCGAAGGCCGAGGCGGCCGGCCTGCGGGTGATGTCCGTGGCCGAGGCGTCAGCCGATGCCGACCTGGTGATGATCCTGCTCCCCGACACCGAGCAGAAGCGGGTGTACGAGGCCGAGATCGCCCCCCACCTGTCCGACGGCGACGCGGTGTTCTTCGCCCACGGCTTCAACATCCGGTTCGAGCGCATCCTGCCGGCCCCTGGCCTGGACGTGGCCATGGTCGCCCCGAAGGGGCCTGGTCACCTGGTCCGCCGTACCTACACCGAGGGCGGTGGCGTTCCGGCCCTCATCGCCGTGCACGCCGACGCCAGCGGCAAGGCCCGCGACCTGGCCCTCTCCTACGCCGCCGCCATCGGTGGGGCCCGGGCCGGGGTTCTCGACACCACGTTCACCGAGGAGACCGAGACGGATCTGTTCGGCGAGCAGGTCGTGCTGTGCGGCGGCGTCACCGCCCTGGTGCAGGCCGGGTTCGAGACGCTGGTCGAAGCCGGCTACCAGCCCGAGTCGGCCTACTTCGAGTGCCTGCACGAGCTGAAGCTCATCGTCGACCTGATGTACGAGCACGGCATAGGCGGGATGCGCTTCTCGATCAGCGACACCGCCGAGTACGGCGACCTGACCAGGGGGCCCCGCATCGTGAACGACGGCGTCAAGGCCGAGATGCGCAAGATCCTGGGTGAGATCCAGGACGGCACCTTCGCGGCGGAGTGGGTGGCCGAGGACGAAGCCGGTCGCCCCAGCTACAAGGCGCTGAAGGCCAAGGGCGAGGCCCACCAGATCGAGGCGGTGGGCAAGGACCTGCGCGCCCTCATGCCCTTCATCGCCGCCGGCAGGCAGCGCCCCCAGGACGTCTCGGGCGGCTGAGCGGCTCCCGGCCGGCGATAGCTACCAGATCATGCTCACGTCGCCAGCCCTCCGGCGGAGAGCCGTCAGGCCTTCTGGGCGTCTAGTGCGGTGGCGGTGTAGGTGCACTGGGCGTCCCACAGCAGGAAGTCCTTCACGCCCAGGGCGGCGGCGGCGTCGAGCTGGGCCCGCACCTCGGTCTCGCCGTACCTGACGCCGAGCGTGAAGTCCTGGAACCAGGGCACCAGCGCCGCCGGCGAGCCCTGCACGGCGGTCTGGAAGTCGCCCAGCGCCTTTGTCGTTATCGGGCCGGGCGAGCGGTTCGGATCGGCTATGCCGTACTCGCCCTTGCCCCAGTGCGAGGGGTAGAGCATCGGTGAGACGAAGTCGAGGTGCTGCGACAGGCGGGGGATGTCCTGGGCGATCTCCTGGGGCCGGGAGGCCGAGATGCCGTAGACCGATGCGCCCAGCCGGGCCCCGGCCGCCCTCACCCGGGTGTGAAGGTCGGTGACTTGGGCCACGACGGCGTCCTCCAGCCCCTTCTCCTCGCCGCCGGAGACGTCCAGGCCCTGGAAGACCATCCCGCTGACCTTGCCGTCCGGGCGGCGGATGTAGTCGAGGAGGACGTCGTCGACTCCGTCCTGGGCCGATTCGACGGCCAGGTCGGCTGTGTAGTCCCGCACCTCCTTCGAGGCCGAGCTCAAAAAGCCGCCCCCGTAGGCGCCGAAGCGACCGCCATCGGGTGTCTGCACGACCTCGTCGCGGCGCCCGCCATCCCACGCCGCCTGGGCCAGGGTCGGGTCCCGCAGGGCCACGATTCGGGCGATCACCCGGCCGCCGTGCTGGTGGATCTGGTCGACGGCGTCCTTCAGGGCGAAGCGGTTCTTCACGGCTCCGATCTGGATGGCCAACGGGACCTTGCTGTCGTGGCCCACCTCACCGCCCTCGTCCTTCACGTCGAGCTGGATGGCGTTGATCTGGTGGTCGTCGAGCAGCTTCAGGATCGGGTCTCGCAGAGAGGGGGTGATCCAGGCCAGCGAGCTCATGTGCACGGCTCGGGTCGACGGCTGGACGGTGGGCACGGGCGCCGTGACCATGCCCTCGTTGCCGGCCTGGTCGGTGGCGGTGATGACCACCTCAGCCGGAGCGGGCGCCGGCAGCTCGGCCTTGTACTTCCCATCGTGGACGGCGACGTTCTGGGTGCCGACCCGCACGGTGGCGCCCTTCTCCGCCGTGCCCGTGACGACCAGGCCACGGCCGGGCTCGACCGCGGTCAGGGGGTCGGCCGTGACCGCTGGCGGGGTCTGGTCAACGGCGAAGGACAGCGTCCGGGACCGCTCGGGGCGCAGGAACCGGCCGACGCCAACGGCCACCGAGTGCCTGCCCTCGCCCAGCGCCGGGGGGCGGACCAGGAGGTGAGACCCGTCCCGCTTGGCGGTGCCGAGGATGTCGCGCCCGTCTAGCTCGAGCCGGTCGGTGCCGCCGGGCACCCGGATCTCGGGAGCGGCGGCGGCGGCCGCGCCCAGCACCCCGTGCCGGAGACCCTTGACCTCGACCGGCAGCTGGCGCACCAGCCCGAGGGCCGTGCTCGCCAGCCACCACACGGTGGTGAGCACGGCGACCGCCAGCAGGAGCGCCACGATGCGGCGGCGGCGGTAGACCGCCTGCATCCGAGCCCTCTCGTCGGATGTGCGGGGCCGGGCGGCGCGGGGCGGCGGCCGGCGGGGCGGCAGACGGCGGGGCGGCGTCTCACGAACGGCACCACGTGTCAGCACCGGGGATCCCACAGCGCATACATTCGCACGTTTACAGCGCCAATCATGATTTGGACGCGATTGCTCGTCGCTTGCCGCCCCGGAGAGGCCCTATCGCAGGCGGGCGGGCCGGCGCGACGGGACCCGGTAGTAGCGGCGCTGCCGCCGGCGGCGTGACTGGTGGCGGCAGGCGCCGACGACGGCGACGACGGCCACCGAGCCGCCGCCGGCCAGCAGCGGCAGGCTGGCGCGGCCCGGCTGGGAGCTGCCGACAGGCTTGGCGTCGAGGGTCGGCAGGGCGGGGATCCCGATGGTCGACGCGGGGGCAGGCCCGGCCTCCTGCTCGGGCGCCGGCCCGAGCGAGCTGAGCGGGCCGGCGCCTGCTGGCGGCGACGGGACGATCTTGGCGGCTGCCGGCAGCCGCAGGGGGGGCAGCCGCTCAAGTGTCGACTCGGCCGAGACCGGGGTGGCGAAGCCCCGGTCCAACAGCTGGGTGGTGAAGCCGTACTCGTCCCTGGTGTCCATGACGACGCTCAGCATCGTCCGCCCGTTGCGCTGGGCGGCGGCGAGCAGGCTGTTCCCGGCCTTGCGGGTGTAGCCGGTCTTGCCGCCGATCGCCCCGGGGTAGCGGCCGAGGACCAGCTTGTTGTGGTTCAGGGCGTCGTGCACCACACCATCGGGGGCGGTGAAGACGTATCGGGGCTTGGCCGAGATCGGGCTCAGCCATGGGTCGGCGATGAGGGCCCGGCCGGCGATGGCCATGTCACGGGCCGACACGGCGTTGCCGCCCCCGAGCGACTCGCCGTCGTCGAGCCCGGCGGGGTCGTGCCACGTCTGGGGGTCCTGCATGCCGATCGCCGCGGCCGTGCGGGCCAGGACGCCCTGGAACTCCTCGGCCGTGCCACCAACCGCCTCGGCGAAGGCCAGGGCGATGTCGTTGGCCGACTGGAGGAGCATGACGTGCATGGCGTCGACGATCGGCCACGCCTGACCAGCCTTGGCGTCGACCTTGTTGGCCGGCTGGGCCGCCGCCCGCTCGCTGATCTTCAGGGTTCCGTCGTGGGGGAGGGTGGCCGAGGCGGCCAGGGCGGTGAGGACCTTGGTGAGCGAGGCCGGAGGGCGGGGCTCCCGGTCGGCGCTGGCGGCCAGGACGGCGCCGGTGTCGGCGTCGACCAGCACGTAGGCCTTGGGCGGGGCGACGGTCGTCGGGGGACTCGCCGGCGGTGGCGGTGGCGGTGGCGGTGGTGTGGCGGCGGCGGCGGGCGCGGCCAGCCCGGCCACGAGCCACAGGAGGGCGACGACCACCACCGCCCGGGTGCGCCGCACCTCGGGGAGGCTAGACCGCACCGGTAGCGTCTTCCGGGCATGTCCGCCACCGCCGCCACCGCTGACGAGGACGACGGGGCCCCGGGCGACAGCCATGGCCTCGAAGCGCTGCGGGGCCTCCAGCGGGCTCGCCGCCGCAACCGGCTGGCCAACGTCGACCGCTTTGAGGCGCTCTACAACGTGTACCTCGGCGGCCTGCTCGGCTCGCTCGGGGTCGTCGGCCTGTCCAACCTGGCCGGCGACCGTGCGGTTGACCGGGGTGAGCTGCAGGCGGTGCTCCAGCACGGTCCTGCCGCCATCGGGCTTCTGGTGGCCCTCGCTGTGGTCGTCGGCATCCGCTCGGGCGGCCGGGGGGGACCGCTGGCCCTGCCGCCGGCCGACGTCCGCCACGTCCTGCTCGCCCCGGTGGACCGCACCGCGGCGCTGCGGGCGCCGGCGCTGCGCCAGATCCGCTACGGGCTCTTCGCCGGCACGGCGGCCGGCGCGGTAGCGGGCGTCAACGCCAGCCACCGGCTGCCGCGGCCGGCGCTCTCGTGGGTCGCCACCGGTGCCGTCGTCGGAGCCGGCGTGGCCGCCGCCTCGCTCGGCGCCGCCCTGGTCGTGAGCGGCCGGCGGCTCGGCCGATCTCTGAGCGGCCTTCTGGCCCTGGTCGTGCTGGCCTGGTCGGGGTTCGACCTCTGGCGGGGCGTCAGCACCTCGCCCCTCACGTTCATGGGCGCCCTGTCCCTGACCCCGCTGCGCTTCAAGGCGGTGGACCTCGTCGGCCTGCTCCCGGTGCTGCTCGTGCCCCTGGGCCTGCTCGGCGTCGGCGGGACCTCGCTCGAGGCGGCCGAGGATCGTGGTCGGTTGGTGGGACAGCTGCGCTTCGCCGCCACGCTGGGCGACGTCCGCACCGTGCTCGTGCTGCGCCGCCAGCTGGCCCAGGAGCGGCCCCGGAACCGGCCTTGGGTGCGCATCGGCGGACGCCATGCGCTGCGACCCGGACGACCGGCAGGACGGTCGCCGGACGGCCCCACCGGAGCCACCGGCCCAGGAGGGACCGCCACGCCCGGGCCGAAGCCGCCCGCCCTGTTGGCGCTGCGGCGCAGCCTGCAGAACCTGTCACGTTGGCCGGCTGGCCGGCTCCTGCGGCTGGTGGTGCTGGCCGGCGCCGCCGGGCTGCTGTGCGCCGGGGCCTGGGCCGGCACCAAGGTGCTGATCGTGCCGGCCGGCATGTGCGCCTACCTGGCCGCCCTCGACGCCATCGAGCCGCTGGCCCAGCAGCTGGACCACCCCGACCGGGAGGAGTCGGTGCCCCGGCCCCCGGGCGCCCTGCGGGCCCTGCTGCTCGCCGTGCCCATGGCGGCGTTGAGCATCCTCGGACTGGTGGGGATCCTGGCCGCCATCGCCGTCGGCGCGCCGGCCGGCACGGCCTTCGCCGTCGGCGTGCCGGCCGCTCTCGCCACCGGTGTGCTGGCCTGCTGCGGCGCTGCGGTGTCGACGATCAAGGGGCCCGACGTCCCGACCGACGGCGCTCTGCTGACCCCCGAGATCGCCGGCACCCGGGCCATCTTCCGGATGGGCTTCCCACCTCTGTGCGCCATCCTCGGGATCGTGCCGGTGCTCGTCGGCCAGGCGGCGGCCAAGCGGGGCCTGCCGCCTGGCGGGGCGGCGATCCAGATCCTGCTGCCCCTCATCGGCGTGCTCGGCGGCCTGACCCTGGCCTGGGTGCGGTTCCGTGAGGAGCTTCAGGGCTTCCTGTCCGAAGCCGGCAAGGCGACCGGCGCGGGCGGAGGCAAGGCGGCCCGCCCGGACGGGTAGGTTCGCCGCCCGTGTCGTCGAAGGCCGAGCCGCTGCCTCTGGCCCTTGAGACCCGGGAGCTGTCGAAGGCGTACGGCGAGCTGGTGGCCCTGGCGCCCCTCAACCTGTCGGTGAAGCCGGCCGAGCGGATCGTGCTGGTGGGCACCAACGGCTCGGGCAAGACGACGCTGCTGCGCATGCTGGCCGGGCTGCTCGAGCCGAGCGCCGGCGAGGCCGAGGTCGCCGGAGATCCGGCCGGGTCGATCGACGCTCGAGCCGCCCTCTCGTACCTCCCCGATGACCCGGTGCTCTACGACGACCTGTCGCTGGCCGAGCACGTCGAGTTCGTGGCCCGCCTCCACGACACCGACGGCTGGCAGGACCGCTCGGCCTACCTCATCGACCGGCTGGGCCTGAGCAACCGCCTCGACGACCTCCCCGCCCGCTTCTCCCGCGGCCTGCGCCAGAAGACCTCACTCGTCCTCGGCCTGGTGCGCCCCTTCGAGGTGCTGGTGGTCGACGAGCCCTTCATCGGCCTGGACCAGGCCGGGAAAGCCGCCCTGATGGAGCTGCTGGACGAGGCCGCCGACTCGGGCGCCACCGTGGTCGTCGCCACCCACCAGATGGAGTACGTCGACCGCGCCACCCGCTGCCTGGCCCTGCGCGACGGCGAGCTCACCCACGACGGCCAAGCCGACCACGCCACCATCTCCCGTCTACTGACCTGACCCCGGGGGAACTGTCGGGACAAACCCCCCCCTGGGCGACAGCTACTCCCGACAGATGCCTGAGACGGCGGCAACGTCCTCGGGCTACGTCAGGCGGCTGACGATGTGGTCGATGCACCTGGTCAGGGCTTCGACGTCGTCGGGGTCGACGGCTGGGAACATGCCGACCCGCAGCTGGTTGCGGCCCAGCTTGCGGTAGCCGTCGGTGTCGACGATCCCGTTGGCCCGCAGCACGGCGTTGACCTGGTCGGCCGGCACGGCGTCGTCAAGGTCGATGGTGCCGACCACCCGGCTGCGCTCATCGAGCTTCTCGACGAAGGGGGTGGCGTAGCTGGCCTTGTCGGCCCAGCCGTACAGGCGCTCGGCGCTGTCGTCGCTGCGGCTGGCCGCCCACTCCAGGCCGCCGTGGTCGTTCATCCACTCGACCTGCTGCAGGGTCATCCACAAAGTGGCCAGCGCCGGGGTGTTGTAGGTCTGGTCCAGGCGGCTGTTGTCGACGGCGATCTGCAGGTTCAGGAAGGCCGGCGCCCAGCGGCTGGCCGAGAGGCGGCCGATGCGTTCGAGGGCGGCCGGTGACAGCAGGGCCAGCCACAGGCCGCCGTCCGAGGCGAAGCACTTCTGGGGGGCGAAGTAGTAGGCGTCGACGTCGCTCGGGTCGAATCGCAGGCCACCGGCCCCGGAGGTGGCGTCGACCAGGACCAGGGCACCGTCGTCGGCGCCCTCGGGGCGCTGCGGCGTGACCATGACGCCGGTCGAGGTCTCGTTGTGGGGGTGGCAGTAGGCGTCGATGCCGGCGGCAGGCGCGAACGACGGCGCCGTGCCGGCCGGTGAGGTGAGGGACTGGGCGTCGAGGAGATGGGGGGCCGAGGCGCAGGCGGCGGCGAACTTCGAGGAGAACTCGCCGAAGGCCAGGTGCTGGCTGCGGGCCTCGATCAGCGAGAAGGTGGCGGCGTCCCAGAAGGCGGTGGCCCCGCCGTTGCCCAGCACCACCTCGTAGCCGTCGGGCAGCGAGAACAGCGAGGCCATGCCGGCCCGGATCCGGCCCACGACCTCCTTCACCGGCTTCTGGCGGTGGCTGGTGCCCATCCAGTCGCCGGAGCGCTCGGCCAGCGAGGCCACCGACTCGGGGCGGACCTTGGACGGGCCGCAGCCGAAGCGGCCGTCGGCCGGCTTGAGGTCATCCGGCAGGACGATGGCGGCGGGAGATTCAGGGGGGTTGGCCACTCTGCCAGCATGGCAGGCATGGCCCGAATCTCCGCCCGGATCGCCGCCGTGGCCCCCTCGGCCACCCTCGTCATAGATGCCAAGGCCAAGGCGATGAAGGCAGCCGGCGAGCCGGTCATCGGGTTCGGGGCCGGCGAGCCCGACTTCCCCACCCCGGCCGCCATCGTCGAGGCCGCCGCCGCCGCCTGCCATGACCCGAGGAACCACCGCTACACCCCGGTGGCCGGGCTGCCTGAGCTGCGGCAGGCCATCGCCGCCAAGACCGCGCGCGACACCGGCTACCAGGTCGCCGCCGCCCAGGTGCTCGTCACCAACGGGGCCAAGCAGGCGGTCGAGCAGGCCTTTGCCACCATCATCGACCCGGGCGACGAGGTGATCCTGCCGGCGCCCTACTGGACCACCTATCCCGAGGCCATCCGTCTGGCCGGCGGCGTGCCGGTCGAGGTGGCCACCACCGAGGCGACGGGTTTCAAGCCCACCGTCGATCAGCTCGAGGCGGCCCGTACGCCCCGCACCAAGGCCCTGCTGTTCTGCAGCCCGTCGAACCCGACCGGCGCCGTCTGCTCCGGGGAGGAGGTCGGCGCCATCGGCCGATGGGCCGACGAGCACGGTCTGTGGGTGATCACCGACGAGATCTACGAGCACCTCACCTACGGGTCGGCGTCGATGCACAGCCTGCCCGTGGTGGTCCCGTCCATGGCCGAGCGCACCATCGTCGTGAACGGCGTTGCCAAGACCTATGCCATGACGGGCTGGCGGGTCGGGTGGTTGCTGGGCCCCCCCGACGTCGTGGCAGCCGCAGTGAACCTGCAGAGCCACGCCACCTCGAACGTGTGCAACGTGGCCCAGCGCGCCGCCCTGCAGGCCGTCTCCGGAGATCTCGACGCCGTGGCCATGATGCGTGCCGCCTTCGACCGCCGCCGCCAGGTCATCCACCGGATGCTCAACGAGATCGACGGGGTCACCTGCGCCGAGCCGCAGGGCGCCTTCTACGCCTTCGCCAACCTCACCGGGCTCCTGAGCGACGAGGCCCCGACGACCCTCGAGCTGGCCGCCCAGGTGCTGGAGGAGGCGAAGGTGGCCTTCGTGCCGGGCGAGGCATTCGCCGCCCCCGGATACGCCCGCTTCTCCTACGCCCTGGGCGACGACGACCTGGTCGAGGGCATCACCCGCCTCCAGAAGCTCTTCGGCTGAACGCTCTTCAGCTGAACATGCCGGCCCGGCAGGTGCCGGGCGGGTGGACGGCGAAGCACTGGGCCATGAGCGACACGATGGTGCTGGAGCAGAGCCGGATCCGCGGGCGGGGCGAGGACGATCTCGTTCGCCTCAGGTTCGTGGCGGTCGTCGGGATCGTCCTCCTGAACGCCGTCGACCTCCTGCTCACCAGGTACCTGCTGCAGCGCGGCGCCGTCGAGGCCAACCCGCTGATGGTGCTCGTGATCGGCGGCGGCTGGGGCGTGGCCATCAAGCTCGGCATCCCGATCCTCGCCGGGTTCCGCCACCTGACGGCCCCGCTGATCCGCAGGGCCGTCCTCGCTCTGTGCTGGGTGAACGTGCTGTACGTGGCCGTGGTCGCCTGGAACGTCCACGTGCTGGTCAGCCGGGTCGGTTGAGCCCTCGAAAGCGTCTGTGTTGGCGGTTCGGCCCGGGCGGCCGTCAGACTGGCTCGACATGGGACGTGTGCTTGTAACCGAAGAGCTTGCCGAGTCGGGGCTGGCTGCCATGCGCACCGCCGGCCATGAGGTGGACGTCCGCCTGGGCCTTGCCCCCGAGGAGCTGTTGGCGGCGGTGCCCGGCGCCAACGCCCTGGTCATCCGCTCGTCCACCAAGGTGACCGAGGATGTCCTCGCCGCCGGAACCGACCTCGTCGTCGTAGGCCGGGCCGGGATCGGCCTTGACAACGTCGACGTGCCCGCCGCCACCCGCAAGGGCGTCATGGTGGTCAACGCCCCGCAGAGCAACGTGCTGTCTGCCGCCGAGCACACCATCGCCCTGCTCCTGGCCCAGGCCCGCAACATTCCGCAGGCGCACGCCGCCCTCACCGCCGGTCGCTGGGAGCGCAGCAAGTGGGAGGGCGTCGAGCTGCACGGCCGCGTCCTCGGCATCATCGGCCTCGGCCGCATAGGCGCCCTCGTCGCCCAGCGGGCGCTGGCCTTCGGCCTCCGCCTC